>CATZEP010000121.1 GCA_958418185.1 uncultured Collinsella sp.
AGTCGAACATAATACGCCATCGACGCGGGCAGGTGAAGTCCGTGAGACCAACTTCTTCGGTGTAGTCGAAGGCAAATCCATATCTTAGACAAGAATTCGCGATTTGCAAGCACATCCACGCACCCCACATGAGCTGCGCGGTATACTCATGCCATGAAAAGACGCGAACATACATACGGTTATGAGGATGCTGCGGGCGTCACACCGCCGCCCTGGACGGGGCCGGCGGTGGGCCTCATGGATCTCGATGCGTTTTTTGCGAGCGTGGAGATGCTCGATCATCCCGAGTGGCGCGGCAAGCCGCTCATCGTGGGCGGCGATGCCGATTCCCGCGGCGTCGTGTCCACCTGCTCATACGAAGCACGTCGCTTTGGCGTGCACTCCGCCATGCCCTCCGCCGAGGCACGGCGCCTCTGTCCGCAGGCCATTTGGACGCATGGGCATTTCGATCGCTACCACGAGGTCAGCGCTCAGGTCATGGCGATTCTCGCCGACGAGACCCCGCGCGTTGAGCGCGTATCCATCGACGAGGCCTTTATCGACATCACGCCAGGTCGCTTTGCACCCGAGGACCCGCTGCTGGTTGCACGGCGCATCAGCGACCGCGTGGCGGCGCTGGGGGTGACCTGCTCCATTGGCGTGGGCTGTAACAAGACGGTCGCAAAGATCGCAAGCGAGCGGGACAAGCCGTTTGGGCTGACCATCGTGCGCCCTGGAACCGAGCAGCGCTTTTTGGCAGCGCTGCCGGTATCTGCCATGAGCGGCATCGGACGCTCGGCCGAGGAGCGGCTGCGTCGCATGCGCATCTACACGCTCGGCGAGCTATCACGTGCACCGGAATCAACCTTGGCCTCTATTTTTGGCGTCAACGGCGAACGCATGCGCCAGCGTGCGCTGGGGCTCGAAATCTCCGAAGTCACGAGTCTCGATGAAGAGCGCGAGGTCAAGTCGGTCAGCAATGAACGCACCTTTGCGAACGATTTAACTGAGCGTGGGGACATCGAAGCGGCGATTGCGCTATTGGGAGAGTCAGTGGGACGCCGTCTGCGCCGTCAGGGACTAACGGGCGCCACGGTGACGCTCAAACTCAAGTATTCGTATGGAAGCGGTCGCTCGGCACAGCGCCGGCTGCCCCATCCGACCGACGATGAGAACATCTTCGTGGCAGTGGCGCTCGAACTGCTCGACAACATCTGGCAGGAAGGGATGCATGTGCGCCTGGCGGGCGTCGGCATGAGCGACTTTGACCATCAGGGCGGTATCCAGACCGACCTGTTCTGCGAAATCGACGACCGCGGAGCCCAATCCAGCGACCGTCGCGACCTCTTGGTCGCCATCGACGCCGTCCGAGACAAGTTCGGCGACACCGCCCTATCCTTCGGCCGTCAATCCCGCTTCAACTATTAGTCCCTTAGACAAAAAGAAAGCCGGGCAGCTGCGAATGATGCAGCTGCCCGGCGAACGGTAAAGGTTAGCTAAAACCCCGTCCCAAATGAGCTACTAGAGGAGGTCGAGGGGAAGCTGGGGGGCGTCGCCCCAGAGCTTTTCGAGACGGTAGAACTCGCGCGCCTCAGGAGTGAAGACGTGGACGACAACCGAACCGTAGTCCATGAGCATCCAGGTCTTCTGCTCGCGGCCCTCGATGGAAAACGGGTGCTCGCCACAAGCCTCGGCGACCTTCTCCTCAATCTCGTCGACGATGGAATCAACCTGGCGATTGTTGGTGCCGGTAGCGAGGACAAAGTAGTCGCACACATCGGAAAGCTCAGTCAGGTCGAGCACCTGAACATCCTCGCCTTTCTTGTCGTAGGCGGCCTGCGCGGCGGCGCGGGCGACATCCTCGGCGGCGACACCGCTCGCGGACAGCGAGGCGGCAGTGCGATCGGACGTGGCAACGAAGCTCTTGTGCTCCACGCCTTCAAGAATCTGCTCGTCGGTCATGGTCTCGTCGGCCATGGAATACCTCTTTCTAGACGCACCCGAGCTAGCGCAGCTGGGCGTAATGGTTGTAAATCGTAATAGCCGTGGGATAAAGATAACGCCCGGTCTGGATCACATAGACCAGACCCTGCGCAAAACAGGAGAAGAACAACTCGTCGAGCGAGGACTTCCCCACCATCTTGCGCAGCGCATGGGCATAATCGCCGTGGCGGTTGGGTTCGATGGCATCGGCCACAAAGACCACCATATCGAGCGGCGTCATGTCGCAAGCGCCCACGGTGTGACGGTCGACAGCCTGAAAGACCGCCGGCGACAGCTCGGGAAAAAGCTGCGGAAGCTCATAGGCGGCAACCGGGCCATGCAAAAGCGGTGTCGCGGCAGACGGAGAGCCGGCAATCTTGATGCCATAATGCAGAGCGCGCGTGACCAGCTCGTCGTCGGAGAGCACCTTGTCCCAGTCATGGATCAGGCCGGCGGCGGCGGCATCAAAGCGGTCGACACCGTACACCTCGGCTAGGTGCAACGCAGTCTCGGCAACCCCGAGCGAATGCACGTAGCGCTTACGCTTATCCTTCATGCGCACATCGAGCAACTCGTGGATACGCGTCAAGAGCGCGCACTCGTCGCCCTCAAACTGATCTTCTACCGACAACGTTCTCCCCCATCAATCAAAGTCGTCTTGCCCAAGATCGGCATACAGGCCACGCTTGCGGATATAGCCGAGTACGGACTCGCTCGTAAGATAGCGCACGCTCATGCCGCGAGCAACCCGCTTGCGAATGTTGGTCGAACTAATCGCCAGTGCCGGAATCTGGATATAGCGCACGTCGAATGGCAGTCCCGATTCCTTAATCCGCGCTCGCGCCGTATCGATGTCAAAGCCGGGACGCGTCGCAGCAATAAAGGTTGCCAGCTCGGCAATCTCATCAGCATTGTGCCAGGTCACAATATCGATAATCGCATCGGCACCCGTAATAAAGTAAAGCTTCACCTGTGGCGGGTAAAACTCGCGAAGGGCGCGCAGCGTATCGGCTGTGTAGGTGATACCGGCACGATCGATCTCGAAGCGGCTTGCCAAAAAGGCCGGGTTCGCGGCGGTCGCGAGGACCGTCATGGCATAACGGTCCTCGGCCGGCGTCACCGGTTTGTCGAGTTTAAAGGCAGGCGAGCCCGCCGGCATAAAGAGCACGGCGTCCAAGTCGAGGGACTCACGTGCCTGCTCGGCGGTCACCAGGTGACCGTAATGGATGGGGTCAAAGGTACCACCCATAATGCCGAGCCTAAACTCCTGCCCGTCCTCTATGGGAAGCTCGGGCAGACCGATTCCACCGCGCAGCGACATGGCCTACTCGCCCTCCGGGGTCTCGACGTCTTCCGCAGCAACAGCGTCATCAGTACCGTCAATGGCATCCACCGCGTCGACAGCCTCCAAGCTATCGTCCGCGACATCCTCGACATCAACGACCTCGACGGCGACGTCCTCGCTACCGTCCTCAAGCTCGTCCTCGAACTCCGAGAAGTCCTCGGCGCCCTCAAAGTCAAAGGCGCGCTGGCAAATGCGAACCTCGTCGCCGGCACGGCAGCCGGCCTTTTGGAGCGCATCGTCAACGCCCATGCGGGAAAACTTATGCTGCAGGTAGATGACGGCCTCCTCGTTTTCCCAGTCGGTCTGGATAACCAAGCGCTCGATGGCGCGACCGACCACGCGGAAGGCACCGGGCTCCTCATGGACGATACGGAAGCGCTTCTCGCGCTGCAGGCGGCGACGCTCCCACTCCTCGTCGCGCAGATCGACCGGCTCATCAGAGACCGCCAGCTCAGCGCGGAGCTTGGCCACCTGCTCGCCCACGGCAAGCATCAACGTGTTGAGACCGGCACCCGTCACAGCGGACACGGCAAAGAACATATGCCCGTCGTCGAGCGCCGCACGCTTAAGGTCGGCAATCTTGTCGGCCGTGCCCGGCGCATCGCACTTGTTGGCGACGACGATCTGCGGACGCTCCGAAAGCTCAGCGCCATACTGCTCAAGCTCACGGTTAATAATGCGATAGTCCTCAACCGGATCGCGATCCTCAAACCCGCCCGTCATGTCAACGACATGCATGATCAAGGCCGTGCGCTCAATGTGGCGCAGGAACTGATGGCCCAGGCCACGACCCTCGCTCGCGCCCTCGATGAGACCGGGGACGTCGGCAACGACGTAAGAATATTCGCCGGCACGCACCATGCCCAGATTGGGCACAAGCGTGGTAAACGGGTAGTCGGCAATCTTGGGACGGGCAGCGCTCATACGCGCGATGAGCGAGGACTTGCCGACAGAGGGAAAGCCCACAAGCGCGGCATCGGCCATGAGCTTCATCTCAAGCTCGATCCAGTGCTCCTCGGCCGGCTCGCCCAGCTGGGCAAATGCGGGCGCGCGACGCACCGACGTCACAAAGTGAGTGTTGCCCAGACCGCCGGCACCACCGGGCGCCACGACAACGCGCTCACCGTCGTGCACCAGGTCGGCAAGCTCGAACGTCGGGGTCTGCGTCTCGGGATCGAGCTCGCGGACTACGGTGCCCATGGGTACTTTCAAAATCAGGTCCTCTCCGCTTTTGCCGTTGCGGCGGGCACCCTGGCCATGCGTTCCGCGCTCAGCACGGAAGTGATGCTTAAAGCGGTAATCGATCAGCGAGGAAAGCTGAGCGCCGGCCGGGAGAACGACGTTGCCGCCACGACCGCCGACGCCGCCATCGGGGCCGCCCTTGGGAACATGAGCCTCGCGGCGGAAGCTCAAGCAGCCCGCG
>CATZEP010000122.1 GCA_958418185.1 uncultured Collinsella sp.
TCCGGATGCGTGTGCAGCAACTCGTCGATGATGTAGGCGTAATCACGCGGGATGGCCTTACGCACCTTGGAGCGGGTGTAGCGACTCGAAAGCGAGCGGGCAACCACAATGAGCTGGTCGAGCATGGTCTTGTACCAGGTGGGCGAGTCCTCGCGCCGGCTGCGGACAAGATCGATCTTCTCGCGCGGATAGTAGATGAGCGTGCACAGCTCGCCCTTTTCGTCAAAGGAGAGCGTGTCGCCAAAGATCTCGTCGACATGCTCGCGTACGACGCCCGAGCAGTTGTTGAGGATGTGCATAAAGGCTTCGTACTCGCCATGCACATCGCTCATAAAATGCTCGGTGCCCTTGGGTAGGTTGAGGATGGCCGAGAGGTTGATGATCTCGGTGAATGCGGATTGCTCGGTGGGGAACTGTCTCGACAGCAGGCGCAGATACTTGAAGTCTTGCGGATTGCGATCGAATGCGACCATGAAGCACCTTCCGATGTGGTTGGTAAAACTGACAAACAGCGTCAAACGTTTATCAGTATGCGCCGCTTTTGTTTCGATTGGGGATGGGAGGTCGAATTGTTGGCCGAACGGTTTGGTAAATCGATTTAGTTGAGGTAGATATGGCGGTTGAGTGGAGACGCAGGGTCGTTTTTTGCAGACGCATGCCTCCGGGATCGATAGAGATGATGACGGTAAAGATGTTCACTATCTTTGCTTCAATTTGGTAAATAGTGGACATTTGTACCGTATTCACGCTTGCTGTGCAATAATTTACGCAGCAATGAGTAAGGAGCCTCATATGAGTGATTTTGTCCTGACCTGTGAATCCGCCGCCGATCGAACCCGTGAGTTCTTTGCGTCGCGCAATATTTCTGTCGTGTGTTTTCATTACGAGATCGACGATGTTGTCTATACGGACGATCTGTATCAGTCGATTACGCCGGACGAGTTTTTTGCCCAGATTGCCGCGGGCGCTATGCCCAAGACGTCTCAGGTGAGCGTGGGTGAGTACGAGGAGTTTTGGGAGCCGTTTGTTGCCGAGGGTAAAGACGTGCTGCACCTGGCGCTGTCGTCGGGTATTTCGGGCACGTATGGATCGGCCTGCGTTGCGGCGCAGATGCTCGCGGATCGCTATCCCCGGGGCGGTAAGGTGCGCGTCATCGATTCGCTGGCGGCGTCTTCGGGCTTTGGCCTGCTGGTGGAGTGTGCCGCCGACGTTCGCGATAGCGGCGCTTCGCTCGACGAGACGGCCGCCTGGATTGAGGAGCATAAACTCAACCTGCACCACTGGTTCTTCTCGACCGATTTGTCGAGCTACCTGCGCGGCGGTCGCATTTCGGCCGCGAGCGCGATCATCGGCACGGCGCTTAAGATTTGCCCGCTTATGACGGTCGATTGCGAAGGTGAGCTGGCGCCACGCGAGAAGATTCGCACCAAGAAGCGCGCGATCTCCGAGATGGCCAAGACCGTGATGGCGCATGTGCAGGACGGCGCGAACTATTCGGGCAAGTGCATCATGTCGCACTCGGCGTGCCGCGAGGACGCCGAGGCCGTTGCGGCACTGATAGAGGAACAGGTTCCGCAGCTCAAAGGCAAGATTGAGATCAATAGCATCGGTGCCCTGATTGGCTCGCATACCGGCCCCGGCACGGTGGCCGTCTTCTTTATGGGCGACAAGCGCGTGGATTAGCGTTTGTGGGCTGGCTGACGGTTTTAACGGCTGCGCCTGTCCCTCCTGACACTTGATAACAGAAAAAGGCCCGTCCCGTTGTTTGCGGGACGGGCCTTGCTGTTGCGGCTAGCGTTTCTTTCCGCGGAAGAAAAAGCCGTGCAGCGAGGGCTTGAGTCCGCGGTTGGCGCGACGTTCCTCGATATGATCGTGGATCGAAGCGACGCGTTCGATGACTTCGTCGGGGATCGGCACATCGGGATTCATGTTCTCGACCTGGCTCACTTCGGCAGCGGCAACCTGGTCGATGATGGGCACGTCGTCGCGCGAGATAACGGGCGTGGCGTCTTCCTTCATCTTGCGGTAGCGCTGCATCATGTCGGTCTGCAGCTGCTGGGCCGAAGGCGGCGTCCAAATGATGGCGTTGGCACCGGCGGCGATGGTCTCGCGGATGCTCTCGGGCGTCTTGCCGCCCGGCGCGATGAGCGGCAAGTTGGGGTAGTGCTCGCGTAGCTCGCGCAGGACCTGCGGCGTGTTCTTGCCGGCCGCGATGTTGAGGATCTTGGCTCCGGCGCGAACCTTGGCGTGTGCATCGTCATCGCAGCGCACGACTGTGGCGATGACGGGGATGTCGGCCATGTTGGTGATGTGCTCGACCATTTCGGCGGTGGCGGGGGAGTTGACCACGCAACCCGCCGCGCCCTGCATCTCGGAGACGGCCGCCATCTGCACGGAGCGTTTGCCGGTGGTGGTGCCGCCGCCCACGCCAACAAAGACCGGGCACTCGGCAACGGTCAGCAGCGCCTGCGTAATGGCCGGCTGCGGCGTGAAGGGGTAAACGGCAAAGACGGCATCGGCGTTGGAGTTGCGGATGACCGCGACATCGGTGGTGTAGATGAGCGATTTGATGCGACGGCCAAAGAGCGTAAAGCCGCTGGCCTCCTCGATCTCGTCGGGCATGCGGAGGGCCGCCTTGCGCAGGCGCCCGTCGATGGGCAGGGGCTCCATGGGAAGCAGGCCGTTGGGAGTTACAGCAACCTGGGGCTCGGTAAACTCGTCCGCAAGCTCGACCTCGGAAAAATCGACCGAGGCGACGATATCCTCGTGAACCTCGGCGGGTACATCGATGGGAGCTTGGTCGTTTGTCGCGGCAGGCGTGTCGAAGGAGCTGGTGCCGACAAAGGCGTCGACGCGCTCGTTTAGGTCGTTGAGGGTATCCATGGAGGCTCGATTCTATGCGATGGCGGCCGGCAGGGTGCCGGCAGCGTTGTGCTTGCTAAATCGTTTGACGAGTTGATTTTTCCCCGCCACGCCGTCCGTTAGACTCAAAGGCCGTCGAACGTGAAGGAGCTGTGGTGGCGGGTATCGAGGTGCTATCTTGAATGTCCCGTATGCAATAGAAAGGTGACGCGGTATGGATTTCACGGCAATGTTGAGCTCGATTGGCCTGTGCGTGGGCGCAATCGTTGCCGCCGCGGTCATCTACTTTGTGGTCACGGCCATTAAGGGTAAAAGGGCAGAGCGCAAGGAGCGCGAAGCGCTTAAGCAGCATCGTGACCAGCAGGACAAGCGCGCACGGAGATAGCTTGTTGAGTTTTGAATCCGTGCGCTAGCTGCGTTTTCGGACCAGGGCGATATAGAAACCCTCAAAGTCGCGACTGGGCGGAATGGTCAGCGTGCCGGGCATGCCGTTGGTGATGGCCGATACCTGACCCGAGGCGATGGCCTCGGTGAGAGCGTTGGACTCGATGCACGGCTCTTCGCCAGCTTCCTGAGCACGGCGCGTTTCGCTTTCGCTCGGCGTGCCATCGAGGGGGATAAGCTCGCAGTCCATGTGCTTGTCGAGGGCCTCTTGCAGGGCGTCCTCGTTTTCCTGCGGCAAGATCGAACACGTCGAATAGACAAGCGTGCCGCCCGGTTTGAGGGCTCCCATGGCACGGTCCAGAAGCGCGCGCTGCGAGCGGGCGCACTTGCCGAGCAACTGCTCGGTGAGGCCGCGCAAGCTCTTTTCGTTGCCGCTGATGACGGTGCCCGTGCCGGTGCAGGGGGCGTCGAGCAAGATACGGTCAAAGCGGAAGAACTCGTCAAGCTCGCGTGCGTCAATACGCATGACGGGCACGTTTTTGGCGCCCTGGCGGCCCAGATTGGCCTCGAGCTTTTCGGCACGGGGAATGCTCATCTCGCAGGCGGTGAGGTGCGCCTGTCCCTGGGTGAGGGCGGCGATCTGCGTCGTCTTGCCGCCGGGGGCCGCACACATATCCAGGATGTCCTCGCCGGCCTTGGCGTCCAGCACCAAAGGAGGCATCATGGACGACAGGCTCTGCAGGTAGATCTTGCCGTCACGGTAGATGTCGAGGTCCCACAGATCGGAAACCTGGGCGTCGGGCAGGATGAAGGCATCCTGATACCATGCGACGGAGCGGTGGGCGATCCCGACGGCGTCGAGTGCCGCGGCGATGTCCTCGGCGGTCGCCTTGAGCGTGTTGGCGCGCAGCGTGACCGGGCGCGTGGCCGCGGCGCCAAAGCCCTCGATCATGAGCTCGGCATCGGCAGGCGTATAGGCGCCGGCAACCGTGTCGACCATAAAGCGCGGCAGGTCGGCGGCGGAGTGTTGGGCGGCAAGCCGGTCGGAAAGCTCGGTGGCGGCAAACTGCCTGAGCTTGAGCTCGGGCTTAACCTGCTTTTTCTGCTTACGACGACGCGGCTTGGACATCCGTCTTTCCTTCCACCTAAATGATTATTCTGGGACGGGGATTAAAAAATCATTCCATGACCCCCGTCACAAAAAGACTGTACTGTGGCGCCCGGGAATGATTTTTTAATCCCCGTCCCAGAATAATCATTCCCGGGCGCGTTGTGGTTGCCTAGTACTGGCTCTCGTGCTTGCTAAAGAAGTCGAAGCGCGGGGGCAGTGGCTTTACGCGGTGCTCGCCGGGCTTCTCACCCAGGCTCTCCATAAACTCGTCCGTGGAGGCAAAGATGTTGTCCCAGCTAAAGAAGGCGACCGGGTCGATGTCGAAGTACTCGCAGATGAGCTCGCAGCCGGTCGGGACGATGCCGTGCAT
>CATZEP010000123.1 GCA_958418185.1 uncultured Collinsella sp.
GCCGATGTCCATACCCTCGCGGTCGTCGGGGATAGCGTCGGAAGCGACAACCTCGGGGACAGCGTCCTCGCCAAAGTGATCGGCAACGCGGTTGTCGATGGGGAGCAGGATCTTGACGCCCTTCTCCTCGGCCTTCTTGAGCATCTCACCGGCGCGCTCGACCCAGTCCTCTTCCTTGAGGGACTGACCGACGGACAGGCCCTGAGCCAGGAAGAAAGTGTAGGCCATTCCGCCACCGATGATCAGGGTATCAGCGGAGTCGATGAGGTGATCGAGGACGCCGATCTTGGAGGAAACCTTGGAACCGCCGACGATGGCGACGAAGGGGCGCTCGGGCTCGGCGAAGATGCCGGTCAGCGTGTCGACCTCCTTCTCGAGCAGGAAGCCGGCGACGGCAGGCAGGTAAGCGGCGGGGCCCACGACGGAACCCTGGGCGCGGTGAGCGGTGCCGAAGGCATCGAGAACGAAGACGTCACCATAGGAAGCGAGCTTCTTGGCGATCTCGGGATCGTTCTTCTTCTCACGCTTGTCAAAACGGACGTTCTCGAGAACGAGGACCTTGCCCGGCTCGACGGCGGCAACAGCCTCAGCAGCCTTCTCGCCGTAGGTGTCGGCGACAAAGGCAACGTCGAGACCAGAGAGCTCGGCGAGCTTCTTGGCGACAGGCTCAAGGGAGAGCTCGGGCTGGAAGCCAGTGCCCTCAGGACGGCCGAGGTGGCTCATGAGGATGACGCGAGCGTTGTGCTCAACGAGGTAGTTGATGGTGGGCAGGGCAGCCTTAATACGGGTGGTGTCGCCAACGACGCCATCCTTGATAGGCACGTTGAAGTCAACGCGGACGAGAACGCGCTTGCCGTCGACATCGATGTCGCGGACGGTCTTCTTGGTAAAGGCCATGTTTGCTTCTACCTTTCGTACGTGTCTGCCTTCCATTACGGCAGACGATTTCTTATAAAAAGGACGCGACCCTAGGGTGTAAGCCCTATAAGGCCGCGCCCTTCTTTAGACGCTCAACGAGCTATTCGCTAAAAGCTAAATTAAGCAACGAACTTCTCGAAGTACTTGATGGTGCGGACCATCTGAGAGGTGTAGGAGTTCTCGTTGTCGTACCAAGAGGTGACCTGAACGAGGGTCTGGCCGTTGCCGAGGTCAGAGCACATGGTCTGCGTGGCGTCGAAGATGGAGCCGTGGGTCTCGCCGACGATGTCGCGGGAGACGATCTGGTCCTCGTTGTAGGCGAAGGTATCGGGGATGGTCTCGGCGTAGGCCTTCATGGCAGCGTTGACCTCGTCGACGGTGACCTTCTTGTCAACGACGGCGTAGAGGTTGGTCAGCGAGCCGGTCGGCGTCGGGACGCGCTGGGCGGCACCGATGAGCTTGCCGTTGAGCTCGGGGAGAACCAGGCCGATGGCCTTGGCAGCGCCCGTGGTGTTCGGGACGATGTTCTCGGAGCAGGCGCGGGAGCGACGGAAATTGCCCTTGCGCTGCGGGCCGTCGAGCGGCATCTGGTCGCCGGTGAAGGCGTGGATGGTGGTCATGATGCCGGACACGATGGGAGCGAAGTCGTTGAGACCCTTGGCCATCGGGGCAAGGCAGTTGGTGGTGCAGGAAGCAGCGGAGATGATGTTGTCCTCAGCGGTCAGCGTCTCATGGTTGACGTTGTACACGATGGTGGGCAGATCGCTGCCGGCCGGAGCGGAGATGACGACCTTCTTGGCACCAGCGTTGATGTGGGCCTGAGCCTTAGCCTTGCTGGTGTAGAAGCCGGTGCACTCGAGAACGACGTCGACGTCGAGGTCGCCCCAAGGCAGGTTGTTGGCGTCGGCCTCCTTGTAGATCTTGATCTCCTTGCCGTCAACGGTGATGGAATCCTCGCCAGCAACGACCTCGTGATCGCGAGCGTAGTTGCCCTGCGTGGAGTCGTACTTCAGCAGGTAAGCGAGCATATCGGGAGAGGTGAGGTCGTTGATAGCGACGATCTCGGAGCCCTCATGACCGAACATCTGACGGAAAGCCAGACGACCGATGCGACCGAAGCCGTTAATAGCAACCTTTACTGCCATTGTGTCTCCTTTCGTAAGGCCCCCGCGAGCTACAGCGCCCGCCGTTGAGGCCCACAAACTAACCACTCGCCTAATATACCTTTTTTTTGACTTGAATTTCACGAGAATGCTCGAAATTGAAAATCAAATTTACGTTAAAACGTTTTAAAGAATAAAATAGCAGCTAAATCCGCATATAAGTCGATACTTCAAACTACTTGTTTGCTTCAATGAGCTTTTCAAGCCTCAAAACTCGATGGTAGAGGGCCGACTTCGACAAGGGAGGGTCAGCCATCTCGCCCAAATCGCGCAGCGACAGATCGGGATAGCGCTCGCGTAGTTCGCAAAAGACCGCCAAGGCGTCCGGAAGCGTGTCACGCAAACCCCGCTGTTCGAGCTCGTCGATCAACGCAAGCTGATGCTGGGCGGCACCCGCACTTCTGGTCTGATTTGCCAGCTCGGCATTCACGCGACGGTTTACGTCGTTCTTAACCAATTTGACCGCGCGCGCTTCCTCGATCTCGGCAACGCTTCGCTTGGCGCCGACCAGCTTTAGGAGCTGTTCGATCTCCTCGGCGCTCTTAATGTAGACAGCAAAGGATCCGCGCCGCGCGTTAACGCGCGCATAGACCCCAATCTGCTCCAATAGATCGCAAAGTCCCCGGGCATACTGCTCGCCCTGCACCGCGACCTCCAAATGAAAGTCGCCGCGGGGATCGGCCACGAAACCGCCGGCGATGAGCGCGCCGCGGATGTAGGCAAGCCTGCAGCAGGGACGGGCAACGATGTGCCGGGGAACACCGGCGACGAGTCCTCCCCTGCGGTCTAGAATGCCCAGCAGCACCAGAGCCTTGTCCAGGTCGGGTTGATCGGGCAGGGTAATGAGATAGTTACGGACCTTATGCAAGACCGATTTACGAACGGTGAATTCCGTTTTGAGCTTAAGGATGCGATGCGTCAGTGTGATCATCGTGCGCGCGACGGCGCCCGTCTCGGTCGCGACCGTCAAACGATACCGCCCGGAGCCGGCCAGCGAAAGTGTACCGCTCACACGCGTCAGGGCGGCAAGCGTCGACAAATCGCAGTATTCACATTCGGGTTCGCAGCGCGCGAGCTCGTCACGCACCTCGGCGGTAAACGACATGCAGGCCTATGCTTTCGTGTTGGCGCGCGACAGGTCGCGATGGGAAATGCTCACGTGATACTGGGCGCCTTCCAAATAACGTGCCGTGGCCTCGGCGATGGCAACGCTGCGGTGTTGACCGCCCGTGCAGCCAATGGCAATAGAAAGCTGCGGCTTGCCCTCCGCGATATAGCCCGGCATCACCGTATCGAGCAGCTGCGTCCAGGCCTTCCAGAACTCCTGGGTCTTGGGATGGTCCAGAACAAAGTCGGAGACTTTCTTATCGAGACCGGTCATCGTGCGCATCTCGGGATCGTAGAACGGATTGGGCAGGAAGCGAACGTCAATCATAATGTCCGCCTCGACGGGCATACCGTGCTTAAAGCCAAACGAGAACACGTGAACGTCCATGAGCTGCTGGTCGGACAACTCGGAGAACGCCATGCGCAATTTGTTGCGTAGGGCAGAGGTGCGCAGGCGGCTCGTATCGATAATCATGTCAGCTCGGTCGCGAACGCCCTGCAGCTGCAGGCGCTCGCGCTGAATCGCATCGGCCGTAGTCTCCCCCGGCTTGGCAATGGGATGGCGGCGGCGGTTTTCGCTATAACGACGGATCAGCACCTCGTCAGAGGCCTCGAGAAACACGATGTCACAGCTCATCTCGCGCTCCTCGAGCGCGGCAACGGCATCGAGCAGCTCATCGAACAAGCCCTGGCTGCGCAGGTCGCAGGTGACGGCAAGATGCCTGCCCACGCCCGTATTGATGCCGACGAGTTCGGCAAGCTGGGCGATCAGACGCGGAGGCAAGTTGTCGATGCAAAAGTAGCCCATGTCCTCGAACACATGCATGGCCTGCGTTCGGCCCGATCCGGACATTCCGGTGATGATGACGATATCGGGGATGCGCTCCGAGCGCTCCGCCGCATCCATGGCATCTCCCTTTTGCATGTGTGCCTCCTAAAACAAGCGCGGGACCCGGCCAGCGGATCCCGCGCGATCAATTGCCTTTATTGAGTATACCGCCCCAAGCGGATACGAGGCCTGTCTTACGCCTCAAGCGCAGCCTTGAACCAACTCGTAATACTCGTGGGGTGCGTAATGGCAGTGCCTACGACAACGGCCCAGGCGCCCGCATCAATCGCGGCGCGGGCCTCCTCGGGCGTGTGCACGCGGCCCTCGCAGATGATGGGAAGACCGGGGAATTCCTCGGTCGCCTGACGCAGGAGCGGCAGATCAGGGCCATCGGCCATGGTGCAGTCGATGGCGGCGACACCGTGAGAAAGCGTGGTAGATACAAGGTCGAAGCCCATATCAACCGCACGGCGAATGTCCTCGATGGTGGCACAATCCGCCATCAGGAGCACGCCCTCCTCGTGCAGCGGACGGAAGGTGTCCTCGACGGTCTTGCCATCGGGACGTGGGCGATCAGTGGCATCAATTGCCACGATGTCGGCACCGGCAGCAACGCAGGCACGAGGGTGACGCAGCGTCGGCGTGATGTAAACGCCCTCGTGTCCATCCCTCCACAGGCCGAGAACAGGTCCCCCACAGCCACGCTC
>CATZEP010000124.1 GCA_958418185.1 uncultured Collinsella sp.
TCTCGGCAGCCAATCGGCTACTCGAACAGCACGGCTCGACCCCCGTCAACTGGGCTTGCCTCGGCTAAAAATCGATACATCAAAAACGCGCCCGACGGCTTTCCATCGGGCGCGTTTCCTATTCAGGCCAAATAAATTGTGTGCGGCCGGCCTCGCCGCCATCGATCAGCAGGCTCTGCCCGGTCATAAACCGGTTGGTCACGCCCACAAAGTAGATCCACTCGGCGATCTCTTGGGCAGTGGCCCAGCGCTTAAGCGGCGTGAGCTCCATAATCTGGTTCCACAGGTGCTCGTCTTCCATCACACAACGGTTGAGCGGCGTGATAACGCCACCCGGGTCCACACTGTTGGCGATGGCCTGCGGCGCCAGACGGTTTGCAAGGTTCTTGGTGTAGGCGATAACGCCACCCTTGCTGGCGGCATAGGCGGGAAACTCCGATCCCGTATGCCCGCTCGCCGACCCCACATTGACCACGGATTTGATAGCCGGCGCAGGCTTGGCGGCAAGCCCCTCCCCCACAAAGGCGTAGTGCTCGGTCACGTTGATGGTGCCACGCAGGTTGGCAGCAATATCGTCGGCCGAATCCTGCGTACCGGCAACGTTCACGATTACCTGGGGTTCAAGGTCGCCTGGAAACGAGTCCGGCTCGCGTACATCAACGATCAGATGGCGGTAGCGCTCGTGTTCGATCGCCGCCGGCAGCAGATCAAAGCCCACGACCTCGTGGCCCTCGTCCAAAAAGCGCTGCACGCACGCGGCTCCGATACCGCCCGAAGCGCCCGTGATCAAAACCCGCATACTTGCTCCTTAGGCGGTTGCGTGGCGCTCGAGGTACTCGGAACCCACATTCTCGCGCTCCCAGCCGCGCACGACCTTGTAGCCCACGGGGCTCAGGAAGACCTCGCACAGCAGCTCGGCGACAGCGCCGGTCAGTGAGCACATAAGGACCTGCACCCAGGTCCAACCAAAGAACGTGTGGCTCACCACAATGGCAAAGACCAGGTTGTCGATAAACTGGCCAACACCCGTGGACACATAGGAGCGGAAGGCGAAGCTCGCAAAATTATTCTTTTTGAGCATGCGGCCGAGCGACTGGTTGAGCGTGGAGTTAACCACGGCAGAGACGAGCATTGCCAGCGAAGAGCCCAGCACCACGTACCAGGTGCCACCGATGGTAGCGTTAAGGGCAGTGTTAACCTCGATCATGCCCGTGTCGTAGTAGGCGCCCCACATACCGGGCGTGAGCGAGCATGCCCAAAAGCACAGGCTCACGGCCAGGTTGACCAGCAGCGCGAGGATAGAGATTTTGATGGATGCCTTGGCGCCAAAGCGTTTGCAGATCATGTCCTGGCACAAAAACGAAACCCAGCTCACCACAAAGCCACAGTCGAGCGCCAGATACGGCAGGCTGATGAGCTCTTTGTTGGCCAGCAGGTTCATCATGATGACACTCACGAAAAACAGCGAAACCGTTGCCGCGGGAATGCTCCGCAACAGGACCTTGTAGTCCTCCATGACCTTCTTGATCATTATGTACTCCTTTGGTTTTAGGTTTAACGAGCAGGATATCGGACCCGAACTGCTCGAACGCCCCGGTCTTGAGACGACGGTGGGTATGATAGCCGCTCACGCGGCATCAGGCAAGCAATCGGCGCGGCGGCCCCGCAGGGCCACCGCACTGGTGCGTTAAAAGGCTACGTTGCCAAACTCCGACAGGATAAGGTCGGGGTTGTGGTCGGTTGCCCAGTCCACGTTCCACGGGCTCGTGAACAGCAGCAGCTTGCCGCCGCGCATGTCCTCGACGCGCAGGGTGTCGCGCGTGAGCGAAAGGCCCGGGATATCGATGGTATCGGGGTCGTTCTGGATCCAGCGGATGTCCGTATAGGGCAGCGGCTGGCGACGAACCTCAACACGGTACTCGGCCTTGAGACGGCGCTCGAGCACCTCAAACTGCAGCACGCCGACCACGCCCACGATGACGCTCTCCATGCCGGCACCCAGCTCGCGGAAGATCTGGATGGCGCCCTCCTGGGCAAGCTCCTCCATACCCTTAACGAACTGCTTGCGCTTGAGCGTGTCGACCTGCGTAATGCGAGCGAACATCTCGGGGGCAAACGTCGGGATCTGCGGATACTGCACGTGGCGCTTGCCGGAGCACACGGTGTCGCCGATGCTAAAGATACCCGGATCGAACAGGCCCACGATATCGCCCGCATACGCCTCGTCCACGATGGCGCGGTCATCGGCCATCATCGACGTGCCCGTGGCAAGCTTGAGCTTGCGGTTGCCCTGCACGTGGAAGGCGTCCATGCCGCGCTCGAACTTGCCCGAGCAAATGCGCACAAAGGCGATGCGGTCGCGGTGGTTCTTGTCCATGTTGGCCTGGATCTTAAACACAAAGCCGCTAAAGTCGTCGCGGCAGGGATCGACCGGCTCGCTGGTGAGCGTATCGGTATAGGCGCGCGGCGTCGGGGCCAGACGCAGGAACTCCTTGAGGAAGGGCTCCACGCCAAAGTTGGTAAGCGCCGAGCCAAAGAACGCCGGGCTCAGCTTGCCGCAGGCCACGGCATCCAAATCGAGCTCGTCGCCGGCACCATCGAGCAGCTCGATGTCGTCCATCAGGTTCTTATGGTTCTCCTCGCCGATGAGCTCGTCCATGGAAGGATCGCCCAGCTCGGCCTCGACCTCGGCGACTTTCTTGGTGGCGTTGGCGTGGCCGTCGCCCTCAAAGGCAATGACGCGACGAGTTTGACGATCGAACACGCCACGGAAGTTGCGACCGCTGCCGATCGGCCAGTTCATGGGATACGTATTGATGCCCAGGACATTCTCGATCTCTTCCATGAGCTCAAACGGATCGCGAGCCTCGTGGTCGAGCTTGTTCACAAAGGTGAAGATGGGAATGTGACGCAGTGTGCAGACCTTAAAGAGCTTTTTGGTCTGGGCCTCGACGCCCTTGGCGCCGTCGATGACCATGACTGCGGCGTCAGCGGCCATAAGGGTACGGTAGGTATCCTCCGAGAAGTCCTGGTGGCCGGGGGTATCGAGGATGTTGACGCAGGCGCCGTTGTAAGTGAACTGCAGCACCGAGGAGGTGACGGAAATGCCGCGCTCCTTCTCGATGTCCATCCAGTCCGAGACGGCATGCTTGGCCGAGCTCTTGCCCTTGACCGAGCCGGCGGTCTGAATGCTGCCGGTATAGAGCAGCAGCTTCTCGGTAAGCGTGGTCTTACCGGCGTCCGGGTGGCTGATGATCGCGAATGTGCGGCGCGACGAGATTTCATCCGACAGGCTTGCCATGCGGATCCTTTCTTGCATTGAGTGCATTACGTCGATGTAACCGCACTATTGTAGCCGCGAAATCCCGCTCTAGGGCGCCTATCAGGACAAATTCATCAGTCAGAACGTGAACGGCTAGTTATCGAAAGTATTCTGCAGCAGACTGTCTCAATCTGTAACAGCAGAGCTTATTTGCCCCCCCTATCTGTTACAGATTGAGACAAACGAACTTGTCCGCCGGCACAATCTCAATCTGTAACACCTGGCCGCCCAAATTGGGTCTAGCTGTTACAAATCGAGATAAACGGAAAGGCAGGCAGCCAATGTCTCGTTCTGTAACATCTAGCCGCACAAATCGACTCTTACTGTTACAGATTGAGACAAATAGGCAGGCGGGAAAATAACATCTCAATCTGTAACAGCTGGCGACCAAAAACGGACCCAGATGTTACAGATTGAGATTGTTTTGGAGCAAGCGCGGCGCCGATGGTCTATTCCACATTTAGCTCTTGCATAACTGTGCATAGTGTATATATACTGTGCTTACCGGTTATATACACGTGTAGCCCAACAGCTAAGGAGCCGCTGTGGACATCATCCTATCCAATTCGAGCGACAAGCCCATCTATGAACAGATATCCTCGCAGGTCAAAGCTCAGATCCTTTCGGGCACGCTCGCTGCGGGAGCCAAACTCCCCAGCATCCGTGCGCTCGCGAGCGATCTTGGCGTGAGCGTCATCACCACCAAGCGCGCCTACGCCGACCTGGAGCAGCTCGGGTTTATCTGTACCGTGCAGGGCAAGGGCTGTTTTGTCGCCGAGGGCAACCAGGAGCTCTTGCGTGAAAACCAGCTCTGCCATATCGAAGAGCTGCTTGCGAAAGCGGCAAGCCAAGCCGAAGCCTTGGGCGTCACGCGCGACAAGCTGCACGAAATGCTCGACCTGGTAGCCCCCGAAACCATGCAGTAGCCATCTGCAAGAAAGGCTATACCATGCAAAACTTGCTTGAACTCAAAGGCATCTCACGCACTGTAAGCGACCGCTTTTCGCTGCGCGACGTCACGCTTGCCGTGGAGCCTGGCCAGATCGTCGGCTTTGTGGGCGCAAATGGCGCTGGCAAAACAACGACGATTCAAGCCGCGCTTGGGCTTATCAAACTCGATGCCGGCGAGGTGCACCTGTTTGGGCAGCGCTGTGGCGCCGACGCACCCGGTGAAGCGCAGCGCCATCTACGCTCCCGCGTCGGTCTTGTCCTGGACACGTGCCCCTTCCCCTCCACGCTCAAGGTGGGCCAGATCGAGTCGCTCGTAGGCCCGGCGTACCCCACGTGGGACCGCGAAACGTTCGCCGGATTCATCAACCGATTTGGCCTCGATCCTAAG
>CATZEP010000125.1 GCA_958418185.1 uncultured Collinsella sp.
AGCAG
Organism: uncultured Collinsella sp.; assembly: GCA_958418185.1. Classification (GTDB taxonomy): domain Bacteria; phylum Actinomycetota; class Coriobacteriia; order Coriobacteriales; family Coriobacteriaceae; genus Collinsella. The sequence continues at coordinate 6 of CATZEP010000125.1, forward strand.
CGATCGCGCCTTGTCGGGCTCGGTTCGAACGAGCGACACAATCGTGCTAATGGTATTGAATAGAAAATGCGGGTCGACCTGCGACTGCAGGGCGCGTAGCTCAACGCGGGCTGTGAGCTCGTCCTGGCGCTCGAGCTCAAAGCTGGCGAGCTGCGTGGAAATGAGATCGGCAAAACCCGAAGCAAGGGCCGTCTGGCGCATATCGATGCTGCTCAGGCGGGGGTAATACAGCTCGAGTGTGCCCACACAATGCCCGCGCACGGTAAGCGGCGCGACGATGCCGGCGCGCAGGCGGGGAAAATAGCCACCCGTCTCATTGGAGGTGTCACGCGAAAACACGCTCTGCTCACCCGTCTCAATCACGTTGAGCGTGGTCTTGAGCACTACCGGGGTGCCGGCAGGGCACTTTGCCGAGTCCTCGCCCCAACTTGCCAACACCTGTTTGCCATCGGTAAAGCAGATGGCGGAGGCGATGGTCTCGGATAGGATAATTTTAGAGGCACCCAGGGCCGCTTCGGGCGTAAGGCCGCGCGACGTGTAGGCGAATATTTTTGATGCGATGGCGAGCGTACGGTCGGTTGCGCTCGATGTGAGGTCGTCGGGGACCACAAAGACATATGAGAAAAAGAAGCACAGCATGACCAAGCCGGCAATAACGACAACGCCCGGAACGGGATTGGGATTATCGGTTAAATCCCAGATAAGCAGCAGGATAAGCGCCGGAACGACAATACCGAGCAGGATGGCCTGGACCACATGCTGGGCCGTACGAAAGACCTTGGTAGAGTTGTAGCTCTTACCCAGAATCAGCCTGTTTAAATCCACCGTCATCCCCTTTTATCTACCGCACCCATAGCAATAAAGAGGGCCGCAAGCGACCCTCTCCATTGCATTATGCAATCAAAAACTGTGTTTTGCATCCAGCCATCGACAAACGGTATCTTAGGCGCTGTATTTGTTGGCCTCGCCAAAGGTGCCAGCCTCGACGATCCAGCCATCCTTCATGATGACGTCCATGTTGTCGGTGTTGAGCACGTGGATGTCGGCGGCGACGTCACCGTTGACGACCAGCAGGTCGGCGCACTTGCCGGCCTCGATGGAACCGGTCTCGTCCTCGATGTGGCACATCTTGGCACCGTTGAGGGTGGCGCAGGTGATGGTCTCGACCGGGGTGAAGCCGATCTTGTCGACGAACTCGTACATCTCCTCGATGGAGCAGGTGCCGTACGGGGTGACGAAGGAGAAGGAGTCGGAGCCGATCGTCATGACGACGCCACGCTTCTTGGCCTCGCGCAGGCAGTCGTAGTTGCGCTGCAGCTCCTTCTCGACCAGGGTGCCCTCGTACTTGTCGTGCAGCTCGGGGACGTAGACGGGCGGATAGGTGGCGTACCAGGTGGGCAGGAAGGCGATCGTCGGGGTGAAGAAGGTGCCCTGCTCGGCCATGAGGTCCATGGTGCGCTCATCGATATCGAAACCGTGAATCAGCTGCTCGCAGCCAAAGCGGACGGAATCGTAGGCAGCGGCGTGGTTGTTGTAGCAGTGGCTCCACACGGGGATACCGACCATCTTGGCCTCTTCGACCACGGCCTGGATCTCCTCAGAGCAGTAGTGCTGGTCGCGACCGGAGTCCCAGCGCCAGATGCCGCCACCGGTAGCCCAGATCTTGATGGCATCGGGGTTCTCGCGCAGGCGACGACGGACGGCCTTGCGCAAATCCCAAGGACCGTCGACCTGGTCGCCCCAGGGATGGGATTCCTTGTTGAGCTCCTGGGTGCAGTGGTGGGAGTCACCGTGACCGGCAACGCGGCAGAAGCCCAGGCCGGTGGCCAGAACGCGCGGGCCCTTAAAGACGCCCTTGTCGATGCAGTCGCGAATCTGGATACCAAAGCGGCCGATCTCGCAGACGGTGGTGAGGCCGTGGGTGAGGCAGTCGTAGGCCTGCTTGACGGCGACGGCCTGCTTCTCGAGGAGCGGCTGCATGACCCAATCGGTGTCATCGTCGGTCAGGTTGCCCGAGAAGTGCAGGTGGGTGTCGATCAGGCCGGGAAGGACGGTCTTGCCGGCGGCGTCGATAACCTCAACGCCCTCGGGAAGGTCCTGCATAACACCGGCGTACTCGATCTTGCCGTTGTCGTCGACGAGAACGAGGGAGTTCTCGACCGGCTCGGCGCCGGTACCGTCGATGAGCTTACCGCCAACGATTGCATACTTAGTGGACATGGTTCCTCCTTATGGATCCATATAGTGGGCGAGGCCGTGTTGGGTCGCAGCCTCACAAAGCTACCCAAGTGATGCCGGGTTCGGTGCGCGGAAGAGAGGGCCCCGCGCACCTGGTCCGCCCCGGCTAGGCGTTACTTTTTGCGGGAATTGGTGAAAGCCATGAGGGCCAGGCCAATAGCCAACCAGCCGATCACGATGCTCCACTCCACCATGTTGAGGGAGGCGGGAGAGAACGGAATCACGAGCAGGCCGATGATGATGGCGCAGGCAGCGATAGCGAGGCCGATGCCAAACTTGCCGCCGGGTACCTCGTAGGGACGAGGCAGGTCGGGCTCGGTGAAGCGCATGCGCAGGCAGGCGAGGGCGACCATGCCGCAGGAGAAGATGAAGGCGAGAGCCGACACGTTGGTCAGGGGGATGAGCATGTTCTTGCCCAGGAACGGACCAATGACGGTGATGACGCCCAGTACGACGCAGGCAAGCTTGGGAGCGCCGGACTTGGGGTCGACCTCGGCGAATTTCTCGGGCAGCTGGCCCTTGCGGCCCATGGCGAGCATGATGCGGCTCGTGGCGCCGTAGAAGGAGTTCATCGGGCCCATGGGTCCAAGCGTGGCGATGACGAGCATGGCCAGGTACAGGAGCATGTTGATGCCCTTGAGGCAGGCAAGCGCGGGAACCGGGCTCTTAACAAACTCATGCCAGTCGAGGATGGTGCCGAACGAGTAGATGCAGACCATGTAGAAACCGCCGGCGGCCAGCAGAGCCAGGGAGATGATCTTGCCGAACTTGTTCCAGTTGAGGCCCTCGGCTGCTTCCTCAGCCTGCTGAGGAATGGTGTCGAAACCGGCGTAGAAGAACGGAGTCAGAACCAGGACCGACACGATGCCGGCGAACAGGCTGGTGCTCTCGGTAGCGGCCTTGCCGCCGCCAGCGCCGGCAACCTGGGAGAACACAGGCATGGCATTGTCCGGCGAGCCGGTGAACAGCGAGACGCCCATGGCGAGCAGCATGCCGCAGAGCAGGGCCTTGGTCAGGAAGGCCTGGAGCTTGGCGGCCGAGCTGGCACCGCGGAAGTTGAGGAAGATGACGTAGACTGCAAAGCCGAGCGCAATCAGCGTCGGGAACAGGTAAACGTCGGCGCCCAGGATGGTGTAGAGCTTGACGGCGCGCAGCCACTCAAGGCCGGGCAGGCTGCCGAACATCTCGGACACGAGGGTCGAAATGGCGATGGCCTCCCACGGGCACAGGATGCCGTTGCCCAGGGCCAGGAGCCAACCGGTGATGTAGCTCAGCGTACGGCCAAAGCTACGATCGACATACTCGACGATGCCACCCGAGATGGGGATAGCAGCCGTGAGCTCACCGAAAACAGCTCCGACGGGCACGAGGAAGATTGCACCCAAGAGGAATGCGATCATAGCGGGAACGGGACCGCCGCCCACGACCATCCAGTCGCCGACCTGCAGAACCCAACCGGTACCGATGATGGCACCGAAACCGATGGTGAAGAAGTTCCAGAGCGAAAGCGTTTTCTTCATGCCGCCGTTATCCTCGACTGCAACTTCTGCGTTCTTGTCCGCCATTGTTCCCCTCCTTTCCTTTTTGACGCCCTTGGCGTCACCCCTTGCGCGGTCCGTTTTGCCGCGCGCTTTTATTCCGTGGCTTTAAGATACGGCCTTGGCACAGCAGCGCCGCTTGTAGCTCGACCGATGGCAGAACTGCAAAACGAGCGGCGCCATTTTTGGGACGAACGGCACAGTTTGCAGCCCATTGTTGCCGCCCGCCCGACGGGCGTACGCTCATCGGACGCATATAGAGATGTTTTTGAGGCCGTGTGTTTTGCGCCTTTCGTACCGTTTACCGAGCTTTTGACGCGCAGACCCCTTTGTTGCACATCTTTTTTGTAGGATAGACAGGTTATACATGAGACAAGGCGGTACGAATGGCATACGGATACAACGACGGTGATCAACGGCGACAAAGTGTTCGCCTTGCTGGCCGTACCACGCCGACGCCCAGAAGGGCCACGAGCAGCAATCCGCAACGCCCTCAAGAGCAACCCAGACCTTCGTCTCGGCAGCAGGCAAGCAAAACACGGCAAAGTGGCCGTCCGCGCACGGGCACAAGCGCGCAGCAAGATAGCCGCTTGGGCGCGCGCACTCGACAGCGCCAAGCCGAGGTTCCGCAACTGCGCCGCAACGGCGCACGTCAGCCCGGCATCCATATCAACCGCTTCTTTTCGCATCCCCAAGGCGAACGCGACGGCAAGCCTTACCGCTCGACATCGCACGTGAATGCCCCCGCCCTGCCGGCTCGTCGACTTCGCCTCGCACTGTGCTCCATCCTTACCTGCCTGGTCTTTGTGCTTATGAGCTCCTGCATGTCCCACGGCTCGGCCGGTCTCAAGCCCACCGCCGA
>CATZEP010000126.1 GCA_958418185.1 uncultured Collinsella sp.
TCATCAACATGCATACGATCACGCCGCTCGACGAACGTCTGGTTGTTGCCAGCGCCAAGAAGACCGGTCGCGTGGTCACTGCCGAGGAGCATTCGATTATCGGCGGTCTTGGCGAGGCCGTTGCCTCGGTGCTAGCGGAGCAGTATCCGGTGCCGATGCGTCGCGTCGGCGTGCGCGATGTGTATGGCGAGTCCGGCCCTGCGGTCGATTTGCTGCACAAGTACGGTTTGGACGCCGACGGCATCGAAGCTGCGGTCAGGTCTGTGTTGTAAGGAAGGTTTCCATGGGATTTGTATCTGCCAACCAAGTGACGATAGGGTATACCGCCGCCTCGCGCGAGGATGCCCTGCATTATTTGTCCGATCAGGCCGTCGAGCTCGGCTTTGCTGACGACGCATCTGCCGTAGAGACTGCCTTCATGGCTCGCGAGAACGAGGCCGAGACTGGCCTTGTCGCCGGTTTTGCCGTTCCACATGCCAAAAGCGATGCTATCCACACGCCGGGCGTTGCCGTGCTTAAGCTGGTCGAGCCCGTTGAATGGCCGAGCTTCGATGGTGTGCCCGTCGATGTTGCGCTCGCGCTGTACGTGCCTGCCGGCGAGGCAGGAACCACGCACCTGCGCTTGCTCTCCAAGGCTGCCGTGATGCTGATGGACGCCGGCTTCCGTGACAAGGTGCGCGCGAGCACCGATCCCGTTGAGATTGCGGAGCTCATCAATAGCGGACTCGAAGACTAGAACGGTCATCCCGTTCAATCAATTGATCCTTCTCCAAGGAAAAGGGCCGCGACGCCGTATGGGTGTCACGGCCCTATTTGCGTTTCCCCAGATAAAACCTGCCAAAATAAACCTGTCCCTTTTTGGCAGGTTAATCGGGGACTATTTCACCGCAACTTAGGGCACGGTTAGGAAGTGTGCACCTTAAAGAGTGGAGCCCATGATTAGAGAGGTCGCGCTCATCTCGCTAAATGTCTCTCTAAAGAGAAGGTTGGTTAGAGAGATAGCATTAGGCAATCTAGCAGCGAATTCGATACATCTCTCTTAATGTCTCTCTAAAACAAGGCGCTCATCTCTCTAAAGTTAGAGAGATGAGCGCCTTGTTTTAGAGAGACGGAATGCCAAAATTCGTCCGTCAGCTACCATCTGCCAAAAATGACGGATAAAGGGCTCATCGAAGTAATGGGTTCATCGACGAGCCGCAACCGCCGCTATCGGAAGAAGTAGATGCAGCCGAATTGCCCCTCTATCGTCTCTCGAAGTTTGATGGGTGCTAGGGGAGCGACTGCCTCGCGATATTTCCCCAGATAAAACCTGCCAAAATAAACCTGTTCCTTTTTGGCAGGTCAGTTAACGCAGTGCAGGTTGAGCATATGCGAGCGAGCGGGCTCCGGGTGCGGTAAGGTGACGTGAAACAAGCGGGCGCTGACCTTTTGGTCGCGCCCGTGAAGTTGAGCGTCAGATTGCCGTGCCCGGGGCCTGCGCAGCGCCGAGCGGTTACGCCGTTTGTAAAACGGCGTAACTTAAAGATTCATGTTGCCGTGAATGTAGGGGGTGACCTCGGGGGAGATATGGTCGCAGCCCAGTTCGCGCAGCGCGGACTTGATAACGGCGGGCAGCGGGGTCTTGCCCTTGTCGTCGACGGCGGCACCGCCGAGGGTGGCAATCTTGGCGACATCTGCGGGTGCGGCCTCGATATGCATGCAGCCGCCGACCAGGCGCGCGCGTACCTGTGCCAGATCAAGATCGTGCAGGTAATCCTCGCAGGCGCGAATCAGGGAGACCTTCTCGCGCGTAAGCTCCTCGCCCGTGGGGACGCGCGTGGCAAGACATGCTCCCGCCGGCAGGTTCCAAACGGGATAACCCCATGCGCGCAGCAGCTCGCGCTCTTCGTCCTTGGTAAAGCCGACCTCCATAAGGGGTGAGCGTACGCCGAGCTCTTCTGCCGCACGCATGCCGGGGCGGTAGTCACCGCGATCGCTTGCATTGCTGCCATCGATGACGGTGGGAAAGCCGAGCGACTTGGCGTGGTTGACGATGGCGGTAAAGCCAGCGTGCTTGCAGTGGTAGCAGCGATTGGCATCGTTGCAGGCTACTTGGGGGAGCTGCAACTGATCGACCGAAAGATTGAGCACGGGGAGCTTAAAATGCGCCCCTTCATTGGCTTGTCCATCAACGGACTGCTCAAACGAAGCCTGCTCGGGCGTGCCGATGAGCGGCGTGGTGAGATGGACGAGGAGGGTATTGGTAGGCATGATGCGGGCGCATACGGCGGCCAAAAAGCTGCTGTCAACGCCGCCGGAAAACCCGATAGCCACGCGCCCGTATGCCAAAAGCAGCTGTTCGAGCGCCGATAGCTTGTCTTGAAGCTCCTCTGCGGGTGCCGTGGTGTCTAAAATCATGAAACGTTCCTTATCGCTGAGTACTCGATCGAAAACTATAATCCTAATGCGTTACTTGCCATAAGACTTCTATCTGTGTAACGAAAGTGCAATATGGTATATACGTTATATACAAGTTGCCAAATGCGGTAGAGTTGCAGCAACGCGACAGCGAGAGTCGATGGGGGACCGATATGATCAAGGCTGTTATTTTTGACATGGATGGAACGCTGGTCGATACCGAGCGTTTGGGGATTAAGGCCTGGAAGGCAGGCGCCGCTGAGCTGGGGCTCGCGATTGATGAAGCGCTGATCCATCAGTTTATCGGCCGCACGCTGCCCGATGTCATGGACATCCTTGATGAGCATTACGGCAGCCACGAAACCACCGAGGCGGTCTATGTCCGCCACAAGGAGATTCGCGACGAGATGGTCAAGACCGAACTGGAACTTAAGGCCGGCGCCGCCGAGTGCCTAGACGAGCTGCTGGCTGCGGGCTATCACGTTGGTCTAGCGACGTCGTCGCGCCTCGTTACGGCCGAGCGCAACCTTAAGATGGTTGGCCTCTTTGACAAGTTTGAAACGGTAACGTGTGGCGAGGACGTCGTGCACGGCAAGCCCGACCCCGAGATGTATCTGCTCGCCTGCGAGCGCGCGGGCTTTGCTCCCGAGGAATGTGCCGTGGTCGAGGATTCGCGCAACGGCTGCGTCTCGGGCATTACGGCCGGCTGCCATGTCTTTGCCGTCCCCGATATCGTGCCGCTGCCGCAGGACGTGGTGGATGGCTGCGAGGCCGTGCTCGATACGCTGTTCGATCTGGCGGCGGCGGTCAAGGCCGTGCGCTAGACAATTGCGGCGTTGAAACGAGCAATTGCTTACGTTTGCGCTTAAACAAAAGGGGTCCGGCAATGGTCGGGCCTCTTTTGCTTGAGCGGCGACTTAGCATACTTGCGGGCGTGCTATAGATACGCGCCGAGGTTGATGGCCGTGGCGTCGGTCTGGCTGCTTGCCCGGGTGCTGGCGCGTTCCAGCAGGAACGGACGTACCAGTTCTTGGCGGTTGATATCCTCGGCGGCGACTGCGGTGACGGTACGCACTGCGGAGCCGACACGGATATGCTTGATCTTTGCCGGGGCCTTGTTCTCGATTTGCTCCATCAGCAGTTGGACACCCTTGCGGCCAATCTCGTAGCCCGGGGGCGCTACCGTAGTGAGTGGGACCGATCCGCTCCAAGCGAGCGGGTTGCCGTCGCATCCGGCCACGCGAACCTGCTCGGGGACGGAGATGCCTTTGTCGACCAATGCCGAGATAACGCCCGAGGCCAGCACGTCGGTCAGGCCGACGACAAAATCGGGACGTTCGTCCGCGGGGCGCTCGGCGATTTGGGCACCGATGCCGTAGCCGTCGGCAGCGGTATTCCATTCGCCGGCGTCGATGACTTCGATCTTGATATCGGGGTGCAGGGCGAGCGCCTTATGAATGCCAAGGACGCGCAGGGTGAGTTGCATAAATGCTGCTCGGCCGACGACGACAATATGGTGCGCGCCGCGGGCGATGGCAAGTTCGGCAATGATGCGACCCTGGGCCTCATTGTCGGCCGCTACGTAGTAGCCGGGCTCGGAGCAATGGATGTCCAGATGGACGATCGGCACGGGCATCTTGGTCATGGCGGGGTGCCAGTCGGGGGATGCCATGGGCTGAACCATGACGCCGGACATCTGGGTGCCCATAAAGTAGCGCAGGTAATGGTCCTCGAGAATATCGTCGTTATCGGCGTTGGCGATGAGCAAGTCGTAGCCGTGCTTGCGGGCCTCGTTGTGGGCGCCGCTGGCGATTTGGAGCGAAAAGCCGTGATCGAGACGGGGGAGCACCAGGCCAAAGGACTTGGTGGCGCCGCCCGCGAGCTGACGAGCGCTTTGGTTGGGCAGGTAGCCCAGTCGATTGATGGTTTCATTTATGAGCTTGAGGGTCTCGGGGCGCAGCTTTTCGGGATGGTTGAGTGCGTTGGAAACCGTGCCCAACGAAACCCCGGCTTCGCGCGCGACGTCGCTGATTTTAACCTTTGCCATAGCGGCCCCTTTGATGCGTTTCAAGTACAAGCCAGATTGTAGCATCGCCCGCCTCTGAGGTGTCAAAACCTGCCAATTAGGGACAGGTTTATTTTGGCAGGTTTTATCTGGGCAAACGCTGGAGCCCAGGCCACCACAAAGGCGCCTGTCCCCATTGTGGTGGTTTGGACCGGCTG
>CATZEP010000127.1 GCA_958418185.1 uncultured Collinsella sp.
TGCCGTACTTTGCGGGGGAGCGTACTCCGCTCAACGATCCCGAGGCACGTGGCGTCTTCTTTGGCCTGACCGGAAGGCATACGCGAGCCCATATGGTTCGCGCCGCCTTGGAAGGCGTCGCGTATACCGTTGCATCCCATGTCGACATTATCGAGCGAGAGCATGGACTGCCAATTGGGCGCATCATGCTTGTCGGAGGTGGAACCAAGAATCCAGTTTGGATGCAGGCTATCGCCGACGTATGCGGGCGCGAGGTCTCGGTTGCCAAGGTTACGGTGGGTGCATGCTTCGGTGATGCCATCATGGCAGCTCTCGCAGGTGGCGCTTATGCATCATGGGATGAGCTCGCCCAAGTCCTTGGCGTTGCGCAAACCATCGTGCCTGATGTTACTGCCCACGAGTTATATGCGTCGCGCCGTCATATCTTTGACGAATTGTATACACGTAACCGTGATCTCATGCACGAATTGGTGTAATGCTGTCGAACTGTACTGCCTTCCAATAGGGACCGCGTTGTGCGATTTGCATTTTCCTTGGCATTTTTGCCCACAGGGGTTAGCGAAGGTCAAATACAGAGCGCGCATTTGCTAAAACTGCCGACTCAATGCGCTTTGCATCGCAGTTTTTGAGCGAGGCAATGCGCATCGAGGTCCTTGTGAGCGATTTGATGAGCGATTGCGCGCTTGTTTCTGCGTTTGACTCGGCCGGCGCATCGGTCTCGAGCAGTAAACGATCGAGTGGAATCTGGCGTGCGTATTCGCGACCACGTTTAGACGCAAGCATGCGTTCGTCGACGGAAAAAATACAGCCCGCATCACGCGCGCGGGCGAGTTCGTCCGAAGTGCCGCTAAACCAGTGGAAGATGATAACGGGGAAGTCGGAGTTTGGGATGAGTAATCCATGCGATTCGAGGACGTCCAGTACGGTTCCCGCCGAACGAACGGCGTGAATTGATATCACGCGCCCGGTAAGAGGATGCTGCACGAGTGTATCGCAGAGCCGGTCAAATGCCTGTATTTGTAGCGGCTCACTTCCGGCAAAGCGTGCGGAAAAGTCGAGTCCTACCTCGCCGATATAGCGCTCTTGGTCAGCAACTTCGCAAAGCAGATTGACTTCGGCAGGACCGCAGCGGCCGTCGGCGAGCCACCAAGGATGGAGGCCGGCGCCCGCGATAATGTTTGGGTAGCGGCTGGCCCGCTTTTTTGCTGCCGCGAAGTCGCGTGGGTCGACCCCGCAGTCAAAGAGCCCCAGACCCAACGCCGCCGACTCACTGGCTGCAGCATCGGGGCTGAGCATCAAATCAAGATGACAATGCGTGTCAAAGAATCGCGGTTCCATCGCAGGGCATCCTGCTAGTCCAGGCGCTGGCCATCGGCGCGCACGCGCTCGGTGCCGCGCCCACTGATCTGGCGGATAACCTCGCCGGCAATCATCTGGCCCATGATGGGCGGCATAAAGCTGGCGGTTCCCAGCTCGGTGCGCTCGTGGATGTTGGAAGGGTCGCGGGGCTGTGTCTTAACCGATTCCTCGCAGCTAAACAGTACGTGCAGGCTCTTGATGCCGCGCTTCTTGCACTCTTTACGTATGATGCGGCTCATGGGGTCGCGCACCGTGTCGAAGATGTCGGCAAAGCGGAGGCACTCGGGATGGAGCTTGTTGGCCCCGCCCATGGAACTAACCAAACGAATGCCGTGGTCCTGAGCGTACTTAGCAATGGTGAGCTTGGCCGAGATGGTGTCGATGGCGTCGACGACGTAGTCGAGCTTGCCGTCCGTCTGCTCCAAAACGCTCGCGAAGAAATCATCGATGTTGTCGCTCAGCAGGTATTCGGTACGTTTGATGACGGTGGCGGCAGGATTGATATCGTGGATCATGGCTTCCATCACGTCAACCTTGCGCTTGCCGATGGTGCTGTGAAAGGCGATGGCCTGGCGATTGATATTGCTGGGCGCGACGATGTCCTTGTCCAGAATGACGAAATGACCAATGCCGCCGCGGGCGAGTGCCTCGCAGCAGTTGGAGCCCACGCCTCCGCAGCCGAGCACCAGCACCGTGGCATCGGCGAGCTTATCGAGTGCCTTGCGGCCCATGATGATCTCGAGCTTGGTGTCGCGTGTCTCGTTGGGAGTTGCGGCTGTGGTTACAGTCATAGACATCCTCCGATGGGGAAGCGAATCGTGTTTTAGCTATCGCCATTATAGGTATTATCGCGATTCCATTTGAACCCTTGGTGTTTGTTGAAATGGGATCGGGATTCGCATAAGATTGAAGCAGATGGCGCCCGTTGCCGCGGGTTAGCCAGCTCCAAAACACGTTTGTAGCGTGAGAAGTGGCCGTCTTCGCATTACGCGGGGGCGGCTATTTTTTGAGTGTAAGATTAGATAGTTAGACAAACATCTAAATATCGAGTATAGTGTGCGCGTCATGAGAGATGATGAAAGGGGGTCTTATGCCGGGAGAGGGTTTTAAGGCGCTTGCCGATCCAACGCGACGGCGCATTTTGGAGTTGCTGCGCGAGGGCAATTGCACGGCGGGGGAGCTTGCCGAGCATTTCGATATCAGTAAGCCGTCGCTGAGCCATCACTTGGCGACGCTCAAAAACGCCGGGTTGGTGACCGACGAACGTCATGGCCAAAACATCGTTTACAGCTTAAACACCACCGTCATGCAGGACTTGATCGGTTGGTTTATGGGCTTTACAAACACGGAAGGTGATAAGGATGAATAACGAAAACAAGGGCATTCACCCCACGGGGGTATCGCGGCGTGTGTGGATTGCGCTGATCGCTCTGTGCGTCGCCAATGTCGTAGCGCACCTCATGGTGATGCCGAGCTTGCCCGGGCAGATTCCCACGCACTGGGGCGCGAACGGCGCCGTCGACGGTTGGGGTCCCAGCTGGATGGCCTCCGCGCTCGGCGTGCTGCCTCTGGTGCTTCTCGCAATGTTCTGCGTGGTGCCGCGCATCGATCCCAAAGGTGAGGCATATCGAACCTCGGGCAAGTTCTATCAGGGCTTCGTAATCGCCTTCACCTTGTTCATGTGCGCCATAAGCTGGCTGGGAGAGCTTACGGTCTGGGGCGTGGTGCCGGCGGTCGGTTCGGTTAACGTGCTGATTTCCGGTGTTGTCGGTTTGCTGTTCATCGGCGTAGGCAACTACTTGCCGCGTGTGAAGCAGAACTATACGCTCGGTATCAAGACGTCTTGGGCGCTTGCCAATCCCGAGAACTGGCGCCGTACGCAGCGCTTTGGCGGTGCCTGCTTTATGGTGCTGGGCTTTGGCCTGATTGTGATGGGCGTGGCAGGCAGCGTGCTTTCGAGTGAAGTCGTCGCCGCGGTGATTGCGGTTCTGGCGTTTGGTTCGGTTGGAGCCGTCTACGTCTACTCGTATCTGCTGTGGCGCAAATCGCAGCGAGCCGCTCGCTAAGGTTGCGGAAAACTAGCGTACGCAGTTCATAGTATGTTCCGGGGGAACTTTTCCCAGGTAGTATTAGGGGGTATGGGCAACCATGCCCCTTTTTCGTTACGTTTCAGAGCTGGTTTTTCCATTTCGTTTCCACTTAGGCGAAACAAGAATAGGGAAACAGCAGGTAGAAAGGATAAAACAGGCAAATGGCGGAGTTTATCTACCAGATGTATCAGGCTCGTAAGGCCCATGGCGACAAGGTAATCCTTGACGACGTGACCCTGAGCTTCTACCCCGGTGCCAAGATCGGCGTTGTGGGTCCCAACGGAATGGGCAAGTCGACCCTGCTCAAGATCATGGCCGGCATCGAGGAGGTCTCCAACGGCGATGCCAGGCTCACCCCCGGCTACACCGTGGGTATCCTGCAGCAGGAGCCGCCGCTCGACGACGACAAGACAGTCATCGAGAACGTGCGCATGGCATTTGGCGATATGATCGCCAAGGTTGATCGCTTCAACAAGATCGGCGAGGAGATGTGCGACCCGGATTGCGACATGGATGCCCTCATGGCCGAGATGGGCAAGCTCCAGGACGAGATCGACGCCGCCGACGGCTGGGATATCGATTCCAAGCTCGGCCAGGCCATGGACGCCCTGCAGCTGCCCGATTCCGACATGCCAGTTAACGTGCTTTCCGGCGGCGAGCGCCGTCGCGTGGCCCTGTGCAAGCTGCTGCTCGAGGCTCCCGACCTGCTGTTGCTCGACGAGCCCACGAACCACCTGGACGCCGAGTCGATCCTGTGGCTCGAGCATTTCCTGCACAACTACCAGGGTGCAGTGCTGGCCGTCACGCACGACCGCTACTTCTTGGATAACGTTGCCGAGTGGATCTGCGAGGTCGACCGCGGTCACCTTTATCCCTACAAGGGCAACTACTCCACGTATCTGGAGACCAAGGCTGCGCGTATCGAGGCACAGGGCAACCGCGATGCCAAGCTCGCCAAGCGCATGGAGGCCGAGCTCGAGTGGGTACGCAGCTCGCCCAAGGCTCGCCAGGCCAAGAACAAGGCCCGTCTGGCTCGCTACGAGGAGATGGAGGCCGAGGCCCGCGCAAGCCAGAAGCTCGACTGGACCGACATTCGCATTCCTGTGGGCCCGCGTTTGGGCAACAAGGTGCTCGAGGCCCATCACCTGCACAAAGAGT
>CATZEP010000128.1 GCA_958418185.1 uncultured Collinsella sp.
GCCACCGAACAACAGGCCGGAGAAACCGCCGTGCAGGATAGACTTGACCTGAAGTCCATGCAGACGACGGCGCAGCCACCACAGTGAGCATCCGACCAAGACCACGTAGTCAACGACGTACGAAAGCGCAATTGCCGGCATACCGTAGCCCAGCACCACGCCAAACAGCAGAACCGAACCGGCCTGGCCGATAGCGGAGTACAGGCAATAGCGGCTATAAGGTTTCATATCGAGCAGGGCCGAGAAGCTCTTCTGCATCAGCACGACCACGCCGTAGAGCGGCAGGGAAAGTGCCAGATAGATAAGGAACTCCGACACCAGCGCCACACCGGATTCATCGAACTTGCCGGCGCAGTAGATCATGTTGAGCGGACGGGCGAAGACGATCAGGTACATCGCAAACGGAATCAGGAAGAAGAGCATCTGGGCGACACCGCGCGAAATGCCCGTGCGGACGCTGTCGTAATCCTTCTCCTGCGCATCGTGGGAGAGTTCGGTATAGAGTGCCGTCGAAAGCGAGGCAGCGATCAGCGCATAGGGCAGCGTATACCACAGGCGCGCATATGCGATGACGGAAGGGCCGGTCTCGGGCTGCACCACCAGCGCGGCGGCATTGGTAATGGAAGTCGAGACAAACATGCACACCGTGGCGAGCAGCGTCGGGATACCAAGCGCAATCGTCTGTCGCAGCGCGGGGTCCTTAAAGTCGATATGGATATGAGGATGCACGCCATGCTTGCCAAGCGCGGGAATCTGGCAGGCCATCTGGACAAAGACGCCGAGGGTCGTACCGGCTGCGATCAAGATAATACCGACCTGCTCGCCAAATTGTGCAGACACGGGAGCAAAGCCCATAAAGCTGGCGATAACGATGACATTGTTGAGAACCGGGGCAAACGTCGACCAGAAGTAGTCGCGATGTGCGTTGAGAACGCCCGAGAACACCGAGCCTAAGCCATAAAACAGAATTTGGATAGCAAAGAAGCGGAACATGAACGCAGCGGTATCCATGCTGCCGCCATCGCCCGAAAGGAACGACTGCGTCCAAATAAAGCCGGGAGCAAACACGGTGCCCAGCAGCGAGATACCGCCCAGCAGCAGAAGCAGAATACCGAGCAGATTGCCGACATACTCGTTCGATGCCTCGCGGCCCTGCTCGCGCCTCACGCCTATATACACCGGCAAAAACGCCGTAACGAGCATGCCGCCCATCACGAGCTCGTAAAGCATGTTGGGCAGGTTGTTGGCAACCTGATAGGAGGACGAGAGCAGCGACATGCCGATGGCGGCCGCCATGGCCCACGTGCGGATAAACCCGGTGACGCGCGACACGATGGTCAGCGCGGTCATGAGGCCAGCAGAACGACCAACCGTGGAGTAGTCCGACGAACCCATATCGTCTACGTCGTCCTGAGAGTCCTCATGAACCTCATCTTGTGGCGGCAAATCGTCCACGACGGTAAAGGAGCCGGTCATCGCAAAGGGATCGTCAACCAAAACGGCGTCATCAGCAGGTGCGGCGTCATCGCTGTTCGGCATGTTGTTACCGGATACGGCATCATCATCGAATATGGCATGGTCGCCAAACACCGTGTCAACTTCTTTGGCGGCGACGGTTCGGGCAGAAAACGACAGAGGGTCCCAGTCATCATCACCGTCGATGGCCACGCCCTCGACGGGATAGGTCGAACCAAGCGGCGACCATTCGTCATCCGAAAGAAGCGGCTCGTCATCATCATGAACCGCGGGCTTGGCGGAACGAGCGACAGGAGCGCTCTGCGGCATGCTCTTTCCCTGGGCTGCCATCAAAAACACCGCCGTCTCATCGGGACGCGGCACACGAGGAGCCTCGGAGGCGACCGGCGTCACGCTGGCGCTCGATTGAGCGGCGGCCAAAAAGACAGCCGTCTCATCGGGACGAGTCGAAGAAAGAACCGTACGGGGAAGCGCCGTGCCGGCACCGGCGGCACGCAAGTACACGGCCGTCTCGCCCGGGTCAGCGGCAGCGGACCAGGCGTTTCGAATCTCGTTATCGAACGAAGCGGCCTCGGGCGCGGGCGTCTGAGGAGCCGACCCTTTTGCAAAGTGAGCTCCGCGCTTTGATTCTTCCTGCGGCATCGCTCAGTCCTCTCTCGTGATCGGGGCAACTGTCGCCCCGCAAAATGCAACTAAGTCATCGGGAGCAAGCTCAAGCTGATAGCCGCGCTTGCCACCCGAGATAAAAATGGTATCCCAAAGGACGCATGTCTCATCGATCAGCGTCCGGAAGCGTTTTTTCATACCGACCGGACTGCAACCGCCGCGGACATACCCCGTCGCGGCAAGCAAATCTTTGACATGCATCATGGTCAGCGACTTTTCGCCTGCGGCGCGCGAGGCGGCCTTGAGGTCGAGCTCGTCGGCAACGGGAATGCAGCACACGACATGGTCGTTGGACGGCGTCGTGCAGACCAGGGTCTTAAATCCCTGACCGGGCTCCTCGCCAAGCTGCTCGGAAATCGCGACGCCCAGCCCCGACGATTCGTCGCCATCGTCTTCGTACGTATGGAGAACATAGGAGATGCCGGCGCTTTCCAGCTCGCGCATCGCATTGGTTTTTGACGTCTTAACAGCCTTTGCCATGGCACATCCTTTCCCTCGCAGAGCGACGTAAGGATTAAGTATAGGGCCAATTCCGCCGCATATGCCATCTCGACACACAGAAGCGCCACCGAATCAGAAGGAATCGGTGGCGCATCGGTACTACAACGTCTCTTTACTGTGCGTCGAGCTGCGCCTGACGCTCACGGTCACGCTTGAGCAACGGCGCCAAGAACTTGCCCGTGTAGCTCTGCGAACATGCCGCGACTTGCTCCGGCGTGCCTGAGACCACGACGGTTCCGCCGCCATTGCCGCCCTCGGGGCCCATATCGATCAGGCGGTCGGCAACCTTGATGACATCAAGGTTGTGCTCGATCACCAGAACCGTGTTGCCCGCATCGACCAGGCGTTGCAACACGTCGAGCAGCTGACGAACATCCTCAAAATGGAGGCCGGTTGTGGGCTCGTCCAAAATGTAGAACGTCTTGCCTGTCTGGCGACGATGAAGTTCCTTGGCGAGCTTCACGCGCTGCGCCTCGCCGCCCGAAAGCGTCGTAGCGGGCTGGCCCAAGCTCACGTAGCCCAGACCCACGTCATATAGGGTCTGCAGTTTGCGCTTAATCTGCGGGATATTCCCAAAGAAAGCCAGTGCTTCGGTGACACTCATGTCGAGCACGTCCGAGATTGTCTTGCCGCGGTAGGTAACCTCGAGTGTCTCGCGGTTATAACGCTTGCCGCCACATACCTCACAGGGGACATAGATATCGGGAAGGAAGTGCATCTCGATCTTAATCTGGCCATCGCCCTTGCACGCCTCGCAGCGACCTCCGCTTACGTTAAAGGAGAAACGTCCCGGTGAGTAGCCGCGCGCCTTCGACTCCGGCGTGCTTGCAAATAGCGCACGCAGATCATCCCAAAGGCCAATATAGGTCGCAGGGTTCGAACGCGGCGTGCGACCGATCGGTGACTGGTCGATATCGATTACCTTATCGATGCACTCAATGCCCTCAATCTTCTTGTACGGCCCCACGGGACGCGTCGAACGATGGATGGCATTCGTAAGCGCGGGCGCAATCGTATCGGTGACCAGGGAGCTCTTGCCCGATCCCGAAACACCGGTAACGACTGTGAGCGTACCGAACTCAATCTTGGCGGTAACGTTTTTGAGGTTATTAGCGCGGGCGCCCGTGATCTTAAGACAGCCGCGGCCGGGCTTGCGGCGCTCATCGGGCACGCGGATCATCCGCTTGCCGGTCAAATAAGCACCCGTCATGGAATCGGGGCATGCCATGATATCGGTAGGCGTTCCCGCGGCGGCCACGTGTCCGCCGTTAACGCCCGCACCGGGACCCATATCGATCACATAGTCTGCAGCGCGAATCGTGTCCTCATCGTGTTCAACGACGATAACGGTGTTGCCGATATCGCGCAGGCGCTCGAGCGTCTTGATCAGCCGCTCGTTATCGCGTTGGTGAAGGCCGATCGATGGCTCGTCCAGAATGTACAGGACGCCCATGAGGCCCGCACCGATCTGCGTAGCCAGGCGAATGCGCTGCGCCTCACCGCCGGAAAGCGTCGCCGAAGCACGATCGAGCGTCAGATAATCAAGGCCGACATCAACCAGAAAACGCAAGCGTTCCAGGATTTCCTTGACGATACGACCGCCGATGAATTGTTGACGCTCGGTGAGCTCAAGGTCCTCAAAAAACTCGAGCGACTCGCGGCACGACAGGCAGCAGACATCGTAAATGGATTTGCCGCCCACGGTGACGGCAAGCATCTCGGGGCGCAGGCGAGCACCATGGCAGCTCGAACACGGCTCCTCGCGAATGTACTTCTCCAGGCGCGCCTTGGTGTTCTCGTTCGTCGTCTCGGTATAGCGTTCGTACAGGATGTTGCGAACGCCCGAAAACTTGG
>CATZEP010000129.1 GCA_958418185.1 uncultured Collinsella sp.
GTCGACTATGGAAAGGGTACGTACAATAACGGTCATCTGACGCGTATTAACATCCTGACCGGCGCTGTTTCTTGGCAGCATGTCAATGCCGACGAGGGTTATTACTGGACGGGCGCGACGGTGGGCGATGACTTTGTCTTGGTTCCCACCAGTGCCGGTACCGTCGAGATGCTCAGCAAGTCTTCGGGCGATGTGCTCGGAAAGGTTTCGGTTGGTGCTGTTGTCAACTCCACCTGCGTGCTTTCGGCTGACGGCAGCCATGCCTATCTAATCTCGCGCGACGGCAAGCTGCACGTCTTGGCGATTTCTGATGGCGACTCACGCGATGCGGATGCCACTTCGCGTATTACCGAGGAGCGTGTGGTCGACCTTGGCCTTACGGGATGTGCATGCGTGCCTACGACGACGTATGATGGCAAGCTGATTGTTGGCGGCGAGGTTGCTGGCGGCTCTGCGCTGGCGATTATTGATCCGGCCAACAACTTTGCCAAGACGCTGGTTTCGTCTGCTGATGGCACTGCGCTTCCTGCTGGCGGCATCAAGGGCGCTCCGCTCGTGAGTGTTCAGGGCAAAGACGCGTATGTCTACTTCACGGTTAACTACGGCGAGAGCCCTGATTTCGTTAACTACACCTCGGGCGGTGGCGTATATCGTTACAAGGTGGGTGACACCGAGGCTTCTGGTGTGTTTAGCGCAACGGGCCACTACAACTTCTGTGACTCGCCAATCGCTTGTGATGCCCAGGGCAACTTGTACTACATCAACGACTCTGGCACGCTGTTCAAACTGAATGCTGGCGTTAAGGTTTCGTTTAGCGCTGGCGAGGGGTCCAAGGTCGATTTTCAGACTACGGCCGCCAACGGCTCCGTCGCCAAGCCTGCCGATCCGACGCGCAAAGGCTACACCTTCGCTGGTTGGTATACCGACGAGGCTTGTACGGAGGCATATGACTTTAGCGTTGCGGTGACGGCTGATATGACGCTGTATGCCAAGTGGACCAAGAATGCTGTTAACCCTGGTGGTAACGGTGACTCTGGCTCCAACAGTGGCAATGGCGGCTCGGGTAATGCTGGTTCTGGCTCCGGTAACGGTGCAAACGGACAGCAGGCTGGCGGTGCTGTTGCTCCGGGTAAGAAGCCGGTGTCGTCTACCACGACTACGACCGAGACCAAGGACGATAAGGATTCCAAGAAGAAATCCGATAAGTCCGGCAAGAAGGACAAGAAGTCCAGCAAGAAGGATGACAAGTCCGGCAAGTCCGACACGGGCTCGTCTGCATCGACCGCTGCCAAGAAGTCCGCTGCGGCTCCTTCGCAGGAGTCTGGCCTCAACCCGCTCGCCATCGCTGGCGTGGCGGCCGGCGTGATTGGTCTCGCCGTCATCGGCGTGTTCGTGTTCACCAAGCGCCGGTAGGTGAGGGCTGTGTCCAGTAAGCCTCAGGACGCCGAGTCCAAGCAGCCCGACTCGTCGTTCATCCAGCTTGACGATGTAAAGCAAAAGGGCGCCGCTTCGGCGGCGTCCGCCCCTCGGCGCAAGGCACTTGTTGGCGTTCTGACAGCCGCCTGCACCGTTTTGATCGTTGTGTCGCTAGGCTTTGTCCAACCTTCTTCCAGCGGTGCTTGGTCCATCGATTGGATCACTCGGGCCGTGGCGGGGAAGAGCGTTGCCGACTCTGGCTCTGCTGCCTCTCACAAGACAGAGGCGGGTTCCTCGTCTTCTGATGCCGCGGACTCTGAATCCAAGGAGTCGGATGAATCGGACTCCAAGGACGATTCCGAATCTTCGGACAAGGACTCCAAAAAGGAATCGAAGGAGAAGAAGTCCGAAGACAAGGGCGGCAAGACGTCCAACAACGCGTCTGCTGGACAGGACTCTGAATCCGCCGGTGGATCGAGTTCTTCTGACGGCTCTTCTTCGGGCGGCGGCTCGGTGTCTGGCGGTGGGTCTGCACCCAACGGTGGCAACGCCTCTGCGGGCAATCAGGGCGGTTCGCAGGAGTCCGGCTACGTTACGGTGACGGTTTCGGTCACATCGAGCGCTGTGGGCAATCCTGTGTCCTCTGGTGGCACCTTTACCTTTAACGAAGGCGCTACCGTCTACGATGCCCTGTGCGCTCTGGGCCTTTCCGTGAATGCGCATGGCTCGCCGTATGGCACGTATGTCGCCGCTATCGGCGGCTTGGCAGAGAAGGAGCACGGTGGCACGAGCGGCTGGATGTACTCCGTTAACGGCGTGGCGCCCAACACGGCATGCAGCAACTACGTCCTACACAACGGCGACAGTGTCGTCTGGTATTACGTAACGGGCTAAATTCCTCGACATAACACTCCAAACGGGCGGTTCGGACAAACATCCGAGCCGCCCGTCTTTATGCGAATGGGATGCAGTTTCTCGCCTCGTATGCCTTCCTCGGCAGACTCTGCAAACAAAAAACCGGTTGGAACGAGAATTCCAACCGGTTATACCTTCAAGCTAATGTCGAACAAACTACGACTGCGCGCCCTCGAGGAAAAAGCGACGGCTAAAGTAGTTGTACCAGGTGACCAAGAATGTGGCGATGGCCTTCATGGCCTGGTAGCCGATGCTCAAAAACGTGACGCCAACAAACATGTACAGGTCGTTGAGGCCCAAACCGATCACCGACAGGATGGTGAAGATCGTGAACTCGCGCTTGCGGCTCATGCCCTCGCGATGGTCGAACACGTACTTCATGCTGAGCCAGTAGTTAACCACGACGGACGTGGTAAACGAGATCGTGGTGCTCATCAAAAAGTCGAGGTGGAACAGCTCGACGAGCGCAATAAGCATGCCCCAGTCGATGTCAAAGGAGATAAGGCCCACGACAGCGAACTTGAGGAATTGCTTGGTATGAGGTTGTGCCAGTGCCTTGCGCACGTAATCACATCCAATGCGTTGACGAATCGAGCAACGAGTTACTTTAGAGCTTTTGCATGGGAAACGTAAGGTCTTTGGCAAGAACTATACGAACTCGCCAAATATTCAAGAGGTAATCTGCAAACGTTGCAAATCCTTCCGTAAACGAGCAAGGTCCACGAACAACGCAGCGTTCGACGCGCGTCGTCCGTGGGCCCCGTAGTGCAACGAGGAGGCCGGGCTACTTGGTCTGCTCGCCCTCCAGGAAAATCTTGCGCGTTACAAAGTTGTAGACCATGACCAGTGCGGTGGCGCAAATCTTGGCGATATTGGCCTCGAGGCCCAGGCCGGCGTTGAGGGCCAGCACGATGCCGTCGTTGAGCGCCAGGCCAATAACGGACAACACGACAAAGATGATGAACTCGCGGCGGCGGCTCATGCCCTCCTTGTGTGCAAACACGTACTTCATGCTCGCGACGTAGTTAAAGATGAGCGAGACGATAAAGCCGCTGGTGTTGGCGATCAGGATATTGAGGCCCAGACCGTAGTGGAGCAGATTCATGATGCCAAAGTCGATGACGGTGGCAATGACGCCGACGACGCCGAACTTCATAATCTGCGCAAGGAGCTTTTGCATGACACCTGCCTTAGGGTGGCGCTGCAGCGCCGTGGGGATGGCAAACTCAGCAAGTTTAGCCAATCCCCGCAGGCGGGGCTAGGCGCGCTCCTCGATAGCACCGTTTCTATATGCATCGAGCAGTTGACGCAGGTCCTGGATCTGGCTGCGAATCTTGACGCCGGTATCGGTGTCGCTCACCATGCGGCGACGGTCGGCCTCGTCAAAGCGGTTGGTCTCGCTCTCGATGTCGACATTGCGGGTAAGTGCCTCGGCAACCGTGGTAAAGGCTTGGTGTGACTTAAGGCGACATCCGCGTGAGCTCGAGATAAGCGTGTAGCCGGCGATGCCCGTCTTGGGATGGTAGGCGCGGCAGAAGCCGCCATCGATGACCAGCAGCTTACCATTGGCGCGGATGGGCTGCTCGCCTTTGGTGGTCTTGACCGGGGTGTGGCCGTTGATGATGTGGCCCGTCGGCGAGCAGGCCATGGGTGCGACGCCAAACTCGCGCATGATATCGTCGCAAACGGACGAGGACGTGGTGAGCGTATAGTACGGGTCCATCGGCTCGACCCACGTGCTCTTGTCGGCGATGTAGGCGCGCTCGAACGTGCGCACCACGCGTCCGCTGGCGGGTGAGTTAAAGCCGATCCACAGGTACCACATCCAGTCGAGGGCATCGCGGTCGCCAACGCGCCAGGCGCGGCGGGCGATATAGTCGCAAAAATCAAAATAATCGCGCCCGGCGTGCCAGGTGCCCAGGCAATTCATGCTGCTAAAGGTGCCGTCTTCGTTGAGCGGCACGCAGCCGTGGAACAGCAGGTTGCCGTTGGCGACCTTATACATGGAGCCGTGGGTATAGAGGAAATCGATGTGGCGATGCAGGTGATCGGCGGTGACAAACTCGGACACGAGTTTGTCGATGATGTGCTGCTCCTCGGGCGTGAGCGTGTAGGGGTCCGCCGGATCGACGGTGGGGAAGTCGTTGGTCGTGAGCGGCCACACG
>CATZEP010000130.1 GCA_958418185.1 uncultured Collinsella sp.
GTCCGACGACCTGAGCATGCAGGTCGTCAACAAGAAAGGCGTTGTCGTCTATGAGGACTCATAGCCTTCGGCAAGTGCGACCGCCGATGTGCGCGAGAGTGAATCACCGTCGAGCAGCTCGAGCGGTAAAAAGGCCTCGCATAGCCCGGTCTCGTCGGCGCCCACCGACTCCGATAGCGTCGCCAACGTCGAAATCATAACGTCTTCTGGCGAGCATGTCGGACAGGTAAAGCTATGGGCCATCGGCTCCGATGCTCTGCTCACCAAGGCGGATTCTGCGTTTAGGGAGAAGACCTTTAACGCCATGGCTCTTGCCGCGGTTGTTGCAGTTTGTATTTCGGTCGTTATCGGGTCACTCGTGTCGCGCATGCTCACCAAGCCGATTCACCGTATTACCAGCACGGCCAAGCAAATTCGCGACGGCGATCTGTCCGCTCGTACGGGCTTGCGCGGCGACGATGAAATCGATCAGCTGGGTGAGACCTTTGACGAGATGGCCACCTCGCTCGAGAAAGATATGAAGCACGAAAAGCGCCTGACCTCGGATGTCGCACACGAGCTGCGCACGCCGCTCATGGCCATGCTTGCAACGGTCGAGGCCATGCAGGACGGCGTGTATCCCACCGACGACGAGCATCTGGAGACGGTCGCTTCCGAGACGCGCCGCCTGGCTCGTTTGGTGCAGCAGATGCTCGACCTATCGCGTATGGAAAACAGCACGGCGCCGCTCAATCTCGAACCGGTGGACATGGTTCCCTTTGTGCGGTCTATCGTCAACGCTCAGGAGCGCCTATTTGTTGACCGCGATCTGCGCTTGCGCTTTGCTGACGAGACCCAAGGTCACGACGATGTCGTCGAGGCCGATCCCGACATGATCACGCAGTGCGTCATCAACCTCATGAGCAACGCCATGCGCTACACCCCCGAGGGCGGTTGGGTCGTGGTGTCGGTGCTCAGTGACCGCAAGCATGTCAGTATTGCCGTTTCGGATACCGGTATCGGTATTGCCAAGGACGACCTGTCGCGCATCTTCGGGCGATTTTGGCGCGCAGATGCCAGCCGCGCCCGCGAAGCCGGCGGCCTGGGCGTTGGCCTCGCCGTGACCAAGCAAATCGTCGAGCGTCACCATGGCTACATATCCGTGGAGTCGGAGCTTGGAAAGGGTACGACTTTTACGATTCATCTGCCTCGCGAGCACACGGCGGACGTGGCATCTACTACAATGGAGCACTAGCTTTTCGCTATTCGGTGAAGGAGGGGCCGCGTTCCTGCCGCTCCGAGTTTGCGAAAACATGCGGGAAAGAACCCGCATTTCTGTCGTATTTAGGTAAGGAGTGACTCACGTGACAACGATGGAGCGTCGTCCGGATTCCCGTGGCAAGGTTCGTGATATCTACGATGCCGGTGAAAACCTGCTGATGGTCGCCACCGACCGCATTTCTGCGTTCGACTTTATTCTCCCCGACGAGATTCCGTTTAAGGGAGAGGTGCTCAACCGCATCTCGGCATTCTGGTTCGACAAGTTTGCCGATATCGTCCCCAACCACCTCGTCTCCATCGATCCGGCGGATTTCCCCGAGGAGTTTGCCGAGTATCGTGACTATCTCGCAGGTCGCGCCATGCTGGTCAAGAAGGCCCAGACGATTCCCATCGAATGCATCGTCCGCGGTTATCTGACCGGTTCGGGCAAGAAGACCTATGACGAGAACGGCACCGTCTGCGGCATCCAGCTGCCCGAGGGTCTGACCGAGGCCTCCAAGCTTCCCGAGCCGCTGTTCACGCCGTCCACGAAGGCCGAGATCGGCGACCACGACGAGAACATTTCGTTCGAGCGTTGCTGCGAAATCGTGGGTGAGGACATCGCCACGCAGATCCGCGACCTGTCCCTCAAGATTTACAAGGCCGCTGCCGAGTACGCCGCGACCCGCGGCATCATCATTGCCGACACCAAGTTCGAGTTTGGTGTTATTGATGGCAAGGTCACGCTGATCGACGAGTGCCTCACGCCCGACTCCAGCCGTTTCTGGCCTGCTGCCAGCTACGAGGAGGGCAAGATCCAGCCTAGCTACGACAAGCAATTCGTCCGCAATTGGCTCAAGGCCAACTGGGATATGACGGGGGAGACCCCGCACCTGCCCGCCGAGGTCATCGATGGCACGTCCGAGCGCTATCGCGAGGCCTTCCAGATCATCACGGGCTCCCAGTTCACAAGCATGAAGGAGAACGCATAAGTGAGTACCCGTAGCGCCACGAACAAGCGCACGCAATCCCACGAAGTTACCGGGGTTGCGCGCAAGTCTGCCGCATCTGCTAAGCCCGCCCGCCAAGCAGCGAGCTCCGTTCGCGTCGTGCCGGCTTCGTCTAAGGCACGCCGCAAAGAGCTCGAGAAGGGCGAGAACCTCGAGGGCCTCTCTAAAGAGGAGAAGCGCGCCCGCAAGGCTAAGCAGCGCGCCAAGGAGGACCGCATCTATACGGTGTCGAATATCCTCCTCAAGCAGGACGAGGACTACACCAAGCGCCGTCGCATCTGGTGGATTGTGCTCGCCATCGGCATGGTACTCGTCGTGGCAATTTGGGCTTCGCTCTACTTCGCTCCCGGCGGCACGGTGTCCAGTCCTGTTCAGATGGTCGGCATCGTTTTGTCCTATGTCATCATCCTGGGTGACTTTATCTACGACTTCGCTCGTATTCGTCCCTTGCGCAACATGTACCGCGCGCAGGCCGAGGGCATGTCCGAGAACAAGCTCAACGCTCTTATCGAGCGCGCAGCTGCCGAGGAGGACAAGAAGGCCTCTAAGAAGAAGTAGCGTTACAACCTATAGATATCGCTAAGATATAAGGCGCGTCGTTTTTTGCGGCGCGCCTTTTTACTGTCCTACAGATAGATGGAGTGGCACATGATTCGAGCTGCCCTAACGGTCGAGGAAGCTCTTGAGGGCATGAAGACCCTTGAGCCCAAGATTAAAAATTATGCGCGTCTCGTTGTCCGCAAGGGTGTAAACGTTAAGCCCGGCCAGGAGGTCGTCGTTCAGTCTCCCGTCGAGTGCGCATCATTTGCGCGCGTGGTGGTTGCGGAGGCTTATGACGCCGGTGCCGGTCACGTGACGGTCATCTGGGCCGACGACGCCGTGACGAGGCTTGCGTACGAGCATGTCGAGAAAAGCTATTTTGAGCAGACGCCCGAGTGGAAGCGCCTGCAGCTGGATTCTCTGGCCCAGGACGGTGCCTGCTTTATCTTTATCGAGGGTGCGGACCCTGCAGCTCTCAAGGGTATCGATCCCGCCAAGCCCGCCGCGGCTTCCAAGGCAAGGAACACGCAGTGCAAGACTTTCCGCCGCGGACTGGATTACAACATCAACCCGTGGTGCATTGCCGGTGCGCCGGTTGTTGCCTGGGCTCGCGAGGTGTTCTCGGATGACCCGGATGAGGTTGCAGTCTACAAGCTGTGGAATGCGATTCTGCATACCGCCCGTGCTGACGGCCAAGATCCGGAGAGCGACTGGGAGCTTCACGATGCGGCGTTTGAAAAGAACCTGCGCTTTCTGAACGAAAATCGTTTTGATTGCCTGCACTATACCGCTTCGAACGGAACCGACCTGGTAATTGGTATGACGAAGGGGCATGAGTGGGCCGGCGGTAAGGGCGAGACCCCCGACGGTCACCCCTTCTTCCCTAACATCCCCACCGAGGAGGTCTTCACCTCGCCCGATCGTATGCGTGCTGACGGAATCGTCTATTCCGCAATGCCGCTTATCCATCACGGTAACAAGGTCGACGATTTTTGGATCAAGTTCGAGAACGGTCGTGTGGTGGATTACGACGCCCGTGTGGGAAAGGCGACACTCGCAAGTATCATCGATACTGACGAGGGCGCTGCTCATCTGGGAGAGGTCGCGCTCATTTCCAAGAACACGCCGATCCGTGAAAGCGGCATCCTGTTCTATGACACGCTCTATGACGAGAATGCCAGCTGCCATCTTGCGCTGGGAGTCGGCTTCCCCGAGTGCATTGAGGGTGGATATGACATGTCCAAAGAGGAGCTCTTGGAGCATGGCGTCAACGTTTCGAGCACGCACGTCGACTTTATGATCGGTACGGACGACATCGATATTGTGGGCATTACGCCCGATGGACGCGAAGTTGTGATTTTCCAGAACGGCCAATGGAGTTGGGAATAGTCCCAGACCGTGGTACAATGCCACCCGCGGGCCGTTAGCTCAGCTGGCAGAGCAGGGGACTTTTAATCCCAAGGTCCAGGGTTCGAACCCCTGACGGCCCACCATAGAAAAGAAAGCGATCGACTCCGGTTGGTCGCTTTTTTGTTATCGGTGCACGGGTTCGAACCCGAAAGGGCGCGGAGCTGAGGAAACGCGTGAGCGTTTGCCAGCGCAGCGCGCAAGGCGCGAAGCGCCGCAGCGGCCGCCTGCGGAGCAGGCTGAACCCCTGACGGCCCACCATAGAAAAGAAAGCGATCGACTCCGGTTGGTCGCTT
>CATZEP010000131.1 GCA_958418185.1 uncultured Collinsella sp.
GACGCGGAAGCCGCGCTCGCGGAGCTTATCGCCGCCGCCCTGGAAGCCCTTCTCAACGGCGATGCCAATGCCGGCAACTTCGGCGCCCGCAGCCTCGCAGATCTTAATAAGGCCCTCAAGTGCGCAACCGTTGGCCAGGAAGTCGTCGATAATCAGGACCTTGTCGCCCTCGGACAGGAAGCGCTTGCCAACGATAACCGGGTACTCCTTCTGCTTGGTAAAGGAGTAGATGGTCGTGGCATACTGCTCGCCGTCGAGGTTGATGGACTGGGCCTTCTTGGCAAAGACCACCGGCACTCCGCCAAAATGCTGAGCCGCGATGCAGGCCATACCAATGCCCGAAGCCTCGATCGTCAGGATCTTGTTGATCTCGACACCCTCGAACAGACGGGCCCACTCGGCGCCCATGTGGTCGAACAGCTCAACGTCGCACTGGTGGTTGAGGAAGGCATCAACCTTAAGGACGTTACCGGCCTTTACGATGCCGTCATGGCGAATACGATCCTCAAGCTCCTGCATGGCGCAACCCCTTCTCGCGGCAACGATACCGCGCGATTAATAAACGTTGTTCGATAGTCTACCACGGACCGACCCCCGCCCGCCCCACAAGCCCCTACGCACCATAAAGCCGCAAGACCAGTAGATAGGCCCAATTCGTGGCAGGCCTACCCCCACATGCTAATGGCGGGCGCGTATCCTCACCAAACGCACCATGGCGAGCGCAAAGCCCACAGCGGCCACAGCCATGAGCACGTAGAACACCGAGCGAAAGCCAAACAGGAACACATCCGGACGGCCTGCAACAAAACTGGTCACGGCCTCGCTCATCGCCATGCTCATCTGCCCATATAGGATATGTGATGCCGCCGTAATGCCAACTGCCATACCCGCGTAGCGCGCCAGGCTACCCAGGCTGCCCGCAAAGCCGAGCGCTTCGCGCGGAGCCGAGCCCATATACAGCGAGTTGTTGGGGCTCTGGAAAATCGACGTACCGCACGACATAAACGCGACACAGCACACGATCACAGGGATAGAAGAGTGCTCGTCAAGCGTGCTTACCGCAAAAAGACCGCATACGTACACGCCCAGGCCGACCGCCGTGGGGCCCTCGCAGCCAACACGGTCCGAAACCGTACCCGAAAGCGGGCCGATAAAGGCATTCACCATCGGCAGCGCCAAAAAGAGTAGTCCAGAGATGTCAGAACCAAAGCCGTGGGCGTCCTGAAAATAGAACGGCAGAATAAATTCGGATGCGCCAATGCCAACGAACACGATGAGCATGCAGGCAAGGTTGATGGTGAAGGCCGAATTTGCAAAACAGCGGTGAGCAGCCTCGGCAAGGGGCATGGGGCGTTCGCCAGCCTCTGGCCTAACATGCGGCAGCGTGTAGAGCCCCACGATAAACGAGATGACGCCGATGGGCAGGTTGATGAGGAAGATGCTCTCCCAGGGAAAGCTTGCCACCAGCATGCCGCCGAGCACGGGGCCACACATCATGCCAAGGGCCACAAAGGTCGCGAGAATACCCATGGCACGGCCTCGTTCGCGCGCCGGAAACGACTCGGTGATGATACCCATGTTGTTGGCCATGGCCGCCGCGCAACCGACACCCTGAACAATGCGTGCCAGGATAAGAACCTCGAGCGAGGCCGAAAGGCCGCACAGCAGCGAACCGACCGAAAAGACGATGACGCCCAGCTGGAACACATTCACCTTGCCGCGCACGTCGCCCAGACGGCCAAACGGCAACATAGCCACGCATGTCGCAAGCAGATACACCGAACTCACCAGCTGAATGCGATCGAGGCCCACGCCCAGCTCCTTTTGCATCACGGGCAGCGCCACGGTCACGACGGTCGAATCCAGACACACCATA
The DNA here is from genome assembly GCA_958418185.1 of uncultured Collinsella sp. Classification (GTDB taxonomy): domain Bacteria; phylum Actinomycetota; class Coriobacteriia; order Coriobacteriales; family Coriobacteriaceae; genus Collinsella. The sequence continues at coordinate 1,877 of CATZEP010000131.1, forward strand.
AACGTCATGATGAGCACGGTAAACAGAATCGCCCATTTGTTCTTGCCATGGGTGTCGCCCTCTAGAGCAATGTGCTCGCGGCGCAGCTGCTCTGCAGTTTTCTCCATATCCATCCTTTCGAGTGGCCCAACGCAAAAAACGGGGCCCCAATCGCCTGCAAACAGCCGCGATTGGGGTCCCGCCTACGGAATCGGAACGAAAGGTCACCGAAGCTTTCTGCCAGCATCGGCGCCTTGCACGAACGCTAGCCTAGCACTGCTCGAGCGCCTGCTCAAGGTCGGCAATCAGATCGGCCGTGTCCTCGAGGCCGCACGACAGGCGCACCATGTCGGCGGAGATGCCACAGGCGATGAGCTCCTCGTCGTTCATCTGGCGGTGCGTGGCATTAGCGGGATGCAGGCAGCAAGTGCGGGCATCTGCCACGTGCGTGGCGATCTGGGCGAGCTTGAGGCTCTTCATAAAGGTCTCGGCCGCCGCGCGACCACCGTTAAAGCCAAAGCTCACAACACCGCAGGTACCGTTGGGCATGTACTTCTGAGCGATGTCATAGTACTTATCGCCCTCCAGGCCCGGATAGCTCACGAAGCGTACCTTGGGATGACTCTGCAGGAACTTGGCAACGGCCATGCCGTTCTCGCAATGACGCGGCATGCGCACATGCAGGCTCTCGAGCGAGCTGTTCAGGAAGAAGGCCGCCTGCGGGTTCTGCATGGGGCCAAGGTCGCGCATGAGCTGAGCGGTTGCCTTGGTAATGAAGGCGCCCTCGCGACCGAACTTCTCGGCATAGGTCACGCCGTGATAGCTCTCATCGGGCGTGGTGAGACCCGGGAAATTGTCCGCATGGGCCATCCAGTCAAACTGGCCGTGGTCGACGATCACGCCGCCCAGGTAGGCAGCATGTCCATCCATGTACTTGGTGGTGGAGTGCGTAACGATGTCGGCGCCCCACTCAAAGGGACGGCACATCACGGGCGTCGGGAAGGTGTTGTCGACCATCAGCGGCACGCCGTGGTCATGCGCGGCCTTGGCAAAGCGCTCAATATCGAGCACGGCAAGGGCGGGGTTGGCGATCGTCTCGCCAAAGACGAGCTTGGTATTGGGCTCAAAGGCTGCCTCGAGCTCTTCATCGGTGCAGTCAGGGGCAACGAACGTGCAGGTCAGGCCCATGCGACCCATGGTATGGGCAAGCAGGTTGTAGGTACCGCCGTAGATGGCAGAGCTGGCGACCACGTGATCGCCGGCACCGGCCACGTTAAAGATCGCGAGGAAATTCGCAGCCATGCCCGAGCTCGTGAGCATCGCAGCGGTGCCGCCCTCCATCTCGCAAATCTTGGCGGCAACCAGATCGCACGTGGGGTTCTGCAGACGGCTGTAGAAGTAGCCCGACTCCTCCAGGTCAAACAGCTTGCCCATGTGTTCGGACGTGTCGTACTTCCACGTGGTGGACTGGTAGATGGGCACCTGGCGCGGCTCTGCGTCGCCCGGGCGATAGCCGCCCTGAACACATGTAGTACCGATAGTCTGTTCGCTCATATCTAGCTCCCTTGCCTGGGTTACGTTTTATTCGGTTCACGATACCGCTACCCTGCACCCCTCTCAACCCATCTCCAAGGTAGGTTATGGGACAAATTGATTAGGGGTATTTATCTCAAGCCTTGGGCATTTGCTCGATAGATAAAAATGAGGCACACATGAAGCTCTCGATGATTACATGCACCGTCACGGGTACCATAGGCGGGTACACCGTGACCAAGGAGACAACGATGAAGCAAATCGATACGGCCCAGCTCGACATCACCGCCTGTCAGGCTCAGGCTGCCGAATACCACGCCCGTGGCTTTAACTGCGCCCAAGCCGTCGCCTGCACGCTCGCTCCCGCCGTCGGGCTCGACCCCCAGGTCGCCTTTACCCTCACCGAGGGCTTTGGCGCCGGCATGGGCGGCATGACCGAAACCTGCGGCGCCATCTCGGGTGCTGTGGCCATCATGGGCTTTGTAATGAGCGACGGCATGGAAAACCCCAAGACCAAGGGCCAGACCTACAAGCTGTCGCGCGAAATCGCCAAGCGTTTTGGCGAGAAGAACACGACGACCGTCTGCGGCACGCTCAAGGGCGTCGGATCGGACAAGGGTCCGCTCCGCAGCTGCCCCGGCTGCATCGACGATGCCGTCGAGATCGCCTGCGATGTACTAAAGCAGCTCGCCGAGTAAACGGCGGCAACATAAAATGACGGCCGGCGCGCTTGGGATCCATCCAAAAGCACGCCGGCCGTCGCCGTTAGAACTCGGCAAATACGGGAGCGCTGACCTCGATCTCCTCGCGCCCCGCCATAAGCTCGCGCATCTTAGCGCAAAACAGCTCCTGCTCCCCCGCTTTAAACACCAAATGAAGTGTCACGGCATCCGCGTAATCGGTATCCGAAGCCTTGGCACCCGAATCCTGCGCCAAACGAAGCACCTGCTCATACTGCGGATAGGCCACATGCACGTCAACCGGCACGACATTCGTCATCTCAACGATCTGCCCGGCCTCCCGAGCAGCTGACACCGCCGCCTGCGTCGCCGCGGTA
>CATZEP010000132.1 GCA_958418185.1 uncultured Collinsella sp.
ACGTCGGCACCCACATCGTCTCTTGCGAGCGCATCAAAGATATCCGATCCTCCGTCATACTCCCTGTATGTGCAGGTGATTCCTTCGTTGGCGAGCCACTGCTGGCCAACGAAGGTTTGCATAACGCCGGGGTTGCAGCCGATGGTAAGGCCTTGGAGCGCTTGGGGGTCACCCTTGGCTAGATCGTCGCGATCGGGCCTGGCATAGATGTAGTAGCGCTCGGTGCCCTCGGGGTTCGAGGAAAAGAGCAGCTTTTGGGCGCGTTCCTCGGAGTAGGAGATGTTGGGCATGAGGTCGATTTCGCCCGCCTCGAGCATGTCCATAAGTTCGGTGAAGGTGCCGGAGACGTATTCGTACTGCCAGCCGGGCGTATAGTACGACAGGGTCTGGAGGTACTCGTAACCCCATCCCGAGAGGCGCTCGCCGGGGGTGCCGTCCTGGAAGCCCTCGTTGCTGACGAGCCAACCAACGCGGACCGTTTTGACCTGTTGATCGGAGCCGGCGGCAAAGGCGGGGGCGGGCATGATGGTGCTCCGTACGGCGCGCGCGGCAAGCGCGACGGCCAGGGTGCGATATATCACTGCACGAAGGACAGCGGAAGCTCTCACATGCAATCCTAACGAATCGAGACATTACCGCATAAGGATACCAGCTCAGCCTGCCTAGCCGGCAGTTGCGCCGCTAAACGGTTCCTCCCAGCACTTGGGGACAGTCCCTTTCTGCCGGCACAAAAGGAACGTCCTCAAGTGCCGGATGTGGGACAATACCGAGCGAATGTGATTGGGCATCTGAGAAAAGGGGTCGCGATGAACAAGTTGAGGACGCTTGCCGACGTGTTGCGCCAGGCTGGCTTTGCGCGCATCACGGGCCTGTTTCTTATCTTCTATCTGCTGTGCTCGACGGCTGTCTGGCTGTCCGAGCCCACGACCCTCACGTTTGGCGATGGTCTCTGGTTTAGCTTTGAGACGGTCTCGACCATCGGCTTTGGCGATATCCCGGCCGAAACGCCGGTCGCTCGCGCTATTACCGTCGTCCTGAGCGTTATCAGCATCTTCTACATCGCCATGCTCACGGGTGTGGCGGTGAACTACTGCAATATGCTCATCAAGCTGCGCCAAAAGGACACCATGGCGCGCTTTATGGACGATCTGGAGCATTTGGAAGAGCTCGATCGTGACGAGCTCGCCGACCTGTCGCGCCGTGTGCGCGAATATCGCCGACGCCAACGCTAGAACGGGCGCCGCGCGTCACGACGAGGGGGACTGAATATGAATATCACGGTATACCTGGGCGCCAGCGTCGGCAATGACCCGGCGTTTCTGCCTGCGGTGCAAGAGCTGGGCAACTGGATTGGCTCCAACGGGCACGCGCTGGTATACGGCGGGTCCAAATCGGGCCTGATGGGCGCGCTCGCCGATAGCGTACTCGAGGCAGGTGGACACGTGACGGGCGTTGAGCCGAGCTTTTTTATAGAGGCCGAGTTTCAGCACGACGGCATCGATGACCTCATCGTGACGAGCGATATGGCCGAGCGCAAAGCCAAGATGATTGAGCTCGGCGATGCGTTCATCGCCTTTCCCGGTGGGACGGGCACGCTCGAGGAGATTGCCGAGGTCATGTCCGCGGTGTCGTTGGGGCACCTGAGTGCTCCGTGCATCCTGTATAACCTTGACGGTTACTACAACGACCTCAAGGCGCTGCTCGGGCACATGATTGATAAGGGGCTTTCGAGCCCGAGGCGCCAGCAAGGCATCTACTGTGCCGACGATTTGCGCGAGATTGTCTCGATTATCAACGGATAAGTCTTGAGCCTGCCCCACTATGACTCCCAATGGTGCCGTTTGTGGCGCAGATGGTTGGCTTGTCTGGGCAACGCTCGCTCTACAATAAAACATAACTATGTCGACTTTGACCGCGGGAGGACCCGATGGACAACCTTGCCAAACCCACAAACCGCGTGCTGTTTTTAGTTAGCGTTGCCGTGACCGGTGCGTTCGCAGGTGCCGCGGTCTGGTTGTTCTTTTTTGCGATGGAGCACGGTATCGACTATCTGTGGACCGAGATCCCCCACATGCTGGGCGCGGCGTCGCCCGAACTCGCCAGCGGCCCGTTCGGTTTTCTGCCGTATCCGTTTTTCGTCTGCCTGCTGGGCGGCCTGCTGATCGGCCTGTACGAAAAGCTTACGGGCACCAAGACCGACGGCCTCAACCAGGTGATGGCTAAGGTTAAGCAAGACGGGCGCTACCCGTACGACAACCTGGGCAAGCTTTCGCTCGCGGCATTGCTGCCGCTGCTGTTTGGCGGAAGTATTGGACCGGAGGCCGGCCTGACCGGCGTTATCGCGGGTCTGTGCAGCTGGGTCGGCGACCGCATGCGCCGCTTTGGCGCCGAGTTCAGGGAGCTCACGCTGTTGGGCACCCAGGCCGCGCTGACGGCGCTCTTTACCGCGCCCGTCTTTGGCTTTGTGGCGCCGCTCGCCGGTAGCGCCGACGGCCAGGGCGAAGACGCCGGCGATGGGTCCGCGTCCGGCGAGATCACCATCAAACTGCCCAAGGCACAGAAGACTGTGGTCTACGGTATTGCGATTGCCGGCGGCCTGGGCACCTATCTGCTGCTCGGCCAGGTTATGGGCGGCGGCATGGGCATGCCCAGGTTCGAGGCCGCCGAGGTGGGCAACCTGGAGCTTGCCTGGCTCATCCCGCTGGCGTTGGTTGGCACCGTTTGCGGCGGGCTGTACTTTGTCTCGGAGCACGCGAGCGAGGCGCTGTCCCATGCAATAGGGGAGCGTCCTGTCGTCAAGGCCATGCTGGCCGGTCTGGCGCTCGCCATCTGCGGCACGGTCTTGCCCTACACCATGTTTGCCGGCGAGACCCAGGCCGATGTACTTATGGAGACCTACCTCACCATTCCCGCCGGCGTGCTTATCGCGACCGGTCTTGTTAAGGCCATGCTGACGCCCGCCCTCATCAACCTTGGTTGGCGCGGCGGCCACTTCTTCCCCGTTATCTTCTCGGGCGTAAGCCTGGGCTATGGCCTTGCCATCCTCACCGGCGCAGATCCGGTCTTTTGCGTCGCCGTCTGCACGGCATCGACGATGGGCGCCGTCATGCGCCAGCCTGTCATGGTTGTGGGCCTGCTGCTTATGTGTTTCCCACTCAAGGGTATCGTCTGCATGATCATCGCCGCAGCCATTGCCGCTGGCATTCCACTGCCCAAGCCGCTGCGCAAGTAGCACGGTGACGCACGCCGGGGACATGCCGTTTGTCACGGATTTGCGGATGGGCGATTGCGACCGATAGTGGCCTGCATAGGTCGAGTTTCGCGTGCCTACAGATCGCGTACTTGATAAACCTTGGTGCTGACGGTACAGCTGACTGCACATAGCGCGAGGGCCAGTACGGCAATTCCTGCACACAGACAGCTCAGAACGGCAGGATCGGGATTCGCTCCGGCAATCGACATGAGCCAGTTGCTGATGGGGTTGGAGGAGCTCAGCGTGGCCATGGCAAGGCATCCGAGCATGGCAAACAGACCAACGGACAGGCGCAGTGCCTCCATGTGTCCAAAGCGAAAGAACAGCGGCTGCGCCAAAAACACCATCATGAGGGAGATGAGCATTGATGCTGCTGAGGCTATTGCAATCTCAAAGACGATCTGTCCCGTCAACGGGATACCCGCGCTGTTGAAGAGCGGGAAGGAGACGATGCTCAGAAGCGCGGCGGCGCACGCCATGACGGCGGAGAAGACAATAACGCTCAGGTAGCGTGCGCGGATGATGTCTTTGCGCGAGAAGGGCAGCGTTGCCCGGTAGCGCTCCCAACCGTTTTGATTGTCGAAGCCGGCCAGCGAGCTCATGACCATGATGGGTGACATGGCACTGACCGCGCAGGCGCCAGCGCTCATGCCGGAATCGCCGTCCGATGCGTTGGCAAGGGTCAGCACGACGAATATGAACAAGCCGACACCCGCAATGCTTGGGGCAAGCGAGCGAACGATGGCGAGCTCGGACATAAAGGCGCGTTTCATTTCGAAGCCCCTTTCAGCGTGAGGCGAAGATAGTCATCAATGGTTGCCCGATCGCAGGGAATCTCGGGAAAGGCCTCGAGCGCTTCGTGACGGTTGGGCACGAGCACGTCCACGCTATAGGCGTGGTGGGCGGCACGGGCGCCTTCGACGCAAGCCATAAGCTCGGCGGCCTGTGCTTGGGTGCAGTGGGCGATGCCGGCGCGGTCGGTAATGTCCTCGCGCGGCAGGTCAAAAATAATCGAGCCGTTATCGATGCAGATGACGCGGTCGGCGGCGCGATCGAGGTCGGACGTAATGTGGCTCGAGAGCAGCACGCTGTGCTGACCGTCGGCGACAAAGGCAAGCAGCTCATCGAGCAGTTCCTCGCGTGCCAT
>CATZEP010000133.1 GCA_958418185.1 uncultured Collinsella sp.
CGATGGAAAGCCGTCGGGCGCGTTTTTGATGTATCGATTTTTAGCCGAGGCAAGTCCAGTTGACGGGGGGCGAGCCGTGCTGCTCGAGTAGCCGATTGGCTGCCGCGAAGGGGCGCGATCCCATAAAAGCGGGGAGTTCTGCCGTGGCACGGTTGGCCGAAAGCGGCGAGGGGTGCGTGGAGGCCAGGCAGAACTTGCCGGTTGCCTTGCCCGCGCCGGTCGCGGCGAGCTTGCCTTCGACCATCTGCTGGGCAAAGCGGCCCCATGCCAAAAAGACGACCGGCTGGGGCAGCTGGCAGCAGCGTTCGATAACGTAGTCGGTGAGCGCGCTCCAGCCCAGCTTGGCGTGCGAGTTCGCGGCATGCTCGCGCACGGTGAGCGTAGTGTTGAGGAGCAGGACGCCCTGCAGTGCCCATGGCGTTAGATCTCCCGTGGCGGGGATGGGGCAGCCCAGATCGGCTTTGAGCTCCTTATAGATGTTGCGCAGGCTCGGCGGCAACTTGGTTTGCGTCGCTGGGACCGAGAACGACAGTCCCATGGCCTGGTTGGGTCCGTGATAGGGGTCTTGACCCAAGATGACAACCTTGACCTGGTCGGCCGGCGTGTAGGCGAGGGCATTGAGGATGTCGTCTTGTGCCGGGTAGATGGTTTGCTCGGCACGCAAAAGGGCGATGCGCTCGAGCAGCTGGTTCGTAGTGTCACGTACCGGCTGCGGCGCATCGCCCAACCAAGTTGCTATGTTGCGGTCGCGGGTCGCGGCGTCCATGGGGCTCCTTTACGTCAGATGCTCTGTTGACATCTATTGTAAAGGCGCACCGGTTGCCTTTATGCCACGGCTGTATGAGGAGTGGGGTCTACGAGACGTGCTCGGGCGCTCCTGCCATGCGAGCCTGTCCATGTGCGCGAAGGTGCGGAAGTTCGACGGTTGCCACCATGACGCCGGTGAGGATGAGGGCGGCGCCAAAGAAGGCGATGGGGCTCAGGACCTCGCCGACCAGGAAGAACGAGAAGACGGCGGAGCATACCGGCTCGAGCGAGAAGGCGAAGCCGGTGGTCGCGGCAGGCACGTGGGGCTGCACGAGCGTTTGGGTGATAAAGCCATAGGCAGAGCAGATGAGTGCGAGCGCGACGACAACGACAATCTCGCTAGGCGTGCCGGGAAGCGTGAAACCGCCAAAGGTGAATGCCGCGACGCCCGAGAATAAGCCACCGAAGCCCAGCTGCCAAACGCCCAGAGCAAGCGGATCGACTTCCTCGACAAAGCGCTTGGCCACGATAATGTGGCTGGCATAGATAAAAGCCGAGAGCGGCATGATGATTGCGCCGGGATTCAGGCTGGTAAAGTCGGCGCCCGAGAGCAGCAGCATGCCGCAGGTGACGATGGCGGTGCCGACGAGCACCTTGCGCTCGGGGGCGCGACGCAGCAGGGCTGCGTTGGCAAACGGCACGATTACGACTGTCAGGCTCTGCAAAAAGCCGGCGGTGGAGGCGGAGGTGAGGCTGGAGCCCAGGCACATGCACGTGAGCTCGGATGCCATGATGGCACCGATGATGGCGGCGCGAACCATAAGGTCGCGGTTGATGCGCAACGCGTGCTTGTGGAAGAGCAGCAGACAGGCCGCAAAGGCGATGATGCAGCGCAGCGCAACGATGCTCGTGGCGTTCATGCTGTCCATGCCGATCTTCATGAGGGGATACGAAAAGCCCCATGCGACGGGAACGGAAAATGAGAGCGCGATTGCTTTTTTGCGATCCATGGGACTCCTTTTGTTACAGAACGGTTTCGCACAAAGGATTCTGCTCTCAGATGTGGATGTAGTAAAGCGAATGTATCTTCAGTATGATTAAGAAATGCTAAAGTAGGTGCGAAAAGCGCTGGCAAAACGTTTTACGGCTGCATTGATGTGGAGGCACGATGGCATCGCGGTATCAGATTGTTTGTATGGTGGTCGATTGCGGCAGTCTGAAACGTGCAGCGGACGAGCTGGGCTACACACAAAGCGCGGTGAGCCAGGCCGTCAAGGCGCTCGAGCGCGAGCTGGGCACCACGCTTATCGAGCGCGGCAAGCAGGGTGTGTCGCTTACGCGCGACGGCAAACAGTACCTGCCGTTCCTGCGCCAGATTGTGACCGCCGAGGCCGAGCTTGAGGGCAAGCGCCAGGAGCTGCTGGGGCTCTCTTCGACTGATATTCGTATTGCGACGTTCACCAACGTGAGTCGTACCGTGCTGCCGCGTGTGATCCGCGACTTTGGTGCGCTGCACCCGGGCGTACGCTTTACCCTCAAGCAGGGCGATTACACGCGCAACGCTCAATGGGTGCACGATGGCGTGGTTGATTTTTGTTTTACGGCGCGCGGATTTACCGCTGGGCTCGAGAAGCGCGTGGTCTATCACGATGAGTTGGTGGCGCTGTTGCCGGCCGCGCATCCGCTGACGGCAAAGGAAAGGGTGACGCTCGCCGACCTGGCGTCCGAGCCGTTTGTACTGCTGGATGAGGGCGAACAGAGCCTGGTGCTCGATGCATTCGCAATGCATGGGCTGTCGCCGCACGTGACGAGTGAGGTGACTGACGACTACACCATCATGGCGATGGTGGAGGAGGGCCTAGGCGTGAGCATGCTCTACCGTCGTACTGTGGAGGGCATGCGAGCCGATATTTGTGTGCGGCCCATCGTGCACGCACCCTCGCGCGACGTAGTGGCAGCCTGGCGCAGCTGGGACACCATGCCTATCGCCACGAGGCGCTTTATCGACTATATGAGCTCGCATATTGTCAATTAATGACTAGCGTGGCGTTGAGTGCGGTGTTTAGCGGGCTGTCGCTTTGGCTTGGGTGGCGCGATAGGTGCGTGCCGGGTGGCAGAGTAGTACCGCCACGACCATAAAGAACGCCGTGGTGCCCAGGCTGATGGGGTAGACCATCATGATGTTCGCAAAGGTGCGGAAGTGCGGGAACACGCAGAACACCCAATAGAAGCGGATGCCGCAGACGCAGATCATGGTGATGAGGGCGGGCGTGAGCGAGATACCAAAGCCGCGTAGGTAGCCGGACATGTTTTCGTAGAACATGCTAAAGGCGTACGCCGGGAAGATCGAACACACGCGGATATAGCCGATCGAGACGATGTTGGGATCGCTGTTGAACAGCGACAAGATCTCGCGTCCCAGGCCGACAATAACGATGATCGTGGTGAGTGCAACGATACCGCCTTCGACCAGGCAGACCTTGAGCGTTTTGGTGCAGCGGTCGATCTGGCGGGCACCGTGGTTTTGTCCCACAAAGGTGGTGCAAGCCTGGCTAAAGCTGTTGAGCAGGTTGTAGCATACGTACTCCAAGCTCATAGCGGCGCTCGATGCCGCCATGACCTCGGTGCCCAGGCTGTTGATAGCAGACTGGATGATGATGTTGGCGACGGCAAAGACGGCGCTCTGGATGCCGGCGGGCAGGCCGATCTTGACGATGCGCTTGAGGGCGACGGGGTCGATAGCCAGGTCGCGCGGGGTGACGCGGACGACGGAGTCGGTCTTGAGCAGGCGGATAAAGAGCGTGGCGGCGCTGACAGTGTAGGCGATAGCGGTGGCGATGGCGACGCCCGCGACGCCCCAGTGGAGTATGGGGACAAAGATGAGATCCAGGCCAATGTTGAGGACGGTGGACACGGCAAGTGCCTGCAGCGGCATGCGGGTGATGCCGACGGAGCGGAAGATCGCGGCCTCAAAGTTGTAGAGCAAGATCGAGGGCATGCTGAGCAAAAAGACGCGCAGGTAGAGCGAAGCGAGCGGCATGGTTTCGGCGGGAACATTGAGCGCGGCGAGCATGGGCTCGGCAAAGATCTCGCCCAGCGCAATGACGACAAAGCCCACGAGCGCCATTAAAATCGAGGTATGGACGGCGCGTTTGACCATGTTCTGATCGTTGCGGCCGATAGCGTTGGCGATGACCACGTTAGAGCCAAGCGACATGCCAATAAACAAGTTGAGCATAAGACTGGTAAGCGGAACATTGGAGCCGACCGCCGCCATGGCGAGGGTTCCCTGGTCACCCGAGAAGTTACCGATAATGACCGTGGCGATGAGGTTCGACAGCTGCTCCAAGATGCTCGTGGCGGCCACGGGGAAGGCGAACAGGGGAACATTGCGCCACAGCGATCCGGTGGTCATGTCAATGTGCTTAGATACGGTGTCAGCCATACGCTCTCAATCTCTAACATGCTTTTTCGTGCTCATTTGCGCAGATGATGATACTCCTAATCGACTAGTCATTGGGGACGTTCTAAAACGACTAGTCATTCAAGAACGTCCATTACAGTCGAAATTGTCAGCCTGGGACCATCTCGGGCTACGATTGAGGCGCGCCCAGAACGGGCCGCCGACCGGGCGCCCGCGC
>CATZEP010000134.1 GCA_958418185.1 uncultured Collinsella sp.
AGGGGCGCTCGAAGGGCGACTCTCTTGGCCATGGCGCATTCTATACGCCCGATGAAAACGGCGAGGGTGCTGCGCCGGAGACGGTATCGTCCGAGCAGACACTAGCTGAGCAGCTCGAGGAACTTCCACATGATGAACTTGTGCGGATCGTCGAAACCATGGAGGAAGATATGCGCAATGCTTCTGCTGCCATGGACTTCGAGGAAGCAGCGCGTCTGCGCGATGCAGTCGTTCAGATTAGGGCGATGCTCGAGGGTGCGACTGAGGACGAGACGATTGAGCGCTTGCGCTCGCAGGCCCGCAAAGGCTCTACGTTCGCTTCGGGCAGAAAACGCCAGGGTGCGCGGTTTAAGAAATAAAAGCACTGCCCTCGAGCTCCTCGCGGAGTTCGAGGGCAGTGCTATTTAGTGGACTAGAGATCAGCAATGATGGCTTTGGCGCAACGGATGCCATCGGTAGCGGCGCTCATGATTCCTCCGGCATATCCGGCCCCCTCGCCGCAAGGGTAGAGCCCCGGGGTCGATACAGCGTGGCATTGACGGTCTCGAGTAACGGTGACCGGAGAGCTCGAGCGTGTCTCAACACCGGTGAGGACGGCATCGGGATGGTCGTAGCCACGCAGTTTTTTGCCGAGTAAGGGAATTCCCAGACGAAGCGACTCGATGATATGTTGCGGCAATGACTCATCGATTGCTGTCCAAGTCACGCCGAGCGGATAGGTGGGCTTTACCTTGCCGCATGTCGTGCTGGCGAGTTCTGCAAGGAAATCGCCGACGAGCTGTGCCGGTGCGTTCCAGTTGGAGCCGCCAAGGCGATAGGCAGCCCGCTCGCAAATGCGCTGGAGTTCTACGCCTGCAAGAGGATCGTCGCTGGGGAGATCGTCGGGCGTGACGTTAACGAGGAGAGCGGCGTTTGCGTTGCGTCCGGCGCGGGCGTTGAGACTGGCGCCGTTGACGCACAAATGGCCGGGCTCTGAAGAGGCTGCGACAACCTGTCCGCCAGGACACATGCAGAATGAGAATACGCTGCGGCCGTTGGGAAGATGGGCAACGAGCTTATAGGGGGCTGCTCCGAGCGCGGGATGACCCGCTGCGGGGCCATATTGCGCCCGATCGATATCACGCTGCGGGTGTTCGATGCGAACGCCCATGGCAAACGTCTTTTGTGCGAGGGCGACATCATGGGTTTTGAGAACCTCGAATACGTCGCGGGCAGAATGACCGCAAGCAAGGATGAGATGCTTTGTGTTGATTGACTCGCTTGTCGCGTCGTGGGACGACTGGATGTCGATACCGACAATGGCGCCAGATGTGTCAGTGTGAATGTCAACGAGTTTCGTTCGATAGCGAACGGTTCCTCCGAGCTGTTCAATGCGCTGGGAGATGCTGGTAACGACGGCGGGGAGGATGTCGGAGCCAATATGCGGTTTTGCATCCCATAGAATATCGCGGGGAGCGCCCGCTTCGACGAAGGTCTCGAGGATAAGGCGATGGGCGGGATTTTTGGTTCCCGTATTGAGCTTGCCGTCCGAGAAGGTCCCCGCGCCGCCCAGACCAAACTGGATATTGCTCTCGGGGTCGAGGATGCGCTCCTTTAGAAAGAGGTCGATCGCATGTGAGCGGCGAAATGCCGGGTCGCCGCGCTCGATGAGCAAGGGCTTAAGACCCGCTTCGGCGAGCGTAAGCGCAGCGAAAAGGCCGGCGCAGCCGGCACCGACAACGACAGGGCGTTCTTGAGGTGCGTCGGAGACGGGGGAGGGGAATGAAGGTTCATCGTCTTCTATCGCGCGTACACGCGAGCGGTCACGCTCGGCAACGCTGTCGACCGCTTCTCGCTCGAGGTGGGGACTAGTCAGCTCAACACGAAAGCTCAGGATAAAATGGACGTCTCGTTTTTTGCGAGCGTCGATTGACTTTCGGTGGAGCTCGATGGACTTGATCTCGGAGTCCTTGCAACGTAGGACGCGCTTGGCGACTCGCTTGCCAACAATGAGACAGGCATTCTCATCGCCGGCTTCATCGAGTGACGCGTGGACTTGGGTGATTTCGATCATCGAGGTCTCCTTAGAGGCAAGAAAGAGGCCGTCCGGTATCCCAGACGGCCCGAATGCGTTTTTGATTATAGACTGCGCGGCTACAGGCTGCTTGCAGCGCGAATACCCGAGATCCAAGCCCACGCAAGGTTAAAGCCTCCGCAATCGGCGTCGATGTCGAGCGCTTCTCCGGAGACGTAAAGCGGGGCGCCTGTGGTGCTGTTCACGCAAAGATTGGGTGTCGAGACGCACTCGACAGATACGCCACCACGCGTGACCTGTGCTGAGCGCTCCTCTGCCGTCCCTTCGACGGACAGTTTAAAGTGCTTGAGGATTGAGACCAGGTGGATGACATCGCGCGAGCCGGGATGGCACCGCTCGAATGCCGTACAGACGACGTGTGAGAGCTGCGGGGCGAGCATACCGTCAAGCCAGTGGGAGTTTCGGGGCGAAAAATCGCCGAGCACGTTGACACGCTGCTCGAGCGTATCGAGCAGCTCATCTTTGGAGAAATTCGGAAAGAAGTCGATCAGAACAGTGTCGCCCTGGTTGATACGGCGAGAGAGATTGAAGGCGGCGACGCCTGAGATGCCGAAGGCACGGAACAGCACTTCGCCATCTTCTCGCCAGAGCTCTTCGTGGCTGCGCGAGAGCGTTAAACGGGCTCGGACGCGCAGACCATCCAGAGTTTCGAGTGCCGTCTGGTCGCCGACAACTGATGCCGATACGGGGCACAGGACGGGGCACAGGGGCGTCAAGGGAAGGCTAAATACCTCGGCGATGCCGGTAGGGTTGCCGCCCGTAGCGATAACCACGGCCCTTGCCTGCAGGGTATCGCTCGTGCGAGGAGTATCAGCTAGCGCCTTTCGAAGCGAACGGAGCTCCGTCTTTCGGTCGCCGTGCTTTTTGGGTTTGAGTACATGAGCGGGACGGTTGATCTGAAGCGTCCAGTCTTCGGAAGCCTTATGAGCCGCAATGACGTTAGTCCCGCAGAGTAGGGTGATGCCCAAACGCTCGCATGCATTGAGGAGTGCATCGCGAACCGACTCGGCGCGAAGGGAGCGCGGGTATAGGCGGCCTTCCTCACGGATCGTCATGATGCCCAGCGAGGAGAAAAAACTCTCGAGATCTTGCTCGGGTTGGGGGCCCATGACGGATTCGACAAAGGCGGGGCGGTTATATCGCCGAATGTCGATGGATTCGTTTGAGAGGTTGCAGCGGCCGTTTCCGGTTGCGAGCAGCTTGAGACCGCAGGCGACGTCGCGCTCGACGACGCAGACGCTTTTGTCGACACGCGCCGCCGTAATGGCGGCGGCGAGGCCCGAGGCCCCGCCGCCGATCACCAAGACGTCATAGAAGGCGCTTGCGTTCACTTAGGCCTCGTCTGTCTTGTGCGGGGCGATGGCCTCAACGGCGGAGACGGCTTGGGGCAGCATGCCGGCGGACAGCGCGGTTTCGACTTCTCCCTTGTCGCAGGCTTCGGCGAGCGCGGGATCGATGGGCAGCTGACCAAGGATGTCGAGATGATAGGTCTCGGCGACCTCGGGAAGCTTGCTCTTGCCGAAGACCTCGATCTTCTTGCCGCAGTCGGGGCATTCGATGTAGCTCATGTTCTCGACAATGCCCAGAATCGGAACGTTCATCTTCTCGGCCATGTTGACCGCCTTGGCGACGATCATCGAGACTAAGTCTTGCGGGCTCGTGACGATGACGATGCCATCGACGGGCAGTGACTGGAAGACGGTGAGTGCGACATCCCCCGTTCCCGGAGGCATATCGACCAGCAGATAGTCGATGGGGCCCCAAGAGGTTTCGCTCCAGAATTGCCTGATGGCGCCGGCGATGACCGGACCACGCCAGAGGACGGGATCGGTCTCGTTTTGAAGCAGCAGGTTGGAGCTCATGACCTTGACGCCGTGCTCGGAGATCTCGGGCAGCATGAGGTTGCCGAGGGCATGGACATGGCGTCCGCTCATGCCGAACATTTTGGGGATGGAGGGGCCGGTGATGTCGGCGTCGAGAATGCCAACCTTGTTGCCGCGGCGGGCGAGCTCGGTTGCGATGGCGCCCGTCACAAACGACTTGCCGACGCCTCCCTTGCCGGAAAGCACAGCGATAACGCGCTTGACCTCCGACAGCGTATTCTCTTCAAATTGCGACGGCGTTGATTGTCCGCCGGCTGCTTGTGCGTGCTCACAACCCATGTATGACTCCTTTGTATATGTTGGGGCCGGGGCCCCGCGATGTGACACGAGCGTCATTGTACCCTCGTTTGCGAGCGGGAGTCATTTGCGATGCATTTGGGCCGAGCGTGCTTGCAATACGATGGGTCCAAGCGAATGGGCGGGCTTA
>CATZEP010000135.1 GCA_958418185.1 uncultured Collinsella sp.
AGGTCATCTTCAACCTCCCCGGCATGGGTACTGCGATTCTGCAGGGCGTTCAGGGCAACGAGGCGAACCTGGTTCAGGGCGTCGTCATCGTCGTTGCTCTTGCCTTCATCATCATCAACATCGTGGTTGACATGCTCTACCTGCTCATCAACCCGCGCATCAGGACGGTGTAGATTATGGTAAAGATTCGAGAGAAGCAAACCGAGCAGCTCGAGAAGGCTGCCTCCAAGGGGCTCAAGCTCGGTGGCTGGAAGAAGATGACGCTGTCTTCTAAGATTGCCGCCGTCGTGCTGGTGTTGGTCGCCCTGACCGCGATTCTGGCGCCCCTCCTTGCCCCCTATAGCCCGGTCGAGATCTTTACGGCTCGCCAGGCTCCCGGCAACGGATTTATCTTCGGTACCGACGATAAGGGTCGCGACATTCTGTCGCGCATGCTCTACGGTGGTCGTTACTCGCTGATCATCGGCTTTGGCGCCACTGCCATGGCTCTGGTTTGCGGCTCGGTCGTGGGCGCCCTTGCAGCGGTTTCGCGCAAGTCCGTTTCCGAGGCGATCATGCGCATCCTGGACATCATCATGTCCATCCCGGGCATCGCCCTCGCTGCCGTCTTCGTCTCCATCCTGGGCAATTCAGTGCCGTCGATCATCTTCGCCATCGGCTTTATGTACACTCCGCAGATTGCCCGTATCGTGCGCGCCAACATCGTGTCCGAGTACGGCGAGGACTATGTCCGCGCGGTCATCGTTTCCGGCGCCAAGGCTCCGTGGATTTTGATCAAGCATGTTCTGCGTAACTGCATCGCCCCGATCATGGTCTTCACCGTTACCCTGGTCGCCGACGCCATCATCTTCGAGGCCTCGCTGACCTTTATCGGCGCTGGTATCCAGGAGCCCACCGCTACCTGGGGCAACATCCTCGCCGACGCCCGCGGTGGCGTGCTCGCTGGCCGTTGGTGGCAGGCGCTGTTCCCGGGTCTGGCTATCATGATCACCTGCCTGGCGCTCAACATCCTCTCCGAGGGCATTACCGACGCCATGGCCGCTGCTCCCTCCGCCGCCCTGGATCCGACCGATTCCTCCAAGCGCCGCGAGGCCGACCTGCTGGTCTCCGACCCCGTTCGCGCTTACAAGGAGCAGGCTCAGTCCCTGTCCGCCCGTCTTGGCGCCCTGCGCGATGTCGAGCTCAAGCGTAACGACCGCCATGTGCCCGATGAGTCCGTTGAGCCGATCCTTTCGGTCCGTGATTTCTGCATCCAGTTTGAGCACCACGGTGATATCAACGTCGTCGACCACGTCAACTTTGATGTCCGTCCCGGCCAGACCATGGGCCTGGTAGGCGAGTCCGGCTGCGGTAAGTCCATCACCACGCTGGCCATCATGGGCCTGACCGACGATGACGAGCACCTTTCCGGTGAGGTTCTCTGGGAGGGCCGCGATCTGCTCAAGATGAGCAAGAAGGAGTGGTTCGGCCTGCGCGGTACCGATATCGCCATGGTCTATCAGGACGCCCTGTCCTCGCTCAACCCCTCCATGCTCATTTCCGCCCAAATGAAGCAGCTCACCAAGCGCGGTGGCACCCGTAGCGCCGAGGAGCTCCTGGAGCTCGTGGGCCTCGACCCCAAGCGTACGCTCGAGAGCTATCCGCATGAGCTTTCCGGTGGTCAGCGTCAGCGCGTTCTGATCGCTATGGCCCTTACCCGCGACCCCAAGCTGGTCATCTGCGACGAGCCCACGACCGCTCTGGACGTTACTGTCCAGAAGCAGGTCATCAAGCTGCTTAACGACCTTCAGGCCAAGCTTGGCTTTGCCATGATCTTCGTTTCGCACGACCTGGCACTGGTCGCCGAGGTCGCTCATAACATCACGGTTATGTACGCCGGCCAGGTTATCGAGCAGGCGCCCACCAAGGAGCTGCTCACCAACCCGATCCACGAGTACACCCGCGGCCTTCTGGGTTCCGTCCTGTCCATCGAGAGCGGTTCGGGCCGCCTGCACCAGGTGCCCGGCGCCGTTCCGAGCCCGCGCGATTTCCCCAAGGGCGATCGCTTCGCACCCCGCTCGAGCCATCCGCGCATTGGCCTGGACACCCGTCCGGTCTTCAAGCGCGTGCCCGGCACCGAGCACTTCTATTCCGAGCTCCCCGATGAGGTGCTCAAGGCAAATGGTTTGACCCCTCACGCGGAGGTGATGTAGATGAGCGAGACCGCAGTCAACGGCGTCGAGCCGATCATCTTCCTTGATGACGTCCACGTCACCTTTAGGACCCGTACCGGCTCGATTCTGCACCCCAACCTGGTTCACGCCGTCCAGGGTGTAACGATTAAGCTCATGCCCGGACAGACCATCGGCATCGTCGGCGAGTCTGGTTGCGGAAAGTCCACCACGGCTAACGTCATGTGCGGCCTGCAGGCCCCCACGAGCGGCAAGGTCTACTTTAAGGGCAAGGACGTTACCAAACGTACCGCCGAGGACCGTCGCCACATGGGTCGCGTCATCTCGGTCGTGTTCCAGAACCCGGCCACGGCGCTCAATCCCCGCATGGTCGTTCGCGAGCAACTGCTCGACCCCATGCGCGTCCACAACCTGGGTACCGAGGCCGAGCAGGAGAAGCGCGTCAAGGAGCTCTTGGAGCTCACCGGCCTGCCCAGCTCCGCCGCCGAGGTTCTTCCCGGCCAGCTTTCGGGCGGCCAGCGCCAGCGCGTGGCAATTGCCCGTGCCCTGTCGCTGAACCCCGATGCCATCATCGCCGACGAGCCCACCTCGGCTCTGGACGTTTCGGTCCGCGCGCAGATTCTGAACCTGCTGACCGACCTTAAGAAGGAGCTCGGCCTGGCCATGGTGTTCATTAGCCATGACATCCAGACGGTCCGCTATATCTCTGACGACATCATCGTTATGAATGGCGGCAAGATCGTCGAGCAGGGCGAGGCCAAGCAGGTCTTCCAGCACCCTCAGGACCCCTACACCAAGATGCTGCTCGGCGCTGCGCCGTCGCTGCTGCATCCCAAGCTCGGCGAGTAGCCTCGCTTTCCCTCCCGTGCGCCCGGTTCCCTTGCCGGGCGCACCTCCGTTGCGATTTCGAAAGGTTGGGTTCACGAGCCATGCCAAGTGCTCAGGAGCTACAACAGCAATTTGGTGAATATCGAGGCGCCATGCCCCGTCCATCGGATTTCGATCTCTTTTGGAAGGATCGCATGGCCGAGGCCGACGCCGTCGAGCTCGACTACGCGATTGAGGCGGCTTCGGTTGCGGATTCCGCGACCTGTCGGTTTTTCGACCTCTGGTATACCGGCATGTGTGGTGCACGCCTGCATGCCAAGTACCTTAAACCCGTCTCGGACGAGCTTGTGCCATTGGTACTTCAGTTCCATGGGTATCCGGGTGCGAGCCGCAGCTGGTTTGAGCAGGCGTCGTTTGCGGGCATGGGCATGGCACTCATCGCCCTCGACTGCCCCGGCCAGGGTGGCCCCTCCGAGGATATTGGTGGATTTGAAGGCACAACGGTCGCGGGCCATATTGTCGCCGGTATCGATGGCGACCCGGCCAACCTCTACTATGTCCGCTTGCACCAGGATATCCGCATTCTGTGCCGTATTGTTCGCGAGCTCGAGGGCATCGATCTTGCCCGCGTATTTGTAAACGGCGCATCGCAGGGCGGCGGTTTGGGCATTGCGACCTGCGCGCTTAACAGCGAGCTTATCAATCGCGCCGCCATCCTCTATCCCTTCCTGTCGGATTTCCGCCTGGTCTGGGATTTGGATGCCGACGACATTGCCTACGAGGGTCTGCGTTATTGGTCGCGTTGGTTTGACGAGGACTCGACTCGTATTGAGGAGGCCTATGCCAAGCTGGCGTACTTCGATTCCAAGAACTTTGCCCCCATGGTCAAATGCCTCGTGCTGTTTGGCACGGGCACAGCCGATATCGTCTGTCCGCCGGCGACGCAGTTTGCGGTCTACAACAACCTGGCCTGCGAGAAGCGACACGAGTTCTTTGAGGGCTTTGGCCACGAGGAGATTCAGGACTTTGACGACATGATCATTCCGTTTTTCTGCGAAGGAGGGGAGGCTCATGTCTAAGTGCGAGAGCAATGTCGATGAGCTGATCGTCCCCGGGCTCGCGGGGATTGCTGGGACGGTTTCGTCAAGGCTCTCCGATTTCCGGGATTGGCGCGGCGATGCTTCGGCCGATGTTTCCGAATTAGAGACAGCCGCTTCGGACCTTGAGGTTTGCGGGCTGACTGTTACGGCGATTGATTTCGCCAATCCGTGCGCGCGCTACTCCGAGGTTTCCTTTGAGCTCGGCGGGTATGTCGTGCACGGCCGTTTGATTGAGCCCTCAGGCCGCGCCCGAGCATCC
>CATZEP010000136.1 GCA_958418185.1 uncultured Collinsella sp.
GCACCCTTGCAGCCGTGCACTAGGTCGATGGTGCCGCGGTAGATCTTCTTGGACTTACCGGTCAGCACGCCTTTGGCGTCGATCTCGCACTCGGTCTTGCGGCCGCGGTGGCGCAGCTCGTAGTTAAAGTCGCGAACTTGTTCGCGGGCACCCAGGTAATCGGTATCGATGGTCACCTTGGCGGTGTCGCCCAGCAGGTCGCCGGCAAGGCCGGTGGCGCTGGCGCCGGCACCCAGAACGGTGTGCTGCACGTTGACGCGCGCGCCTTCGTCCAGGAACAGACCGGTGTCGTCGAGCGCGATCCAGCTGTCATCGAGCGTCTGCGTGCAGGTTACGTTGACGGTGGCGTACTCGTGAGCGCACACGCGCAGCACGGAGCCCACGACGCCTTGGCCGTTGACGGGGGAGTCCAGGGCGATCTGCAGGTCGAGCGTTGCCTGCGGACGGGCGACGACATCGATAGCGGCGATGGCCGCGGCGGCGTCGACACCGCTCACGCGCACGGTAACCGTGGCGCGTCCGTACGCGGGCACATCGATGACGACGCGCTTGGTGGCGTGATCGGCCAGATAGGTGTAGGCGGCCTCGCCCATGCCGGTCTCGAAGGCCTCAGCGGGGGAGAGCTCCTCTTCGAGCTTGATAGCGCCGGCCTGGTAGACGGAGGTGGCGGGCACGTCGAGCTCGGTCTCGGGCGTGATGCGGGCGCGGTCGACGGCGTCGCCGGGGGCGGAGGCACGGCGCTCGGGGAAGCGCTCGGCCATGGCGTCCATGGCGGTATCGAAGGCGTCGGCCGAGCCGGCAAACTGCTCGTCCAGGCCCTCGACCTCAACGGCCTCGGCGGGAGCGGCGGCAAGTTCGTCCGAAAGCTCGAGCTTGGTCTGGTTCATCTTGAGCCAGCCCCAAGTGGCGGCCGGCATAGCGTTGACCTGCTCGAGCGTGGTAGCAGCGGTGTTGGTTTCCTGTTTCATTATCCGATCGCTCCTTCCATCTCGAGCTTGATCAGGTTGTTCATCTCGACGGCGTACTCAAGCGGCAGCTCCTTGGAGACCGGGTTGGCAAAGCCGTTGACGATCATGGTGCGGGCCTCTTCCTCCGATATGCCGCGGCTCATCAGGTAGAACACCTTGTCGTCGCCGATGCGGCCGATGGTGGCCTCGTGGCCGATGTCGACGTTCTTGGCGCGGATGTCCATGGCGGGGATGGTATCGGAGCGGCTCTGGTCGTCGAGCATCAGCGACTGGCAGCTCACGGTTGCTTTGGAACCTTCGGCCTTAGGCGTGGCCACGGTGGGGCTGCGGAAGGTCTGGATGCCGCCGCTCTTGGAGATACCCTTGGTCTCGACGGTTGCCGAGGTGTCGGGCGCGTTGAGCACGACCTTGCAGCCGGTATCGAGGTTCTGGCCGGCGCCGGCAAAGGTGATGCCGGTAAAGCTCGAGCGAGCGCGGCGGCCGTTGAGCACGCTCATGGGGTAGAGATAGCCCACGTGGCTGCCGAAGGAGCCGCTGATCCACTCGATGTCGCCATCCTCGTCCACACGAGCGCGCTTGGTGTTGAGGTTGTACATATTTTTGGACCAGTTCTCGATGGTCGAGTAGCGCAGGTGTGCGCGCTTGCCCACAAAAAGCTCGACAGCGCCGGCGTGGAGGTTGGCCACGTTGTACTTGGGCGCGGAGCAACCTTCGATAAAGTGCAGGTCGGCGTCGTCCTCGACGATGATGAGCGTGTGCTCAAACTGGCCAGCGCCCTTGGCGTTAAGGCGGAAGTAGCTCTGCAGCGGAAAATCGAGCTTGGTGCCCTTAGGCACGTAGACAAACGAGCCGCCCGACCACACGGCGCCGTGCAGGGCTGCAAACTTGTGGTCGGTGGGCGGGATAAGCGTCATAAACTTCTCGTGGATGAGCGGCTCCCACTGCGGATCGTGCAGGGCCTCCTCGATGCCGGAGTAGACGATACCCATCTTGGAAGCCGTGTCCTGCATGTTGTGGTAGACGAGCTCGGAGTCGTACTGCGCGCCGACGCCCGCCAGGTAGCTGCGCTCGGCCTCGGGGATGCCCAGACGCTCAAAGGTGTTCTTGATGTCGTCGGGCACCGACTCCCAGTCGTGCTTTTGGTCGGTGTTGGGCTTGACGTAGGTGACGATGTTGTCCATGTCCAGGCCCTCGATGGAGGGGCCCCACGTCGGGTCGGGGAAACGATTGAAGATCTCGAGGGACTTTAAACGCAGGTCGAGCATCCACTGCGGCTCGTCCTTCTTGGCGCTGATCTCGCGCACGATGTCGGGCGTGATGCCGGCGTCGAGGCGCTCGAATCCCTCCTCGCCATAGGTGAAGTCGTAGAGGCTGCGGTCGATGTCCGCGACCTCGGTGCGGTTCTTGGTCATTGCGTCGCCCCTTTACGCCTGCTGCTCGGCAGCGGCGGCCTCGGCCTGGGCGCGCTGCTCGGCGGCCTCGCGCTCGAAGGTTTCAAAGCCGTTCTTGTCGATCCAGGGGATGAGCGAGGCGTCGTCCTCGCGCACGATGTGACCCTTGACCATAACGTGGACGCGGTCGACATCCAGGTGCTCCAGGATGCGCGTGTTGTGCGTGATGATGAGCATGGAGCCGTCGCAGCTCTTGCGGTAGGCGTCCATGCCATGGCTGACGGTGGACAGGGCGTCGACGTCCAGGCCCGAGTCAGTCTCGTCCAAGATGGCGAGCTTGGGCTGCAGCAGCAGGAGCTGGAGCATCTCGACCTTCTTTTTCTCGCCGCCCGAGAAGCCCACGCCCAGCTCACGGTTGAGGTAGGCGGTGTCCATGTTGAGCTCGGCCGCGAGCTCCTTGACGCGGCGACGGAACTCCTTGCCCTTCATCTCCAGGCCGGGGCGGCCGGCGATGCTGGCGCGCAAAAAGCTCGACAGCGGCACGCCCGGGATCTCGACTGGGGCCTGGAAGCTCAGGAACAGGCCGGCGCGCGAACGCTTGTCGGTGGTGAGATCGGTGATGTCCTGGCCGTCAAAGACGATGCGGCCGTCCTGCACGGTGTAGACGGGGTCGCCCATGACCAGGTGGCCGAGGGTGGACTTGTCGGCGCCGTTGGGTCCCATCAGCACGTGGGTCTCGCCGGCGGCGACGTTGAGGTTGACGTTGTGGAGGATGGTCTTTTCGTCCACGGAGGCGGTCAGACCTTCGATGGAAAGCAGCGGATTTGCGCTCATGTTGTCCCTCTCTGTATATGGTGTACTCATAGGTGTACGAAACCCTAGGAATCTTCTCGGAATAAAGTTACTATGGGTTCGGCGTTAGTCAAGGGAAAACCCGACTAATCCACTCGACTTTTTAGATGTGGGACATAATAATCAGGTTTGTTTGCCCCGCGTGCATAAGATTTGGGACAAATAGGCCTGGTATTTTGTCCCGGCAACGATGAGAGGGTAGGTATGCTCATTTCTTCTAAGGGCCGCTATGCCCTCCGGCTGATGATCTATATCGCAGCGCTTGGTGACGTCGAGGGCAAAATCGCCCTGCGCGAGGTCGCCGACCGCGAGCATATCTCGCAAAAGTATTTGGAGCAGCTGGTCCGTCCGCTCATGAAGGCGGGCCTGCTTAATAGCGTACGCGGTAAGGGCGGCGGTTACATGATGGCCAAGGACCCGGCCGAGGTGCGCGCCGGCGACATCCTGCGTGCCGTCGAGGGCAGCACGGCCCCGGTGGCGTGCGATGGCATTGACAATAGCTGTACCCGCAGCGACCTTTGCTCGACCGTCAAGTTCTGGCGCGGTCTGGACGATGTGATCGAAAAGTACGTCGACGGCGTGACGTTGGCCGACCTAGCCGCTGTCCCCGAGATCAACTTTGACATTAAGCTGTAGGGCTGGCTTTTGTGAAGTCTTACGAAGCCTTTGATTCGCGTCTGGCACTGCTGGAGACAGCTCGATTTCAAGATTTTGATAACGACTATGTTGTCTCCGGATGTGCGTATATCTATGAGCAGGTTTTCGGTATCTCAATTACGCTCCTTAAGCGCCTACTCGAGTATGAGGGTGCCACGCTTGCCGCGTCGGGGTCTCCTCGTGCCATCCTGAAGGAGGCCTACCGATTCTACGACTTTATTGATGAGGCGGCCTGGTTAGATATGCTCAGAGACCGCAATACGAACGTCCATATCTATGACAATAAGCTCGCTCAAGATTTGATTCAGCGCATCTTGAACGCCTATATCCCCGCTTTCTGCCAGTTGAGGGACGGGTTGATGGAGCGTTACGGCGAGCTTCTGCTGGCGCCCGACGACCAGTTTGTTTAATTCCTTAAGATTTCGCGGAGGGTTGTTGCCGTTTACCGATGGGTTGTTGTGCAACAAACGGG
>CATZEP010000137.1 GCA_958418185.1 uncultured Collinsella sp.
AAGCTCGTCTTCGTAAACAAAGACATAGCTCACGCCGTCGATCATAGTGCTGTCGTCGGCGTACGAAGGCAGGTTGGCCGAGTAGATGCCCTCGACATCCATGCCGCGCATGGCATTGACCGTGGACACGATATCCTGAACGCTCATATCGGTTACGAGCATATCGGACAGCGAATTAACCAGGCCAAAGATCTTCGTGGCATCGAAGTTATTGAGAATCTGGTTGGCAAGGGCGCCAAGCACCTGACGCTGATGGCGCATGCGCGTGTAATCGCCGTCGGCATAGGTGTAGCGGCAGCGGGCATAGGTAAGAGCGGTAGCGCCGTCCATATGCTGCTGACCAGCGGTAATCTTAATATCCAGATGCTCGGGATCGTCGACGTCGTCGGTCGCGTTGATGTCGATACCGCCAACCGAATCAATAAGCGACTGCATGCCGTCAAAGCTGACCTCGGCATAGTGAGAAATCTGCACGCCGCACAGCTCGTTGACCGCCTGGACCATGGCCCCGGCGCCGCCAACGGTGTGGCAGGCGTTGATCTTCATGGTCTCGCCCTTGTACACGACCTTGGTGTCGCGCGGAACGGAAATGAGCGTCGCCAGCTTTTGCGTGGGGTCGATGCGTGCCAGGATAATCGAGTCGGCACGATACGTATCCTCGCCCGGACGACCGTCGGTACCAAGAAGCAACACGTAGAACGGATCTTTTGCCTCATTGGTATCGACCAGAATCTGGCGCAGGTTGTTGGTAATGACATTGGAGTCGCCAAGCTTGCCCATGATAGTGGCAAACCACAGACCCGCAGCAGTCGTGGCGCTCAGCAGCACGCCGAGTACGGCGATGAGAGCTACGCGGCGAACCGTGCGGCCGCGACGGCGCTGACGGGCGCGCTCGGAATAGCGTGCGACATTGTCGCGGCTGTAGATCTTGGCCTGCGCACCAGTCGAGGGTCTTCGGGTGTTATCCGCTAGGGGTTTCTTGTTAAACATAGGCAACCTGCATTAGTAGATGACGGGATCGGGAACGGTGGCATGTTCGACATGCGCGCCAAGCGCCTGCAGCTTTTCGACAAACTGCTCGTAGCCACGTTTGATGTGATGGATGGCCGAGACCTCGGTAACGCCATCGGCGATAAGACCGGCAACCACAAGCGCTGCGCCGCCACGCAGGTCGGGCGAGGTGACCTGTGCGCCCGAGAAGCCCTTGACGCCGTGAATCATGGCGTGATGGCTCTCGATACGAATATCGGCACCCATACGCACGAGCTCGGAGGCGAACATAAAGCGGTTCTCGAAGATGTTCTCGGTAATTACGGAGCTTCCGTCGGCAAGGGCCGAAAGCACCATGATCTGCGCCTGCATGTCGGTCGGGAAACCCGGGAACGGAAGCGTCTGGATATCGACCGGCCTGATGCGCTCGACGCGATTGACGTGGACGCCGTTCTCGATACGCTCGCACTCGATGCCCATAAGTTCCATCTTTTTGAGCACCATTCCCAGGTGGATGGGGCAGAAGCCCGTAACATCGACGCCGCGCTCATCGGCCATGAGGGCGCCGGCGACGATAAAGGTGCCGGCCTCGATGCGGTCGCCCACCACGCAATGGGTAACGGGATGCAGCTCCTCCACGCCCTCGATGGTCACGACGGGCGTGCCTGCGCCGACGATCTTGGCACCCATCTCGTTGAGCATGTTGGCAAGGTCGACGATCTCGGGCTCGCGGGCAGCGTTGTCGATAACCGTGGTGCCCTGTGCGCGCACGGCAGCCATGATGAGGTTCTCGGTGGCGCCCACGCTCGCGAATTCGAGCGTGACGGTGGTGCCGTGCAGACCCTGGGGAGCACTGGCGTTGATGTAGCCGTGGGCGGTGTCGAACTCGACGCCCAGAGCCTCGAGACCCAAGATATGCATATCGATCTTGCGAGCACCCAGGTTGCAGCCGCCCGGCATGGCGATCTTGGCGCGATGGAAACGACCCAGCAGGGGGCCCATCACAGCCGTGGAGGCGCGCATCTTGGCGACAAGCTCGTAGGGCGCCTCCCAAGAATCGACCTGGGAGGTATCGATCTCGAGCGTGTGCTCGTCGAGAACATCGATCGTAGCGCCCATGCCCTTGAGCACCTTGCCCATCACGTGGACATCGGAAATATCGGGCACGTTCCGCAGCGTCGTCTTGCCCGGCGCCAGAAGCGTTGCCGCCATAAGTTTGAGCGCGGAGTTCTTAGCACCCGAAACAGGCACGGAACCTCCGATGGCGTGGCCACCCTCAACGCGGATAATATCCAAGGTCTACCCTTTCAAAAAGCATGCCCGGGGTGGCTGGGCCATCCCGGGCATGATGTGTTCGCAAATGGTCGAACGCTAAAGCGTTTGACTATTGGGCAAGCTTGAGCTTACACCATGCGATTTCATTATAGAGGTAGGCGCGGCGTGCATCATCCTCCGACAAATTACCCAGCTTCTCTTCAAAACCTTGAATATCAGCTTTAACCTTGTCGGCATCGACGGTCGCCAAATCGCAAGCGCGCTCGGCGAGGACGGTCACGACATCGTCCGCGACCTGGGCGTAGCCGCCGACCACGGCAAACGTGTGGTCGACAGTGCCCATGGCCTTATCGGAAACGCGAACGTAACCGCGGTCGATCGTGCAGATTTCGCTGGAGTGAGCAGGTAAAACGCCAAACTCGCCATCCGTAGACGGAATCGACACAAACGCAGCGTCACCCTCATAGGCGAGGCTCACGGGGCACACGATGCGGATACGCATAACCTACTTCTCCTCCATCTTGCGGGCGCGCTCACGCACGTCCTCAATCGTGGAGGCATAGCGGAATGCCTGCTCGGGCAGATCATCGGCCTTGCCGTCGACAATCTCGGCGAAGGAGCGGACGGTATCCTCGACACGGACGTAGACGCCGGGGTTGCCTGTGAACTTCTCGGCGACGTGGAAGGACTGCGAGAGGAACTGCTGAATCTTACGAGCACGGTTGACCGTAAGGCGCTGCTCCTCGGACAGCTCGTCCATACCCAGAATGGCGATGATGTCCTGAAGGTCGGAGTACTCCTGCAGGAGCTCCTGGACCTTGACGGCGACACGGTAGTGCTCCACGCCGACGATCGAGGGATCGAGAGCGTCAGAAGAAGACGCGAGCGGGTCGATAGCCGGGAACAGGCCGAGCGACGAGATACTACGCGAAAGAACCGTGGTGGCGTCGAGGTGCGTAAACGTCGTGGCAGGCGCCGGGTCGGTCAGGTCGTCTGCGGGGACGTAGACAGCCTGGACGGAGGTAATGGAGCCCGTCTTGGTCGAGGTAATGCGCTCCTGGAGGTCACCCATCTCGGTAGCCAGCGTGGGCTGGTAACCAACGGCGGACGGCATACGGCCCAGCAGTGCGGAAACCTCGGAACCGGCCTGGGAGAAGCGGAAGATGTTATCGATGAACAGCAGAACGTCCTGGCCACGATCGCGGAAGTACTCAGCGGTGGTAAGGCCGGCCAGACCGATGCGCAGGCGCGCTCCAGGCGGCTCGTTCATCTGACCATAGACCAAGCAAGTCTTGTCGATAACGCCCGACTCGCTCATCTCGAGATAAAGGTCGGTACCCTCACGGGTACGCTCGCCGACGCCGGTGAACACCGAGGTGCCGCCATGCTCCTGGGCGAGGTTGTTGATGAGCTCCTGAATCAGAACGGTCTTGCCGACGCCGGCGCCGCCGAACAGACCCGTCTTGCCGCCACGGATGTAGGGCTCGAGCAGGTCGACGGCCTTGATGCCGGTCTCGAAGATCTCGGTCTTGGTGGTGAGCTCGTCGAAACGGGGCGCTGCATGGTGGATGGGGTAGAACTCCTCCACCTCGGGCATGGGCTTGCCGTCGACGGGCTTGCCCATAACGTTCCAAATACGGCCGAGCGTCTTGGGGCCAACGGGCATCTTCATGGGCTCACCGGTATCGGTGGCAATGAGGCCGCGCTGCAGGCCGTCGGTCGAGGACATGGCGACCGTGCGGACGACGCCGCCCGGAAGCTGGCTCTCGACCTCGAGGATCGTGCTCAGATGACCGATCGGGGTCTCGGCCTCGACCGTGAGCGCGTTGTAGATCGGGGGCACCGCGCCGTCAAACTTGACGTCGACGACAGGGCCGATGATACGCACGATGCGACCA
>CATZEP010000138.1 GCA_958418185.1 uncultured Collinsella sp.
CCATTCCACCGCAACTCCTAAGAAGAAGGCAGATCAAGCCTCAAGCATCGAGAAAACGGAACAGCTAAGGGACAAGGGCATCGGCCCCAAGATCAATGTGCCACGAATCGCGCCCATCTACTACGTTTGCCCCCGCACCCCTGACCATACTCACTATTTTTCGAAAGTCGCAGACCTGCTACCTGCGGTTTTAATATTGCGATTTTCGGCGTGGTTCGGGGTACGCACTTAAACGTAGTAGATGCCCCCGATTCTTGGCAGAAGGTATCCCACCGCTCCTCCACGGGACAAAAATGATCCGTTTTCCTCCGTCCCCAAGGGGTCATTTTCAAAACCAAGGCGGTTTACTACGATGAATCGCTCAACCACGACCACGCCAAAAACCGAAAAAATAAAACCCCAGCTAGATGGCTTGCGCTTTTCGCTGAAAAGCCCGTGTGGTTGGATTCCCCAAATTCATCGTAGTAAACCGGTATAGTTGCGATTTGGTAGCATTTTCCAGCAAGCCAAATTGTCTCGCTAAACGCAAAAAGCCCGACCTCCGCATGGGAGATCGGGCTTTCGAGGCTCAGTCAAGCCAAACCAACGCAGTCAAACGACCAGCGCTTACATCTGCTCGGGGGCAGAAACGCCAACGAGGGTAAGCACCAGGGCGAGCGTCACACGGACGGCGTCGCAGGCGGCCAAACGGGCGCGCGAGAGCTCAGGGTCGACGGGACGACCCTCGCTCGGAAGGACCTGGCAGGCGGCGTAGAAGCTGTGGAAGTCGCCGGCGAGCTCCTCGGCAAAGTGAGTCAGGCGGAACGGGGCGCGATCGCGAGCGCAGCTACCGATGAGGTCGGTGAGCTCGTTGAGCTTACGCGAAAGGGCGAGCTCGGTCGGGTCGGTCAGCAGCGAGTAATCGACGTTCTCGCCAATAGCCTTCTCGGCGACGGCCTTCATGCCCATCTCGGCGGCCTGCTCGGCGGTAACGTCGGCGGCACGGCGCAGGATGGAGCACACGCGGGCGTGAGCGTACTGCACGTAGTACACCGGGTTGGAGTTGTCGCGCTTCTTGACGGCCTCAATGTCGAAGTCGACCATCTGGTTGGAGCTCTTGGAGATGAGCGTGTAGCGGGCGGCGTCAGAGCCGACCTCGTCGACGAGTTCCTGCAGGGTCACCATGGTGCCCTTGCGCTTGGACATACGGACGGGCTTGCCGTTGCGCAGCAGGTTGACGAGCTGGCCCAGCAGAACCTCAAACTTGCCGGGATAGCCAAGAGCGTCACAGACGCAGCGGACGCGCTCGATGTAGCCGTGGTGGTCGGCGCCCCAGATGTCGATGACGTGGTCGACGCGCTGGAACTTATCCCAGTGATAGGCAACGTCGGAGGCGAAGTAGGTGTACTCGCCATCGGACTTGATCAGGACGCGGTCCTTGTCGTCGCCCAGGTCGGTGGAGCGGAACCACAGGGCGCCGTCCTTGGTGTAGAGGTAGCCCATCTTGTCGAGCTTCTCAAAGGCGCGGTCGACGGCGGAGGTGCCGGCGGTCTCGCCCTCGGTGTCCTTCACGTACAGAGAGCGCTCGGAGAACCAACGATCAAAGTCGCAGTTGACGGCGTGGCAAAGGTCGCGCATGTTGTCGACCATCTTTACGTAGCCGCGCTCGCGGAAGCTCTCCATGCGCTCCTGCGGATCGGCGTTGACCCACTTATCGCCGTCGGTGCGCCAGAACTCGGCAGCCTCGTCGATGATGTAGTCGCCGCCGTAGGAGTCCTTGCCCAGAGTCTCGGCAAAGTTGTCCTGATACGGATGGGTCTCGGGATGCTCGTCGCTCTCGTCGGCAACAAAGGCGTCGCGGTCGGCGATCAGAAGCTTGTGAGCCTCGTCGATATCCACGCCCTGCTTGGCGATGATGTCGGCAAGCTGCATATAGCGCGTGCTGATGGAGTTACCGAAGGTGTTCATCTGAGAGCCGTGGTCGTTGATGTAGAACTCACGCTGGATGTCGTAACCGGCGTGGTCCATCACACGGCAAAGGGAGTCGCCCAGAGCGGCCCAGCGGCCATGACCGATGTGCATGGGGCCGACGGGGTTGGCGGAGACGAACTCGACCTGGGTCTTCAGGCCGCCACCGACGTTGGACTTAGCGAAGTCCATACCCTTCTCTCGGGCCTCGCCAAAGATGGCGTTCTTGACGGCGACGGAGAGGTAGAAGTTGATGAAGCCAGGGCCGGCGATCTCAACCTTCTCGATCGCGGGATCCTCGGGCATATGGGCAACGACGGCCTCGGCGATCTTGCGCGGGGCGCAGTGAGCCAGCTTGGCGGACTTCAGGGCCATGGTAGAGGTCCACTCGCCATGAGAAGTGTCAGCCGGTCGCTCGATAGCGCAATCGTCAAGTTCAAATGCGGAAAGGTCGCCGGCCTCCTGGGCCGCAGCAAGCGCAGCGCGTACCAGCTCTTCAATCTTCTCGGGCATAGATCCTCCTTGTGTTAAAGCCCCCGAGCTCTTGGTCACTCGTAGGGCAAAAGCCAGAGTTTGTAGCACTCTATCACAAGCGGTAACTACTGTCGCAGGGTAAAGCTAATAGATATTGCATATGCACAAAAATGACTACCGCTTGTATGGAGTCACTCAAAGATGCCGGTCTGCCTGCAGATTATGCAGGCGTTGAAAATGCATAAAGGTGTGAATGAGCTGCGTCTGTTATCGAATACTCTAACCTATCGGAGTTGTGTGCTTTTCCTGCATAAAGTAATGGTTTGCGCACGTCAGCGTGGTATTGTTAACATACGTAAATTCGTATAAGTTGGAGGTAGCATGTTCTCAATCGGTCAACACGTCATTCATCCGGGTCAGGGAGTCTGCACCGTCGTCGGCTTTAGGGACGACACAGCGCAGCCCATGTTGTTGCTCGAGACCAAACAGGGACATGCGCAGACGATTCTCATGTACCCCGTGGCGCAGGCCGACCGTCTGCATGCCGCTATCTCCCAGCAAGATGCAGAGCACCTGCTGAGCCACTACGATGAGCTGGAGTGCGACACCTTTACCGAGCGCAATAGCTCGCTCGAGGAGACGCACTTTAAGCAGCAGCTCAAGCTGGGCGCGCCCGAGACGGTTCGCGTGGCAAAAACCATGATGCACCGTATTCGCCAGGCCGAGGAAGCAGATAAAAAGCCCAGCTCCTACTACATGCGCGTACTCAAGGAAGCCAAGCGCCGCTCCATCGAGGAGTTCGCCGTGGCCCTGGGCGTCACCGAAGAGGCCGCCGAAGCCCGCCTAGCCCAAGCCGCCCTCAACTAACCTGCCCACGCCAAAACCACCACAAAGGGGACAGGCACCTTTGTGGTGGTTTTTTCGTTCTAGTCGTTCTAGTAGTATTCATTCTTAGCGATACCTACGAACACAAGGAGTCTTTTATGGCAGAGCTGCTTTCCGCCGGAATCACCCGCGACCGTGCGTTCGAATTGCTCAACGAGCACAACAAAGACCCGTTCCACATCACCCACGGCGAAACGGTCGAGGGCACCATGCGCTACTTTGCGCGCGAGTTCGACCCCGAGAACGAGGAGTTTTGGGGCATCGTCGGCCTGCTACACGACCTGGATTGGGAGGAACATGAGGACGACCCCATGAACCACACTATCTATGCGGCCGAGATTCTTGAGGGCGAGGGCGCATCGCCTGAGCTCATCCGCGCCATCCAGACGCACACGTCCGATTTCAACTCTTCGCTGCCCAAGCCCGAGCTACAGATGGAAAAGATCCTGTTTGCCTGCGACGAGCTCACCGGCCTGATCGGTGCTGCCGTGATCATGCGTCCGAGCAAGAGCGTCATGGACTTTACGACTAAGTCGCTCAAGAAAAAGTTCAAGGACAAGCGCTTTGCCGCCGGCTGCTCACGCGATGTGATTTCGCAGGGCGCCGAGATGCTGGGTTGGGAGCTCCCCGAGCTCTTCGACCGCACCATCGCAGCAATGCAGTCCTTCGCCCCCGACCGCGACACCTTCCAGGCCTAACCGCCCACGCCACCTATAACCACCACAAAGGGGACAGGCACCTTTGTGGTGGTTTTTCGTTTGCGACAAGAGGGAGACTAGCCCGCTTTGCGGATCGACCACTCCCCCACGCCCGTCAAGCGCTGGATCTGGCGGATGGAAAGGCCCGCGCCTCGCATT
>CATZEP010000139.1 GCA_958418185.1 uncultured Collinsella sp.
GGGAATGATTGGTGTCCATGAGGACTCCTTTCTGTTGGTTGTGTTGTGGAATAGGATTGTTGCCCGCGGAGGGGCTGGCGGGCTACAGGGTTCGTCCGAGCCTGAGATCGAGCTCGGTTGTGGGGTAGGCTGCCTGTTCGTGCGGCTCGCAAGCGCCAAGGGCTCCAAAGCGATGGAGCGTTGCGGTGGGCGTGGTGTAGGCGAGCCGCAGCTGATGCTCGACAGGGGCACATCCGTCATTTTTGTAATGAGCCGCGTAGTACTGCGCGATGCTGGCGTTCATCTCGCTGCCATTGCGATGGCGCTCAAACTGGCGTCTGCAGGTCTCGATGATCTTTGCTACCGACTTGGGTGCCGTCGCGGGAACAAGGGCGAGATAGCCCTCAAATAGCTCGTTGATGCTCAGGAGGCACAGCAGGTCGATCAGCGTCCTTATGGCTGCTCCCTCGGCGGAAAAGTGCGCGGTCATGCGGTTATATCGGTTGCGGTCGACGATGGCCGCATGGGGTCTTGGAGTTTTCTGCCCCGTGGTCCCAGGCTTTTGCCGCGCCTGTGTATTGAGCTCGACGTTGCAGCGCTTGAGGCCGTCCAGCGGAAGGAACAGTGCGGTGCGCAGGGTGTTCCGCTTGCTTTCGAGTTCATGACGCTCGTCGGGTTCCCATGCGAGCTTGAGTTTCGTGTCGAGCGCCGTAAGCATATGGGCTAGGCAGCCTACGGTAAGAACGCACGAATCGTTGCCGCGTTTTGGGGCATAGGGGTCTGTCAGCTTGCGAATGTCGGGGTCGCCCATGATCTTTGTGCAGCGCTTCAGCAGTTGAGGGTGGTCGGCCAAGATCGTCGCGAGCGGTAGCGACGCGTAGTTCTTGATGGTCGCGGCGGCAAAGGCGGCGTCATATTCGTTTGCATATGCTCGCTCAATTCGGGCATCCAGAATGCTTTTCTTATCGCCGTCTTCAGCGTGGTGGTTTGTCATAGCTTCTCCAATCGGTTGATGTTCGTGCTGTTTGTTGATGTGTTGGTTGTCGTGAGTGATGTGCTTGCCGTGGGTGATGTGCTGACGTTGGGGTGCTATGCGGTTTTCAATGAGCCCGTGAGGCAGTTGCTGCAGGGGCGGGATGGAACGGCCCATGCAAGGCGGAAGGCATCGTGCTCAAAATCGAGACAGCAATGCCCTGGGTGCCTCACATGTGGCAGTTACCTCATTAAGTTGTCATTGCGTTTGGGGTTGTACTTTGCCGATCTTCTTTCTCTTACACGCTGAAAACTGAAACTGAATATGCTCGATCTACTTAAAACCGCAACAGCGATCTTTTATCAACTTATATGTCGGAACGCGTCTTTGCAAGTACTTTTTTGCCTTTGTTTCAAATGGGGTGGTTTTGCAACCGTCATACGCGCGCTGTGCGAACGTGCCCCGGCTCGGATAAGATAGTGCGCGATAAAAACGATGCAAGGAGGCACATATGGCAATCAAAGCCATCGCGATGGATATCGACGGTACGCTCACCAACGACCAGAAAGTGATTAGCTCGCGTACGCGCGAGAAGCTGCTCGCGGCGCAGGAATCGGGCATTAAGCTCATCTTGGCTTCGGGCCGTCCCGCATGGGGGCTGCACGCCTTGGCGCAGGAGCTCGACCTTCAAAACCATGACGGTCTGCTGGTGGCCTTTAACGGCGCGCATGTGGTCGACGCTCAGACCGACGAGGTGCTGTTCGATCAGGCTATGCCTGCCGACGAATTGCATCGCCTGATTGATCACCTGCGTAATTTTGACGTGATCCCTATGATTTCGCTCGGTCGTGATTTGCATGTCGAGGACTCGTACCATTGCATGATCACGCTGCCTGACGGCTCGCAGAAGAATATCGTCAAGTATGAGCGCGACGCGTGCGATCTTAAGATTCGCGAGGTGGAGAGCCTGCATGAGGTCGCTGATGCTTATCCCGTGGACAAGCTACTCACTGCGGGCGACCCGGCATACCTGCAGGCGCATTACGAGGAGATGTATGCGCCCTTTAAGCAGACGCTTTCGGGCATGTTTACGGCCGACTGGTACTTTGAGTACACGGCGCCCGGTATCGACAAGGCCTGCGCGCTCGAGGGTGCCCTGCCCAAGCTCGGCATCGATGCCAGCGAGGTCGTATCGTTTGGCGACGGCCAGAACGACAAGTCCATGATTGAGTGGGCCGGCACCGGTGTTGCCATGGGCAACGCCGTCGATGAGGTTAAGGCTGTAGCCCAGATGGTGACCGCCAATAACAACGAAGACGGTATTGCGGTGGCGCTGGATAAGCTGCTGGGTTAGAATCGCCGATAGTGCATGGTTCGGGCGTCTGCTTGCGGGCGCCCTTTTGTTAGGGAGGGTGCCGTGTCCGCATTTCCGTTCGACGCCGTTATCTTTGACATGGACGGCGTGATTGTCGATACCGAGTATTACTACCTGGGCGAGACTGCCGCGTTTGCCAAGGAGCTTGGGCTTAACCTGACTCAAGAGGAGTTGAACGGGCAGGTCGGTACCTCGCATCAGTTCTTCCTGCGTATGCTGGTCGATTGGTTTGAGCGCGCCGGTAAGGGGCATTTAACTGGCGAGGAAGCGTTGGCCCGTTGGGACGAGTGGGCGCATAAGCGTCCGCGCGACTATCAGGCTTTGATTAACCCAGGCGCCGTGGATACGATTCGAGAGCTGCCGCGCCGTGGCGTTCGCGTGGCGCTTGCCAGCTCGTCTCCCATGGATAGCATCGAGGAAGTGCTCAACGCATGCGGGCTGTCGGATGCCTTTGAGCATGTGGTGAGTGGCGAGCAGTTTAAGGAGAGCAAGCCCGAGCCCGACATCTACCTGCATGCGCTGGACCTGCTGGGGCTGCCCGCGAATCGCTGCTGCTGCGTCGAGGATTCGGTGCCTGGCATCACTGCCGGCAAGCGAGCTGGCCTGACAGTCATTGCCAAGCGCGAGGAACGCTTTGGCTTTAGCCAGGATGCCGCGGACAAGATTATCGACCAGCTGCCGGAGCTGCTCACGCTTTCTTAGGAGTGCGGTAGTTGCGCGTTTTTCGGGTCAGATGAGTAAATACCCGACATTTTGGTGCGGCAGCAAGCATACTTAATGCTAATGCGGGCTTAAGGGCTTGCTGAATGCCCTTGGGCCCGCTTTAGACTTAATTGTGCTGGGAGAGGGTATATGCCACCGACTGAAGGGCTAACTGACGGTAAAGCAGCGATACCGCTGTACCAACAGGTTATCGATATCATTAAAAACGAAATCAGCTCCGGTGCCTACAAGGCGGGCGCGCGGATACCCAACGAATTCGAATTGGCTGAGAACTATAAAGTTGGCCGCGTTACCGTGCGACGCGCTATTGAGGAGCTCGTCCAGCAGGGCTATCTAACGAAGCGGCAGGGGAAAGGCACGTTCGTCAATGCCCCTAAGCTTAAGCGCAAGATTCGCCAGAAGGATGACGTCCAGAGTTTTTCGGACGCATGCCGCGTTAACGGAATGGAGGCGGGGGCGCGCGTCATTTCGAGAAAGATACTGCCGGCGGATTCCACCGAAGCACAGTTCTTTGGTGTTCCCGTTGGAACTGATTTGATTTGCGTTGAGCGTGTGCGTACTGCCGATGGGGTCCCCGTCATGCTCGAGAACAACATATACGTATACGAGGACAACGCCTATCTATCAACGGCACCTCTATCTAACCAATCCATTTTTGAGTTCGTGCGCAACCGGACGGGCCGTACGCCCGCGTTTACCGACCCGTGCACGCTCGAGATCGCGTGTGCGTCGCCCGAGGTCGCTCGGCTGTTGGCGGTTCCCGTTGGCGAACCCCTGTTTTACATGGATGCCTTCTTTTTCGATGAGCAGCGGCGGCCGTTTATCATCGGTCGTCAGCGGATCGTTGGATCTCGTTACATTTTTGACATCTAGGACATTGCGAATGGAAGCGCCCGGTGGATCATCTCACCGGGCGTTTCCATACCGTTCACGGCGCGAACGCAACCGTTCAGCCGCGTCGCGGCAATCAGTTTGAAATTATCTTGATGAGGGGAAAAGCTGCTGGTAATCTATGGAACGTCATAGAACGTTTGCCTTGCGCAAACGTTGAAGCGAGATGCGATGCAGT
Organism: uncultured Collinsella sp.; assembly: GCA_958418185.1. Taxonomy (GTDB): domain Bacteria; phylum Actinomycetota; class Coriobacteriia; order Coriobacteriales; family Coriobacteriaceae; genus Collinsella. The sequence goes on from CATZEP010000139.1 coordinate 4,120, forward strand.
CTCGAGTTCTTTGGAGGTATCTATGT
>CATZEP010000140.1 GCA_958418185.1 uncultured Collinsella sp.
CGCGGCGATTTTCGTAGGTTCGCGCCTTGCGAAAGCCGGCTTTCAAAACAGCGCAGCGAACGAAAATGGCCCCACCCGGAGCCATTTTCGTTCGCGCGAATTGTTGATACGCGTCTCCGCTCTTATGCCTCGCGCAGCCAGTCAAACGCAACACGCGGCGTGCCGTCTGACACATACACGATGCCGGCGCGCTTAAACCCGGCCTTGATGCTCGCGCCCTGCATGGGCAGGTTGTCCTGATGTGTGTCGATGCGCAGGTGATCGGCACGCTCCTTGGCAAAGGCAAACATCGCAGCCGCGATACCGTGCACGGTGTCATCGGATGCCACACGGTGCAGCACGGCGTACGGAGTGTCGCTGCGCCATTGACCGTCCTCAATTACGTCATAGCACTCGTCCGGGCCTGGTAAAAAGGCAAACGTCGCCACCACGCGACCGTCGACTTCGCACACGTAACTGCCACCAGCGGCAATATCGGCAGCCAGTTGCTCGGCCGAAGGCGTGCCCTCGGGCCATTGCGTGGCGTTGCCATGCGCGCGCATAAAGGCGCGGGCCGCGTCATAGATAGCCATGACGGCGGGAATGTCGGTATCGAGGGTTTTTCTGATCATCACGCGGCGACCTCACGTTTATTGGTATCACTTTGATTGGGCAATGATACCAGCGTTTGGAGAGGGGCGCGAAGCAGATGGGGAGCAAAAAGCGAACCGCCTGGTCAAAGGCAAAAAGCGAGTTTTTGGGCGCTGCTACCGGCGGCGATATGAGCGACCTGTTTGCGCGCGAGGACGAGCGCCGCGATGCCCTGGACGCCGAGCGCGATGAGGCCTGGCGCTACAAGTCGTGCGAACGCAAAAACCGTTACGACACGCGCGCCGAGGCCGAGGCCGTTATGGCCGACTGCGAAAACCATGGACGGCGCGGTTTGGCCTGCTACAAATGCGAATACTGCGGCGGATGGCATCTGACGTCGCACCCATGGAAATAGGCGCCGCATCGGCACGGCACTGACGGAGCGCCAACCATCGCACGCAAGCTACGGGCGCGGCGGCACCAAAACATCGTAGCGAACGGCCTTGCCCGCAAGTTGATAGCTCGGCTTAACGTCGGCAAGCAGTGGCCCCTTTACCGGTCGCTTGATAACGACCTTGCGGGGGTGCACCGCAAGCGCAGCTTCGACCAGCGTCTCCTCATCGGCGCACGGCTGTTCCAGATGATGCAAGAGCTGGAACTTCTTTTTAACCGCCGCGCTCTTGGTGCGCCCGGGAAACATGGGGTCCAGATACACCACGTCGGGAGCGGTGAGCTCGCCCTGCCCGATCAGCTCAGCTGTATGGCAAAGGCCGGCAATGCTGTCCTCGCCCGCATGTAAGCGCATGCGCGACACGGCAACCGCAAGCGCCGGATCATCTGCCGCGCGATCCAAGGCATCCTTGAGGAGCGCCGCAATCACGCAATCCTGCTCATACAGATCGACGGTAAAGCCCGCGGCCGCCAACAGCAGCGAATCCTCGCCAAAGCCCGCCGTGGCATCAATCGCCCATGGGCGCTCGATGCCTTTTGTACGCGCAGCCTTTACCAACAGCTCTTGCTGCAGACGGCCCTGCTTGAGTCGTGGAAGCATGCGGGCAAAATCGGCACGCAGCTCCATCGTGCCGTCGGTGAGCGTGAGGCCCTCGGGCTTCCCGGTCAGTTCAAGCCCCGCGGCCCGAGCAACAAAAAAGGGATCGGCGACGCCCATGGACACTCCTTAACAAGCAAAACGAATACGTGAGCGCCGTTTATGTCGGCACCCAACCGTCCGCTATTGTCCCACATGCGACATGGCCCACAGCATCCCAATGCAAAGCACCGCCATCAATCCCGTGCACACGGCAGCGATCACAGAATCACCCATGCGCCTTCCCAACGACCGCGGCTCATGCACTTGCCCTGCTCCGTACATCATGGCTCCTCCTAAGACCCACTTCTTATCACGGCCTCATCATCGCAGCGCCGCACATGAGCTGCCATCGATTTGCCTTACAGCTGGCTTTCCTTTTTGAAAGGTTGGACCGTACAGGCAAGAGACGCTTTCAAACACATGCATCGCCCCGTTGAACTACAATGTGCTTCACCATATGTGCAGCACATGAGGTGCGCCAGGTTGACGTACCCGTATCGAAAGGACCAGCCATGAGCTCCGCTCGCAAGACTCTCAAAATCCTCGCCCTGATTTATTTTGTTCTGGGCATCGCCAGTATCGTCATTGGAATCACCGGCGTCGCGACCGGCAACCTCGATTCCACGTACGGGTCGAACACCATGATCGCTGCGGTCGTGATTATCGCCAAGGGCCTCGTCGATCTTGCCGCGGGCGTTGCGGGCATCAAGGGTGCCAACAAGCCTTCGCAGGTAGACGGCGCGTTTAAGCTCGGTATTGTTGCCGCGGTCGCCACGATTGCGCAGGCCGTGCTCACGCTTCCCGCGCTCGGCGGTAGCGCCGTCAACATCGGCGCCTTTGTCATCGTGGTGTACGACCTGTTCTTTGTTCAGCAGGCACACGCCGTTAAGGCCGAAAACAAGGACCGCCTGTAGGCACCTGTCTCCCATAGCCCCTGCTATCAAGCAGCTAAAAAGGGCCGATCGCGCATCTCCGCGGTCGGCCCTTTACGTTTGCCTAGATAAAACCTACCAAAATAAACCTGTCCCTTTTTGGCGGGTTGTTAGCCGTGGCGGTACTCGGCGATGATGAAGTCGATGTCGGTTTGAAGGGTGTCCAAGTTTGCCAGGCGTTCTTTGTCGGCAGGGCGCGTGCGATAGTAGTACGGCGTCATCTGGAACACCGCCTCGATATCGGCCTGGGTCTGAAGCGTAATATTCGCAGACACCCGCTGCGTTCCGACCAACTCGAGCTCGGTGGTCTTCGGCAGCTTCTCGTCGTTAAGGTATGGCGTGTCGTAGAGCACTTCCTTAAGCCCAAAGAGATGGCGGGCACCTGGCACCACGGTGTAGAACGAGCCCTCGGGCGCCAGCACGCGGGCAAACTCGCGCTCGTTAAAGGGAGCAAAGAGCTCGGTCACCATATCGAAGGCGCCATCGGCCACGGGGATGTCCTTCATGTTGGCCACGAAGTAGGTCGCATCGCCGCGCTTGGCAGCCAGGCGCACCATCTCTTTACCCAGGTCAAAGCCGTAAACATCCACGCCCGAAACCGCGCCCATGGCGCTGGTGTAGTAGCCCTCGCCACAGCAAATATCGAGCAGCGTCATGGGGCCATTCGTAGACGCGGCGCGCCCAGACGCCTGCTTGCGCACCAGCTCGACCATCGCATCGCGCAACGGCGCATAGTAACCGCGATTCAGAAAGTCGCGACGGCTGCGTGCCTGCGACTTGGGATCGCCCATGGAGTCGCCGCTCTTGGACGAGCGCAGCAGATATAGATAGCCCTCGCGAGCACGGTCAAACCGGTGTCCGCCCGCGCATGCAGCACCGCGCTCGTCATCCACCAGCGGCTCATGGCAAACGGGACACAACAACATGGCAACTCCTTAGCGCGAACAACACAACGCCCACCATTGTCGCACGCCTTCCCCGCCTAGTCATTGGGTGTTCCTATAGTTTTGTCAACCGTCGGGGCTACTCCCGGTAGGGCACCCGGTCGCGCATCACGGCGTATATCGCCCTGAGCCGCTTCCTCGCGACGGCCTTGAGCGCCCGCCCGTGCCCCATGCCCCGCGCCCTGCAGGCCCGGTAGTACTCGCCGTAGCGCCCCGAGGACCTCACCAGGCTGTTGCACGAGAAGATCAGCAGGGACTTGAGCCTCGCGTCGCCGCGCCTGGACGCCCTGGCCGACCTCACCGACGTGCCGGAGCTCCTCACCCTCGGGGCTATGCCGCAGTACGAGGCCAGGTGGTCGTGGTCCGGGAACCTCCCGATGTCGACCGACACCGCGAGCTGCGCCGCGGTCCTCGGGCCGATGCCGGGCACGGTGAGCAGGCACGCGTAGGTCTCGTCGCCCTCGAGCAGCGCCGCCGTCTCGGCCTCGAGGGCCCCGG
>CATZEP010000141.1 GCA_958418185.1 uncultured Collinsella sp.
CTAGAGCATGGATTCCAAAAGACTTGCCGAGATAGCCGATGTTATGGAGGACCGCGGCCTCACGCGCGTACGCGTTGAGGAGCCCGATGGCACCGCGGTCGAACTCGAGCGCGCGAGCGCCGCACAGCCGGTTGCCGTGCCCATGCCCATGCCGAGCGCTATGGCCGCTCCAGTTGCAGCTCCCACAGTCGCGCCTGCCGCACCGGAGCCCGCCGCGCAGGCGCCCGCCGCCACACCGGAGCCCAAGGGCACCGAGGTGACCGCTCCCATGGTCGGCGTTTTCTATGCTGCCCCGGCGCCGGGCGACGAGCCGTTTGTGCACGTGGGCTCCAAGGTCAAGGCCGGCGAGACCCTCTGCATCATCGAGGCCATGAAGGTTCTCAACGAGGTGACGGCCGAGGCAGACGGTGAGGTGCTCGAGATCTGCGTGGCCGACGGCGACCTCGTGGAGTTTGGCAGCTGCCTCATGAGGATCGGATAGGTGATATCCATGAACAAAGAAGAGCTTAAGGAACTGTTGCCGCATCGCGAACCGATGCTTTTGCTCGACGAGGCCGAGCTGGTGGGCGACGAGGCCCACGGCAAGATCAAGATTACGGGCGACGAGTACTTTTTGCAGGGGCATTTTCCGGGAAACCCGGTCGTCCCCGGCGTGATTCAGTGCGAGATGCTCGCCCAGAACTGCTGCGTGCTGCTGATGGGCGATGAGGAGGCGCGCGGCGCGACGCCGTTCTACACGAGTCTGGACAAGGTGCGCTTTAAGCGTCCTGTGCGCCCGGGCGACACGGTGGATCTGGTGTGCTCCATCACGCGTGCGCGCGGGCCGTTCCGCTTTGCGACGGGCACCGCGAGCGTCAACGGTGAGGTTTGCTGCCGCGCCGATATGTCTTTTGCACTCATGCACGAAAGTTAAGGAAGGCTTCATGTTCGACAAAGTGCTCATCGCCAACCGCGGCGAAGTCGCGGTCCGTGTTATCCGCGCGTGCCGCGATATGGGCATCAAGACCGTCGCCGTTTATTCCACGGCCGATGCGGACGCGCTGCACGTGCAGCTTGCCGACGAGGCGTATTGCATCGGCGGCCCGCGTCTTGCCGAGAGCTACCTCAACGACGATGCTGTGCTCACCTGTGCCGTAAGGTCGGGAGCTAAGGCAATTCATCCCGGCTATGGCTTCTTTTCCGAGAAGGCAAGTTTCGTGCGCGACTGCGACAAGTACGGTCTGGCGTTTGTAGGTCCTTCGGCCGAGGTGATCGACAGCATGGGCGACAAGGACGCCGCGCGTCGAACGGCTGCCGCGGCGGGCGTGCCCATCGTGCCGGGCTGCGATTTGCTCAAAAGTCCCGAGGAGGCAACGGCCGAGGCCGAGCGCATTGGCTGCCCCGTGCTTATTAAGGCGCGTGCGGGCGGCGGCGGTCGCGGTATTCGTAAGGTCGAGCGCGTGGAAGATGCGGCAAAGGCCTTTATTGAAGCACGCGCCGAGGGCGAGGCCGTTTTTGGCGACGGCGAGTGCTACATGGAGAAGTTCGTCGCGCCGGCGCATCACGTTGAGGTACAGATTATGGCCGATAAGCAGGGCCATGTGTTTTCGCTCGGCGAGCGCGAGTGTTCGGTGCAGCGTCGCAACCAAAAGCTGATCGAGGAGAGCCCCGCGCCGTGCCTCGACGGACACGACGACATTCGTGCCCGCATGCACAAAGCAGCGCGTGACCTGGCTCGTGCCGTCGGCTACGAAGGGGCCGGTACCATCGAGTTCCTGTATTCGGACGACGGCAATTTCTACTTTATGGAAATGAACACGCGCTTGCAGGTGGAGCATCCGGTTACGGAGTTTGTGACCGATACCGACTTGGTCAAGTGGCAGCTGCGCGTGGCAGCCGGCCAGCCTTTGCCCTTTGAGCAAGAGGACATGCCGGTCCGCAACCACGCCATGGAGTGCCGCATCAATGCCGAAACGCCGGACTTTCTGCCGTCATGCGGAACGGTCACCGCGCTGCGTGTGCCGGGTGGTCCGCGCGTGCGTTGGGATTCCGCCATGTTTACCGGTGCGAACGTTCCGCCGTACTACGACTCCATGCTCGGCAAGCTCATCGTGTGTGCGCCCACGCGTGACGGCGCCATTCGCCAGATGCGCTCGGCCCTGGGCGAGCTCGTGATTGAGGGCGTGAGCGAAAACAGCGAGCTTCAGCTCGACGTGCTGGCAAACGACGAGTTCTTGTCGGGCATGTATCACACCGATCTGATGGGGCATCTCTATGCTGATGAATAGAAAAGCGAAGACGGTCAACGTCCTCGAGGGACCGATGACCGAGTCGTGCGCCGAGTTTCCCGCGCGCCACGTGTTTATCAAGTGCCCGGAGTGCCGCCGTGTGATCGATGAGGCACGCCTACACGACAACCTCGAGGTCTGCCCTCGTTGCGGCAAACACTTTCGCGTGAGCGGGCGCGACCGCATGCGCATGACGATTGACGAGGGCACGTTTGAGGAATGGGATGCCAGTCTGGCGCCGGAGGACTTCCTCTCGTTTCCCGGCTATGCCGACAAGCTCAAGAGCGTGAGCGAGCGTTCGGGCGAGCACGATGCCGTTGTGTGCGGCAGGGGCAAAATCTGCGGTTGCGATACCGCGCTCTTCTTTATGGACGCCAACTTTATGATGGGCTCGATGGGTTCCGTGGTGGGCGAGAAGATCTGTCGCGTCTTTGAGCTCGCAACCGAGCTGGGGCTGCCGGTCGTCGGCTTTACCGTTTCGGGCGGTGCGCGCATGCAAGAGGGCGTGACATCGCTTATGCAGATGGCCAAGATTTCTGCGGCGGTTAGGCGCCACAGCGAGGCGGGCGGCCTGTATATCACGGTGCTCACCGATCCCACGACCGGTGGCGTAACCGCGAGCTTTGCCATGGAGGGCGACATTATCCTGGCCGAGCCCGATGCCCTGACGGCATTTGCCGGCCCGCGCGTGATCGAGCAGAACATGCACAAGCGCCTGCCCAAGGGATTCCAGCGCTCCGAGTTTTTGCTGGAGCACGGCTTTTGCGATGCCGTTGTTCCGCGTGGCGAGATTGCGCTCACGGTAGGCGAGCTGTTGGCGCTGCACGAAGGCCACGCGCCCGGCCTGGGGGCACCACATGAGATCGTGCATACGGGTCGCCGCGGCAAAAAGCTGGGACACTTGTTTAAGCGCTCGACGGCACCAAAAACCGCGCTCGAGATTGTCAAGCAGACCCGCTCGGCAGATCGCGCCACGGCGGGTGAGATGATCTTGCTGGGCCTGGATGGATTTGTGGAGCTGCACGGCGACCGTTACTTTGGCGACGACGCCGCTGTGGTGGCTGGCATTGGCTGGAAAGACGGACGCCCCGTAACGGTCATCGCCATCGAGCGCGGCACCACGACCAAAGAGCGCATGCGCCGCAACTTTGGCATGGCGCATCCCGAGGGCTACCGCAAAGCGCGTCGCCTGATGCGCCAGGCCGAAAAGTTTGGTCGACCGGTTCTGTGCCTGGTCGATACTTCGGGCGCGTTTTGCGGCATCGGTGCCGAGGAGCGCGGCCAGGGCGAGGCGATTGCCCAGAATCTTATGGAGATGAGCGGCCTTAAGACGCCGATTGTCTCGGTGGTGACAGGCGAGGGCGGCTCTGGTGGCGCGCTGGCGCTGTCCGTGGCCGACCGCATCCTGATGCTCTCGAGCTCGGCCTATTCGGTCGTGAGCCCCGAGGCCTGTGCGTCGATCCTGTGGAAGGATACCGAGCGTGCGAATGAGGCCGCCGAGGCGCTTAAGCTCACGGCCCCCGATCTGTTGGCGCTCGGCATCATCGACGGCATTGTTGACGATAGGGGCCTGTCGCATGAGGAGATCGCCGGTGCCGTCATGTCCTCGGCATTTGATGCCTTCGATACGCTTGGGCAGCTCGACGACGCGACCCTCACAAACCTCCGCTACGAAAAGTACCGCGCAATCGGTCAGTATCGCACGATGTGACAAAGGGACAGTCCGCATGTCACATTGGGAAAGGGTTCCTGTGT
>CATZEP010000142.1 GCA_958418185.1 uncultured Collinsella sp.
CAGCGAGATAATGCCCACGCGCGGAGCGGCATGGACCTTCACGCTCGCGTAACCGGCGCTTGCCAGCAGGCCGGCGCCGGCCGGAGCCACAACCTCGCCGGCGCGCATCACGACGTCGCCGGCATGAGCCTCCTCGGCGGCAGAGCGAACGTTCTCCCCCACCTTGGCAGGCGCCGAGAAGCTCACGTGTGAGCCCTCGTTGCCATCGCCGTCAAGCACCTCGACGATCTCGTATTTCACCACGGCATCCGCACCCTCGGGCACCGGCGCGCCCGTCATGATGCGGACGGTCTCGCCTGGGGCGATAACGCCATCGAACACGTGGCCTGCGGCCTCGTGCCCCACGACAGAAAGCGTCACGGGCGCATCGGCGGACGCTTCGACGAGGTCGACGGTGTGCACGGCATATCCATCCATGGCGCTGTTGGCGAACGGCGAGATGTCGATATCGGCCGCGGCGTCCTCGGCCAGGGGAAGACCGGCCGCCTGCCATACCGGGATCTCGACGACATCGGTCCTGTACACCTGCGAAAGAACGATTGCTTGCGCGTCCTCCAGCGGGATAAGCGTCTCTGCCATATACACCTCTTACATGTCACGGCGCGCAACGACGGCGCCGATTCTTTATATTTGATTCAGTATAATCCCCCGCCGCCCGCTCAAGACATTGCCCGCGACCGCGAATACACCTGTCGGCCACGTGCCCTTGGTAACAAATCCGAAACCTGCCAATCGCCTTAAGGCCCAGGCCGCCGTCCTATAATGCTTGCATCGCAACTTAAAAGAGGACGTTATGGCTTTTATCGATAAACGTGAAAACGCACACGACCCGTCTGATGATACCCGCCAGGACAAGGACGGCAGCAGCTTCTCTCCCGCCGATCTGATCATCAGCGGCCGCAACCAGCTCACCCGCTCCGAGCAGCTCTTGGCTGCCGACACGCGTCGCAATGCCCGCAACATGCTTGCGAGCGCCAAGCTGCTCGTGCTCGTAGCTATCGTCTCGCTCGCCATGGGCGTTGCCGCCTGGGCGTTTTTAGCCTCGCTGGATATCGCGACCGATTATCGCGAGCACCATGTGTGGGTGTATGCCCTGCTCCCCGTCGTGGGCGTGGTCACCGCGTGGGTCTACAAGAATCACGGTCTCGCCGCCAAACGCGGCAACAACCTGGTCATTGACTCCGCCCTGGGCACACGCCTCATCCATATGCGCATGGCCGTCCTCACCTTCGTCTGCTCCACGCTCACGCACCTCACGGGCGGATCGGCCGGTCGCGAAGGAGCTGCGGTGCAGATTGGCGGCACCATCGCCAGCAACATCTCGAGCCTCGCCCACCTCAAAAAGCATGACCACCACGACCTGATGCTCGCCGGCATCTCGTCCGCCTTTGGCGCCGTGTTCGGATCGCCCCTTGCCGGAGCTTTCTTTGGCATGGAAATGTGCTTTATCGGCAAGATCGACTACACCGCAGGCATCTACTGCCTCGTTGCCTCGTTTACCGGCTACTTTACGTCACTCGCCCTGGGCACGCAGTACGAGGCCAACGTCATCGCCAGCGTTCCCGATATGACGCCTAGGACAGTTGCCGTGGTCGTTATCGGTGCTGTCGCCTTTGGCCTCACAGCGCGTCTCTTTGCCTGGTCGGTCCGTACGGTCAAGAGCCTGTACGCGCGTTTTATCACAAACTACCTCGTCCGTGCGCTCATCGGTGCGCTCGTGGTTCTCGCGGCCTATGCGATGCTTGACGCCTGGGAGTATGCCGGCCTTTCCACGTGGCTTTCGGGCGCCGGATTTGCCGGCAACACCACCCTCGCCGACGCCGCCATCAAGCTCGTCGTAACGGCGCTCACCCTAGGCGCCGGTTTCCAAGGCGGCGAGGTCACGCCCCTGTTTGGTATCGGTGCGGCGCTCGGCGGATGGATCGGTTGCCTCGCTGGGCTCGACCCGAGCTTCATGGCGGCCCTCGGCATGCTCGGCGTCTTCTGCGCCGGCCTCAACGTGCCCATCACCACCTGCATGATGGCCATCGACTTGTTCCATGGAACGGCCGCGGGCTTCTTTGTCATCGTTTCGTTTATTAGCTACCTTGCCGGCGGCCACCGTGGCGTGTATCCCGCACAGCGTATTGTGTCCCCTAAGCGCCGCTCGCTTATCGTGGACGAGGGCCACACGGTGGCAGAGGCTATCGAGCGCCACAACGACCTGATAGAGTAGACGTTAGCATTCGCCGTGCAGCCACAATCGGGGGCAACTCGACCCGAGCGCGACCGCACCGTAACGTCATACGCCGGGAGTCGCCCCATGCACGCAACTGATTTTGGTCGCACGCTCATCATCGCCAATCCTGTCGCCCAGTCGGGCGCCGCGCGCGAGGTTGCCGAACGCCTGCAGCGCTTTTTGGATATGACCGCACGCGCATCCCAGTTTGACCTGGTACTGACCGAACGCACGGGGCACGCCAAGGAACTTGCCGCACAAGCCGAGGGCTATCGCACCGTTATCGCCCTTGGCGGCGACGGCGTGATTCACGAGGTCGTCAAGGGACTCATGACGCAGGATGAGGCGGTCCGGCCCGCCCTTGCCGTCCTACCCGTAGGCTCCGGCAACGATTTTGCCCAAACGCTCGGTATCGAAGATTTCTCCGGCAAGGATTTTGGCGCGCTGCTCACCTGCAAGCTGCTGCGTCAGGACATCGGGCGCATTCGCTCATGGAACCCCGCAAGCGGTAGCGGCGAGGCTACCGTTGAGTACTACGACCAGACGCTTTCGGTCGGCATCGATGCCGCCATCGGCCTTGGCACCACCGAGCTGCGCAAAAAGACCGGCTTGACGGGCGCTCCGCTCTACACCCTTTCGGGACTTGAGCAGTTTGGCCTGCGCTATCGCAACTACCCCATGACAGTCAGCTTTGACGGCGCGCCCGCCGAGCGCGTGAGGGCGATCATCATGGCGATTCAGCTTGGTCCCACCTATGGCTCGGGCTATCGCATCTGCCCCGATGCCGACCCCTGCGACGGCGTGCTCGACGTCTGCTACGCATGCGGCCCTGTCCCTCGCGCGGTTGCCCTGCCTATGTTCCTTTCGGCCAAGGACGGCCACCATACCAAGTTGCCGCCGGTTCGCATGCGCTGCTGCCGCCATGCCGAGCTCACCTTTGAGGAGCCAGACTACCCCATCCAAGCCGACGGCGAGCCCATCGTCGCCTCGCGCATCGAGGTCGACATCCTCGCCGGCGTCCTCGAGGTCTGGCGCCCAACCCGCTAACCCCACCTAAGTTGCGGTGAAATAGGGACTGTTTATGCAGCTAAAGCCGCAAAACAGTCCCTATTTCACCGCAACTCATGAGGAGGCTATTCGTCGCTACCCGGCTTGCGACGGTTGGCCTTTTTAATGGCGTTGAAGTGCTTGTCATTGAGTCTGCGCTGGCGAGAGCGCTGAGGCACCTTGGTCTTTACGCGTCGGCGCGGCGGACGGCCACGACGCTCAAGCTCTGCACGCAGCTTACGCAGACAGCAGCTACGGTTCTGGAACTGGCTGCGGCTCTCGCGCGCCGTCACGGTAATTCCCGAAGGGATATGTTTCATGCGCACCGCCGAGTCCGTCGTGTTGACGCCTTGTCCGCCCGGACCAGTCGCGCGAAACACCTGCACCTCGCAATCGCGCGCCAACTCCTCGGCCGACATCTCGGCATAGCGCGCATACTCGCGCCATCCCATCTTGTTCTCGTCCATATCAACACCTCCCCTCATACAAAAAATGTGACAAAGGGAAAGCCCTTTGTCACATCGCATACCAATCGCTTGTGTTGCGCGCTTAGGCGAAGGTGATCTCGCCGGTCTCGCAGTCCATATCGGCAATACGGGCCAGGCTCTCGACGCGGAAGCCGCGCTCGCGGAGCTTATCGCCGCCGCCCTGGAAGCCCTTCTCCACTGCAATGCCAATACCGGACACCTCGGCACCCGCAGCCTCGCAGATCTTGATAAGGCCCTCGAGCGCGC
>CATZEP010000143.1 GCA_958418185.1 uncultured Collinsella sp.
GATGGTCGTTGTCCATCCCACGGCAAAGAAGTTGGTGATGACCCAGCTAATAAAGTTGAAGGCTCCCGGCTCCCAGCCCTCGCCAAGATCCGAAGAAAAGCACTGCGCCCAGGTAACGGGGGCAAATAGGCAAAAAGCGCCAAGAGCAAGAATTCCAAAGGCGACGATGCGACGGTTGGAATTGATCTCGAAGCCAAAAAGTTTGTGCTGATAGTTGTGCCGTTCCAAGTGTATGGAATAGCAGAGCGCGACGAGAGCGACGAGGAATGCCGCGAACCAACAGATTGGAGAAATCAAAGTAGGTACCTCCTGTGAGTATAGAGATGAACGGATAACGTGAACTGGGCCTGTTGCCGTCTACGTAAGCATGCGATCCCTCAGCTCGGCCGCCTCATTAATCTCGACGTTGGTGCGGCCTTGGAGATCTTCGGTGCGCTTGCTGGTGAGCTTGCCGTCCTTTAGTCCGTAGGTGGTGTACTGAACGATTGCGCCGGCGGTTTCGGCTGCCTGACGTAGGGGCTCGTAGGTGTCGGTTTGCTCGCACCATGCATAGAAATCATCAACGGTGGCGTTGGGATTGCCGCTAAAGAGTCGATACCATTCGCGTCCAAAGCTGCCAAGGACCGAGAACGTCTTTTTCTCGACAAGCTTGTCGCCCTTGTATTTGTAGTCCAGCGTAAGGTCCACCAGATAGGCGGCTCCCGTTTCAAAGGCGTTCTCATTGCCCTGATGACCGATGACCTCGGCCTCCGGGTAGTACTTGTCAATAAACTCGGCAGCGTCGCCTTCGTAGTCGGCAACGATGCGTACACTCTGTACCTTGCCCCGCTTGTACGTGCAGTGCAGGATGCGCAGCAATCGCTCCTGCCAAAACGCATAGGAAAACAGGTGGTCGACAAAGTGCGGGTTCTCAAGCCGATTGGCCCGATCCATCCAAACAGTTTGGAACAGTTGGTAGTCGGCCTGCGGCTCGCCCGTGACCTCGCGGAACCACTGTACGGCGACGTCGGCGGGGATATAGAACGATAGTCGCTCCTGCGGAGTACCGCTCTTGGTCGTTTTGGCGCGCAGGGGAATCTCGACCTCGTAGCCAGAACCGTCGTCCGTTCCGCAGTTTAAAACGGGCGGCAGCATAAACTGGCAGGGGCCCTCGTCGCATACGCGCATCGGCTGGGGGCTAACAGGTTGCCCTTCAAACTCCATCTCGATGTCTGTGTCGTCTTCTTCGTCCTCGTCATCATCTTCGATGCCAAGGTCGTAGCCGGTGTAGTAGTCATCCAGGTGTCGTTCGTTTACATTTCGCCCGTTTACGACGTCAAAGACGGTAACACCCGTCATGCGGTCGCAATACTTTGCGACTTCAAAGAGGTTGCAGCTCTCCTCGGGCGTAAAGTTATCCATGCGGTGCAGGAACTCGGTAGCGCATTCCTCGGGATCATAGCCGTCCATGTCGCTGTCACCGACCCAAAAGTTGGGATCACGATTGCTTTTGAAGTACCACCAGTACCAGACGGGGCAGAATACCGCATTTACGCCAAAAAAGACCTTTTGGATGATGTTGCCGTTGCCGTCGAACTTGTAATCGAGCGGCAAGTTAACAACCGGATCGTTTGATGTGTCACGCGCCATGGTGTGCTCCCTGCGATGATTTGTGTTGCGCGCGCAGGTCAGATTCGATGCGTCTGACCTGCGCGCGCCTGTTACTTCGCATACTAGGCCGCCTGCGCTGCATTCTGTTGCGCAACATCGTGGACGGCGCGGTTCGACGTCCGGGGCCGATGCCGCGCAACAGATACATGGCTTGGCCGTGCCAAACGCTCTCTAGTAGCGCGCCGAGCGCTGGGCGTTGCCCGGGTTGTAGCCCGCCCAGGCGGCGATGACGTCCGACTCGACGACGCTCGTTGCAATGTTGATAAAGCTGCCGCCACGGGGCAGGTCGGTATGGAAGTCTTCGAGCAGGTTGGGCTGGAACCTAAAGTCCTCAAAGTTGACGGTGTTGGGGTTGTAGAGCTGACAAGTACCATCCTCGGTAGAGATCGGGCCAACCATGTAAACGGCCTTGTGCTCTACGACCTCGGTATCGTCGACGTCGATCACCTCTCCACGATCGTGCGCGGCAGCGGCGTGCTCCATGAGCTCGAGGAATCGGTCGGCTTCGGCGCTGCAGAGTACGCAGCGCGAGAAGAGCACCGTAAGGGCATAACCCGTTTTACGACCCAGTTTCTCTCGCAGCTCGCTAAATCGTTGCGACTGCTCCGGGGTCATGCGCGTTTTGGACGGTGCGGTCTGCTTGAGTCCGCACGCCTTAAGGAACATCGCGTTGGCCTTGCGAAGAGCGCTCATAGCGGCGGAGTCGCTCTTTGCCGCGGAGACGTCGATGCGTCCTCCCTCGGGAATCTGCTTATAGCGAGAGAAGCCCTTCTCGCCCTCGACGGGCATCCAGTACGTAATGACGTCATTTTCCACTACGCTAAAGCGGCACGTAAAGGGCGCGCCGATTGCCGGCGCCGCGCCGTAGAACTTTACGCGTGCGGCTTGGTCGGTGTCCGCCATCCACATCATAAAGCGCTGGCTATTGTCGCCGTCATGGCTCCGGAGCTTTGCAATAAGGTAGCAAACCGAGTCGCAACGGCTCTCGAGTGCGGCGCCTCTTCCGGTGGCGATGGCGCTTACGCCTTGGGCCTTGAGCTCGATGTCGCGGTGCAGCGCGTTGAGCTCTTCTGATGTCAACAGGTCTTGGCCGAGAAGCCCCGCGACAAGCGCGCCGACTTCTATGTCGGTAGTAAGGGCGGCGTCGATAACCTTGCGGTGCGCCTGGTGGCTTGCATAAGCCGGCAAAGGTTTGCGGCCTGTGGCAAATCCAAATGGGTCTCGGATCTGATCGCCGCCGCGATAGAGCGGCTCCAAAAAGAACATGTTCATGTCATTTTGCTTGCCCTGCTTTTGACCGTAGGCATCGAGGGAGTTCCAGACATGCTTCTCTGCAATGGGGTTCATCCACAGGCTGATTTTCGATTTTTCTGCCGAGGAGGTCGAGGTGTTCTTTTTGGAACTTGCGGCGGGACGCGAGGCCGGTTTCTGATATCCAGCGGGGAGAACTTGCTCAAGATCGAATTTTTTAAGCAGCCTAACGTAGACTCCGACCGATGCTTCTTCTGCCATTTCCGCCATGACCGACTGCGAAGGGTCGTCGACAAAAGAAATGCGCGTTTTGCCATCATCGGAGACTGCCTGGCAATAGCCGCATCGAAGTGCAACGTAGCCTTCGTTGTCGCTGCCATGGTCAAAGTACATCTGCTCTTTGCATCCGAGTGTGCCGGGGACGAATGCGGTCGGGTTTGCTATGTCGGGGATCGTAATGGCAGCGCCGGTCGCGCGTTTAAGCTCATCGAAATACTCGACGTACAGCGGAATGTTGTAGTGCTGGACGAGCGCCTCGAGAACGACGGCGTTGGGCACGGAGTGCGCCACGCGATAGCGCACGGAGTTATAGCCCCATTCGACATCGGTTGCATCATCGGGGATTCCGTGACCCACCATGGTCCTCAGGACCTCATCGGGTGAGTCAAACGTGCTATCGGGCGTGCCGCAAATCGCCTGGAGCGAGAACCCGCCAAAGCACTTGTCGAGATCATCGCGGATATATGCGCAGCAGTCATGGTTGGGAAAGACGATGCGAAACGTCATCGCGCCCATGGCCTGGGACATGTAGACGTTGCCCGATGCCTGGGCATCGGACTCTGCCTGGGCATCGGACTCTGCCTGGGCATCGGACTCTGCCTGGGGCTCCTCTTGGGCGCCAAACTGGTCCTTGAGAAAGTCGAAGTACAGGGACACGTTTCCGCGCTGCGCATACGAACGCATGATGGGGTCGGTGGTGTCCTCAAAGTACTTTTGGCTTCCGTCGGGCATGGACATGGTTCCCATGCCGGAGCGGAACGGGGTGGCGGTGGCACGGGCGAGCCCCTCCGGGAAATGCAC
>CATZEP010000144.1 GCA_958418185.1 uncultured Collinsella sp.
TCACCCTCAACTGCAACTCGCCGCTCAAGGCCAAGGGCACCACGACCGAGGTGCAAAACTACGGCAACCAGAGCTATGGCAACATCACGCTTAAGCAGGCAACGGCATACTCATCCAACACCGGCTACATTCAGGTGGCCGAAGCCATCGGCAATGACAAGATCATATCGCTCGTCAAAAAGCTTGGCATCGATCCCGCCAAGGACAATATCGAGGACGTTCCCGTCATGACGCTCGGCACCGGGTCCATCTCACCGCTCGAGATGGCATCTGCCTACGCAACGTTTGCCAACGGTGGCTACTACCGTCAGCCCATCGCCATTACCGAGATCGACTCGCGTACCGGCTCGGTTCTGTACCAGCACACCGACAATCCCACGCAGGTGCTCACCGAAGGCGAGGCTGCCGCGGTTACCGATGTTCTATCCGGCGTCATGCAGGGCAGCGGCACGGGTGCCGCCGGCGCGCTGAACGTCAACCAGCCCTATGCCGGCAAGACGGGCACCACTGACAACACCACCAACCTGTGGTTCTGCGGCTTCACGCCGCAACTGACATGCGCCCTGTGGACCGGTTATTCCGCAGGCGAGATTCCCATCCAAAAGTACGGTTCGGACCTGCTGGGCGACAGCACCAACCTGCCCGTCTTTAAGAAGTTCATGAACGCCGTTCTTGCGGGCACCGAGCGCGAGGAATTCCAGACCGGAACGGCTCCCACGTACAAGAACAATAGCGTCTGGAAGTTCTACGGCACTAGCAACGCCAAGAAGTCGGAGGACAAAGACGACAAAGACGACAAAGACGAGGGAGCAACCACCACGACGACTACCACCACGACGACCGAGACCACGGGTGGCGATACGACCGGCGGCAACGGTACCACCGGCGGAGACGGTACGACCGGCGGCGGCGAGGGCGGCTCTCCTACCCCCACCCCTACTCCCACGCCCACACCCGATCCTACGCCTACCCCCGATCCTACGCCCACGCCCGACCCCTCTACGGGCCAGTAAGCGCAAAAAACGACTGACACCAAGGCGCCCGAGCAGCATATACGCTGCTCGGGCGCTTCTTTATTTCGGCAGATACCACAAGATGCCACGACGGCCCCGGCTACAGGACCGATAGAACAACAGGCACTGGTATGCAAAAAGGGCGCTGACCTTTATCAACGCCCTCGGCAATTACCTATAGCAACAAACGGCACAGCAGCAGAGCCGCGCATCCCCTACTTATGAGAGTTACTCAGCTTGTTGATGAGTGCCTCAAGACGCTCGCCGTCCTCGGCCGTCTGTGCAATGACCAAGATCGTGTCGTTGCCGGCAAGCGAGCCAAGCACGTCGGGCAGCTCCGCAGCATCGACAGCTGCGGCAATACCAGAAGCCGTACCGGGCTGCGCCTTGATCATAACCAGATTATCGGTGCGCAGTACGCCAGTAACTAACTCGGAAACCATGCGCTGCAGATGCAAGTCCTCGGCAAGGACATAGATGCCCTCGGGGAGCTTACGCAGTCCCATGTCCGCGATATCGCGCGAAACAGTCGCCTGCGTACAATCGAAGCCCATGGCGCGAAGCTCGTCTACCAAAACGCGCTGCGTGCGTACGTCCTTATTGCGAACAATATCTCTGATGGCATCCTGGCGCCCATTGCGTTTTTTGGCCATACAATACCTCACTCCAAAAGATGGCGGAGACAATCACTTAGTGATTGAATAGTTTAGCGCTATTTGAGGGTTTTAGTGAATAAGAACGCATTTCGAAACAATTCCATGCAATTTATTTCGAAAATCACGCTACTAGACAGTCCTGGCGCCCGAACGATTGAAAAAGGCCGCCAGATGCGTATACAACGCACACCGCATGGGCTTGGCGCTAGCTATCGAACCATAGAGCAGACCTAGACCACGATGATTGCCCTTAAGGGCCGCAACCATCTGACGGGTACGCTGCGCATCGACCATATCATGCAAACGGGCCGAACGCTCTATTGAAGACACCCCATGGGGGCTCAGACACAAATTTTCGATGCAGGCAACCAGACCGGTGTAGTAATACCGCTGGCAGGCCAGTTTTAATTGATCGCTACCGCCCGCGACGGTAAGCGAGTCGGCAAGCCTGTCGAGCGCCCCGATATCATCAGAAAGCCTGGCAAACATCGTGGGGTCAAACGTCTCCGTAATCGACGGCGCCACTGCATGAAAACGGGCACGGCCACATCCCGAAACGCGCTTTGCCTGCGAAAGCGCGAACGTCAAAAAAGACACGGTGCGAAACGCATCGCCATGCGCAAGGCACGCCTCAAAGAGGGCGCGATCATACAGCACGCCAGAGGTCTGTCGGATTAAACCACAGGAGACCAATAGGGTCAGGCAAGCCGCCTGGTCCTCATCTTCAGAAACGGATGTCGCGTCCAAAACTCGGGAATGACGATCGCTGTGAGCATCGTAGCGATCGAGCGAAACAGAGGGAAACACAATATCAGCAGAAGCGTCGCAGGAGCTGTCGACCATCTGCGAAAGGGACTGCGGCGCAAACCACTCATTGGCATTCAACGCAATTATCTGGGAGCCGCGCGAAGCCGCTAAACCGGCACGCAGACAGGCACCAGGCGCTTGGTCCTCAACATCAATCAAATCAATATGAATGTCTCTGCCGGCAGCGACTTCGAGCGAATGGCGCACACCAGCTACCACGCCGCGGCAAACGACGACAATCTGCAAATCGTAGAGGTCTTGGTTCTGGATGCTCTCGAGAGCACGCATCGTATAACTGGGCGAACCCTCAACAATCAGGATCACCGAAAGTCGCGGATGCGAACCACGTCGAACCAAGTTTTCCGTCCTCTCGACAGCTAGTAACAAACTGTCGTTCATGGTACACCCCGTCAATTAATGCGGGCGGTCGTCCGCCGCGATGCACGTCAAGAACAGATGTTGCACACGCCCCGCCCACAGGCGCCGCACACAAAGATCGCCGTCAGGCAGTCTCATCCCTAATCGAGGACCACAAGCTCGGCGGGGTCGTAGTCCACGCCCATAAAAGTAAGACCGCATGCGGGTGCCGTAGGGCCAGCAGCGGAGCGATCGCAGGCATCAATGACCTCACGCATCCACTCGGGATCGCGGCGATGCATGCCGATCTCGACGAGGGTGCCCACAATGGTTCGCACCATCGAATGCAAAAACGCATTGCCCTCGATGGTAAACGTGAGGATGTCCTCGCCAAAGGCGACCTCATGGCCAAACTCGGCACGCATTACGCAGCGGTGCGTAGGTTTGCCCACGGCAGAGGCGACCTTGCAAAAGCTCTTAAAGTCCTGCTCGCCCAAAAGCGCAGGGCAGGCGGCCGCCATCGCATCGACGTCAAGGGGATAGCGATGCCACCACACAGCACCGCGTGACAGCACGGGCCGCGCATCACGATCGGCAATGCGATAGGTGTAAGTGCGAGAACGCGCGTCAAAGCGAGCAGAAAAGCCCTTACGAGCCTTGTAGACCTCGTTTATGGCGATATCTTTGGGAAGGAGGGCATCCATAGCCCTCAGCCACCTACGGCGCGTACACGCGAGCTCAGCGTCCGTTACGGGCACGCTGATGTATTGGGCCACCGCATGCACGCCGGCATCGGTACGCCCCGCACACGTCAGATCGATTGGGCGGCGCAGCAACGTCTCGATTGCACGGCGTAGCTCGCCCGCAACCGTCGTCTGGCCCGGCTGCTCGGCAAATCCGCTATAGGAGGAGCCATCGTAGGCCACGCGAAATACAAGGGTGGCGTCGAGCTCGGGGGTCGAATTGAAATTAGACGGCGCAGTCATGGGCGCTCCCAACAAACTAGCAACGGTATTGCGACAAAAAAAGAGGGGAACGCGAACGTACCCCTCGAATATAGCCTATGCAGACAGCATATCTACTCAGCGGACCCCTCAGC
>CATZEP010000145.1 GCA_958418185.1 uncultured Collinsella sp.
TCCAGACCGGGAAAGTCTCGAACTTGGCGTAGCCGGCGGCGGTGCCGTGCTTGTGCTCGTGATAGAGCTGAGACAGGCAGGTGGCGAGCTTGCCCGAGCCAGGGCCGGGAGCGGTGACCACGACGAGCGGACGAGTGGTCTCGACAAACTCGTTCTTGCCATAGCCGTCGTCGGACACGATCAGGTCGACGTCGTGCGGATAGCCCTCGATGGGATAGTGCAGCTTGGCAGGAATGCCGAGCGCGTTCAGGCGATTGCGGAACACATCGGCGGCGGGCTGGCCGGCGTACTGGGTGATAACCACGGCCGCGACAGCAAAACCGTTGCCGCGGAACAGGTCGACCAGGCGCAAAACGTCCTCGTCATAGGTAATGCCCTGGTCGCCACGGGCCTTGTTCTTCTCGATATGGTTTGCATTGATTGCGATGATGACCTCGACGTCGTCGGCAATGCTCTTGAGCATGCGAAACTTGCTGTCCGGCTCAAAACCCGGCAGCACGCGGCTGGCATGATAATCATCGAACAGCTTGCCGCCAAACTCCAAATACAGTTTGCCGCCAAACTGCGAGATGCGCTCCTTAATATGAGCGGCCTGCAGCTCGATATACTTCGCGTTGTCGAAACCCTGGCGCATGTATGGCTCCCGTCCCGTTTCCATTTAATGTCCTAGGCGATTATAACGGAGCCCGCCCTCCCCGATACCCAGGCTACCAACAGGCACGAACCAAACATGCCCACCGCGACCACCGGGGACCCAAGTTAGCTACCCCAAACGCACCGCCCCACCAAGCCAAGTTGGTGCAGGGACCAAGTCACTCCGCACCAACATCGGCAGCGCCGCAGGTGGAGCATAAGTCAGCGAAAGCCCGTCAGAGCGAGCAAGGTGACGTGAAAGAGGAGGGCATAGGCCTTTTGGCCATGCCCGACGATTGAACGTCAGATTACCGCTCTGGCGGGCTTGCAGCGTCGACTGGTTGCGCGGTTCGTAGAACCGAGCAACATGAGAGCGCCCCCTCCCGCGCACGGAACGGGAGGGGGCTAAAGGTAGGAGTCTACCGGTGGGTTGACCCCACCGGACAGACGATGACCAGGTGATCCTTTACAGGATCGTCAAGGTTTCCGTGGGGTACCCGTTGGGTACTTAGAGCATCACGCAAGCGACGGTCAGGATGATGGCGCAGACGACGGAGAGAGCGACGATGAGCTTAAGGGCAAACTTGAGCCAGGTCGTCCACTCGATCTTGGCCAGGGCGAGACCGCCCATGATGGCGCCGGAGGTCGGGGTGAACAGGTTCACAACGCCGATGGCAGAGGAGAAGATCATGACCATGACCTCGGGCGAGAAGCCGAGCTTAACAGCCAGCGGTCCCATGATAGGCATGGAGACGGTAGCCATACCAGAGGTCGAGGGGATCAGGAAGGACAGGCCGAAGTAGACCAGGAAGCTCATGGGAGCGAAGATCACGCCGGACAGGCCAGCCAGAGCATTGGCGGCAGCGTCGAGGACGTAGACGTCGAGGCCGGTGTTAGCCATGAGGACGGAGATACCACGGGCGAGGGCGATGACGAGAACAACGGACATCATGTCGGCAGCGCCGGTGATGAAGGTGTTAACGATCTGCTTCTCGGACAGGCCACCGATGATACCGATCAGGACGGCCATGAGGAAGAACCAGGTGGAAGCCTCGTCGAAGTACCACTGGCCAATGGGCAGGCCGGTGATCAGGGCAGACCAGCCCTGGACGACGGCGTTACCGTCGGCGTCGTAGACAGCGCCAGCGTCGAAGAAGTTGGCGACGCCCTCGTTGAGGTCGGCCAGCGGAATGAAGCCGACGATCATAACGACGAAGGTGAAGGCAAAGGCGATCAGAACACCCTTCTGACGACCGGTGAGCTTGACCTCATTGTGAACCTCGGAAGCAGCCTTGCCGTGAGCCTCTTCGGCGTCCTTGAGCTCCTGCATCGACAGGATGGTGGAACCCTTGTCAGCCTTGACCTTCTTGGCATAGCTCATGACGAAGAAGATGGACATGGCAGTGGTAACAATCCACAGGACGGCACCGAGGCCGATGATGATGGACTGGTTGACCTCAATGCCAACGCCGGTCAGAGCGTCGACGGCAGCGCCGACGGCGAACGGGTTAACCGTGGAGCCCAGGCAGCCGCAGCCAGCGCCGAGCAGGACGGTAGCGGCGCCGACCATCGGGTCGAAGCCAGCGGCCATCATGGTAGCGGCAAGCAGGGCGTAGAAGGGAACGGTCTCCTCGCACATACCATAGGTGGTACCACCGAGGGAGAAGATGAGCATCAGCACGGGAATGAGCATGATCTCGTTGCCCTTAAGCTTCTGCACCAGGACGGCGATGCCGTTGTCCAGGGCGCCGGTCTCGGTCATCATGCCGAGGAAGCCGCCCAGGATCATAACGAAGAGGCAGACGGGCAGAGCGTCAGCGAAGCCCTTAATCGGGGCGGTGCAGAAATCGCTCAGACGGGCGGCAGTAACCGCGCCGCCGGACGTGCCGGAGACGATAACGGTAATCACTGCAACAATTGCCAGCAGAGCAAGAAGAATGGTGAACGATGAAGGCATACCGCGCTTTTTCTTAGCGGTCTCAGTCATAGTTCTCATCCCCCCTTCATAAATCATTTACTGATCTCGCCCGAAGCGGCTCTTCCGTGCCGTGCCTGCCGCTCGATCGAGATTTTTACCAGATAAAGCCGCTCGGGGTGTTCAACAATACACCCCGAGCGAGATGCTAGATGCTCTTACTTGAGCGTGGCGTACATGACAGCCTTGATGGTGTGCATGCGGTTCTCGGCCTCGTCGAAGACCTTGGAAGCGGGGCTCTCGAAGACCTCGTCGGTGACCTCCTGCTCGGTGATGCCGAACTGCTCGCACTTCTCGGCGCCAATCGTGGTGTTGGTGTCGTGGAAGCTGGGCAGGCAGTGCAGGAAGATGGCACCCGGGTTGGCCATAGCCATGACCTCGGAGGTGACACGATACGGGGTGAGCTGAGCGATGCGCTCGGCCCAGACCTCGTCAGGCTCGCCCATGGAGACCCACACGTCGGTGTAGATAACGTCGGCACCGGTGACGCCGTCCTTGACGTCGGTGGTCAGCTTGATGGTGCAGCCGTTGGCCTCGGCGATGGGCTTGCAGGCCTCGATGACGTCGTCAGCGGGCATGCACTCCTCGGGGCCGCAGGCCACGAAGTTCATGCCAAGCTTGGAGCAGACAACCATGAGGGAGCGAGCAACGTTGTTCTTGCAGTCGCCCATGAAGACGAGGGTCTTGCCCTTGATGTCGTAGTTGAAGTTCTCCTGGACGGTCAGGATGTCGGCGAGCATCTGGGTGGGATGCCACTCAGTGGTCAGGCCGTTCCACACGGGCACGCCGGACTTAGCAGCGAGCTCCTCGACATCGTCCTGGGCAAAGCCACGGAACTCGATGCCGTCATACATGCGGCCGAGAACGCGGGCGGTGTCCTCGATGGACTCCTTCTTGCCCATCTGCGACGAACCCGGATCGAGGTAGGTGACACCCATGCCCAGATCCATGCCGCCGACCTCGAAGGCGCAGCGGGTACGAGTGGAGGTCTTCTGGAAGAGCAGAACGATGTTCTTGCCCTCGAGATAGCGGTGCGGAACGCCAGCGCGCTTCATGTCCTTGAAGTTCTTGGAGAGCTTGAGCAGGTACTCGATCTCCTCGGTGGTGAGGTCGAGGAGCTTGAGGAAGCTACGGCCGGAGAGGTTAACACCCATGGTTCGTTTCCTTTCGAAGAAATGAATTACGTAAGTAATTAGTGTTGCCCGTTTGACGGGCGAAACCGGTGCGGTTGTAGGGGGACCGCACCGGAAACGGAAAGACTTAGAGGTCCTCGCGCCAGAAGGGCATGCTCATGCAGCGCGGGCCGCCGCGGCC
>CATZEP010000146.1 GCA_958418185.1 uncultured Collinsella sp.
GCGGGGGCGGGTGGCGCGCGCCGGTGCCGGGGAGCGGGGGCACGCTGGTCTTGCCCTCGTTCTCGGGGCGCTTGGCTAGCTGCAGTGCGGCCCACACGGCGGCGCCAGACGAAATACCCACGAGCACGCCCTCCTTGTGGCCCACGGCGCGGCCGGTGGCAAAGGCGTCGTCGTTCTCGACGGGGATGATCTCGTCATAGACCTGGGTGTCGAGGACGTCGGGCACAAAGCCGGCGCCGATACCCTGGATCTTGTGCGGGCCGGCCTGGCCCTTAGAGAGCACCGGAGAGGTGGCGGGCTCGACGGCGACGACCTGAATCTGGGGATTCTGCTCCTTGAGGAACTCGCCCACGCCGGTCACGGTGCCGCCGGTGCCGACGCCGGCGACGAAGATGTCGACCTCGCCGTCGGTGTCATCCCAGATCTCGGGGCCGGTCGTGGCCTTGTGGATGGCGGGGTTGGCGGGGTTTACAAACTGGCCGGCGATAATGCTGTTGGGGGTCTCCTTCTGCAGTTCTTCGGCCTTGGCGATGGCGCCCTTCATGCCCTTGGAGCCGTCGGTGAGCACGAGCTGCGCGCCATATGCCTGCATAAGCTTGCGGCGCTCGACAGACATGGTCTCGGGCATGGTGATGATCACCTTGTAACCGCGAGCCGCCGCCACCGAGGCGATGCCGACGCCGGTGTTGCCGCTCGTGGGCTCGATGATGGTGTAGTCGCCGCCGCGCACGAGCTTGCCGGCCTTCTCGGCCTCGTCGATCATGTTCTTGGCGACGCGGTCTTTGACGGACCCGGCGGGGTTGAAGTATTCCAGCTTGACGAGCACGCGGGCCTTGAGGTCCTCATCGGCCTCAAAGTGAGTGAGCTCCAGAAGCGGGGTGTGGCCGATAAGCTGATCGATGGACGTATAAACATTGCTCATGGTGAACCTCCAAAGTGTTCAAATGGCTGGATACCGTGTGGGTTCACGGTGTGTGTAGCAGCAAACCCACAAACTTTATGGGTTGTTCTTTTTGCTGTTGGCAAGCATAGTAGACAGTAAAGCCTAGTAACGCAATAGGAAATAGAAGATTATTGCGAGTCGATTAACCAGCTTGACGGGAATAGGTATTTTCAAAACCAATTTTTCGGCTAGAATTTCTACGAATTAAAAGACCGAAAGGCAGCAATATATATGTTGGTTTCCACAAAGGGCAGATATGCCCTGCGCGTTATGGTCGACCTGGCCGAGCACCAGGCGGCAGGCCGCATTCCCCTCAAAGAGATCGCGGCGCGTCAGGGGATTTCTGAGAAATATCTGGAGAACATTTTGGCTACGCTCGTCCGCGCCAATATGCTCTCGGGCATGCGCGGCAAGGGTGGCGGCTACGTGCTCACGCGCCCGCCCGAGCAGTACACGGTGGGCGAGATCTTGCGCCTGACCGAGGGCAGCCTGGCACCGGTCGCATGCCTGGACGGCGACTGCAAGGGCTGCTCGCGTTCGGACGAGTGCCCCACGCTCGACGTGTGGAAGAACCTGGACAAGCTCATCAACGACTACCTCGACGGTGTGACGCTCGATGCGCTCGTTGCCCCCAACGAGGGCTACGACTACGTCATCTAGTCCCACCTGCCATTGGGGGACGGGGCAGAAATGCCGGATTTTCTTGCCCTCTGAGGCTCGACAAATGACAAGGCCGCCCATCGTTGCGATGGACGGCCTTCTTTAGGTGTGTTGTGGCGGTCCGAATCCGGTCGCTTTAGTTCCTGGCGACGCTGTCGAGAATGCTGCGCATGATGGATACCAGGATGCTGCCCATAAAGGCCGATCCAAAGCTGGCAATGGAGATACCCGCGCCCAGCAGATTGACCGACAGGTAGCTGGCCAGCTCGAGCATAAAGCTGTTGACCACAAGCTGAAAAATACCAAGCGTGATAATAGTGAGCGGCAGCGAGATGACCGTCAGGAACGGCTTTACGAGCGAGTCGACTATGTTGAGGAACAGTCCCACGAAGGCAAAACACACCCAGGCGTCGGCCATCCCGAAGGGCTGAATGCCGGGGACGAGAAACGTTGCGATCGCGATGGCGATTGAGGTAAAGAGCCAGTTAAGCATAAAGCGCATGGTGTGAATCCTTTCTTGCGCAAGACGTGGCAAAGAGGCGTGAGAGGCACATGCCTTTGCAACTCGGGTAGATGCGCGGGCACGGCCCTGTTTGGGCACCCATTGTTCCAGATATTCGTGGAGCTTGCGTGCGCATTCGGTTTCAAAACGGCGTTCGTCCTAAAAAACGTGCCGCTGGCAGAGAGTCTTGTCGCTTTAGTTTGGTGGTGTGCTAAACTGCTACGGGCAAAAGCCACAGGCGTTGCCCTATTGCATATTACGGGTGAACGATGCCCGATGTCAGTATCAACTTCGATGCCTTTTGGCGGGTTTGGCGGTGATCGATGAATATCGAGAACATGTTTGACAAGCCTGATGTCAAGCAGCTGGTCCACGCATTTAGCCTTTTGGACGACGAGAAAGATATCCAAGCGTTTTTGACCGATATCTGCACGCCGCGTGAGATTTGCGATCTATCGCAGCGTCTGCAAGTCGCGCGTTACCTGGACGAGGGCGAGCCCTATGTCGAGGTTCAGGCGCGTACCGGCGCTTCGTCCACCACGGTGAGCCGTGTATCCAAGGCGCTCAACGGCGAGTACGGTGGCTACCGCAAGATCCTCATTAAACTGGAGGATGGCGAGTAGGCCGCGCCAAAAACGAATTGTGCAAAACCGCTCCTCCGGGGGCGGTTTTTTGGTCCCTTGTGGACGGAGGAAAACGGATCACCGAGGGGGTCAGTCTAACTCGGTGATCCGTTTTCCTCCGTCCCCAAGGGATCAAATCTGTTGGTGTGGGGCAAATCTGTCCGCGTGGGCGGGTAGGATGGATGCATTGATTATTGCGAACAGTTTGAGCGGAGGACCATGCCTGTTCGAATCTATACCACCAATGCCGGCACGGATTTGAGCGATGCCGAGTCGGCGTTGCTTGCCGACCTTATTGCCCGCCACGGGCGTGCCGTGTTGCTGGCACCTACGTTTGCCGAGCTCGACCTGTGCCGTCATGATGCGGCGGAAGCCGGGATTTCGCTGGGTGTCGACTACAAGACGCCTGCATCGTGGCTTCGCTCGCTTTGGGAGCTTTTGGGCGACGGGCGCGGTTTCGTCGACAACCTGCAACGCCAGATGCTGTTCTCGGACATGGTCACGCGTCTCGACGATGCCGATTTGCAGCCGCTTTCGCGCAGCCAGGGCACGGTGCGCATGCTCGCGCGCATGGCCCGCGACGTGCTACCGGGTGTGGCGGGGACGACGGCCGAGCGATGCGGTGGCGACAACTGCCAGCCTGAGCCAAAAAGCGATGCCGAGGCTCGTGTGTTCGAGCTTTTGCGTGCCTACGCGGGCGGTTTGGACCGTCGAGATATGGTCGAGCCCTGCGAGGCGGCTGACATTATGGTCGGTGCCCTGGCCGATAACCTGCCGGCGTGCACCCGCGCCGTATGCGTGCGCGGTATCACGTCGTTTACGCACGGTCTGCTCGAGCTGCTGTCTGCCGTGGCGAACAATGGGGGAGAGGTCGTCGTGCTGCTTGCCCGCGAGCAGGCGGCGATGCGCGAGGAGCTCGCCGCGGCATTTGATGCCCGCGACGTGTTGTTTGAGGCCGCGCCGCTGGGGGAGGACGCCGTCGCGTCTGATGCCGCTTGCGGGACCGCCGCTCAGCCTGCCTTTATTGAGGTCGCCGGCCCCCATGCCCGTGCTCATGTCTATGCGGACGCCATCGATAAGTTGGTGAAAGCACACAAGGAGTCCAAGGACGATAAAGCTACTGCAACGCCCGCCGACCCCATGCGCGTGCTCGTTGTTTCTGCCCGGGCACCCCAGCTGTTCGGTGAGCTCG
>CATZEP010000147.1 GCA_958418185.1 uncultured Collinsella sp.
GTCCTGGCTCGCACGGAGGCCACATTAAGTGGCCTCCGGCTCGTGCGGAACTCGCGACAAACTTAACCCCTGCGCCGCCCGGACCGGGAATCCAACATACTCGTCGGGGCAACGTTCCTCATCAAAAAAAGACCCGCTTCCCTGTTGGGAAACGGGTCTTTGGAAGGACGGTTAACGTACTAGGAAATTACTCCTCGTCGTTGTCCTTGGCCTCTTCGGCGTCGTCGGTGTCCACGAGCTGGTTGAGCAGCTCGTCGAGGGAAGCCATGTCCTCGTTGATGGCACCGTTGGCGGGAGCCTTCTTGTCGTCGATCGGGGCGCCCAGGAGCTCCTCGTCGGCGTCGGCGTGATGCGTCGGAGCGGAGGTACCCAGCAGGATATCGTCCGGACCGTCGGGGCTAAAGACCATCTGCAGCAGCTGCGAGAGGTCTTCCTCGTCGGCAACGTCGTCGTTGTTCTCGAGGATGTAGAGCAGGTCGTGGGCCTCCAGGCCGTCACGGAGCTCCTCGATCGCCTTGGCACCGATGCCATCGATGCGCAGCAGATCCTCCTCGGACTTGCCGACCAGGTCGCCGACCGTCTCGATGCCGACCTCGCTGAACTTGTTGGTCCAGCGCTGCGACACGCCCAGGTCGTCGAACAGGTACAGGCGAGCCTTCTCGGCGGAGATGGTGTGGCCGTTGCGGGTGAACGAACCGTCAGCACCACCGAACTCGTCGTACCCGGCCCAGTCGAGCTGCTGCGGGAGCTGCTCGTCCAGGTCCTTGAGCTCCACAGGAGCCCACTCGGGCAGCGACTTGGCGTTGGGCGAAGCCGGGCCGTCGATGTCCACGTAGCCGTCGGCCGTACGATACGTCAGCTTGGCGTTGGCGTACGGCTTGAGGCCGGTACCAGCCGGGATCTTCTTACCGACGATGACGTTGGACTTAAGGTCGAGCAGGTGATCGACCTTGCCCTCGATGGCAGCCTCGGTAAGGACGCCAGCGGTACGGATGAACGAAGCGCTCGACAGCCAGGAGTCGATGTTGGACGCGACCTTGAGCGTACCCAGGATGACGGGCTCGGCCACGGGAGCCTGACCGCCCAGACGGGCAACGCGCTCGACCTCGTCAGCGAACTCGTAGCGGTCGACGTACTGACCAAGCAGGTACTTGGAGTCACCGGGGTTGGTGATCTGAACGCGACGCAGCATCTGACGTGCGAGCACCTCGATGTGCTTGTCGTTCAGGTCGACGCCCTGGCTGGTGTAGACGTCCTTGACGCTCTCGACGAAGGTGTGCATCGTCGACTCGATGTCGGTCAGCTTGCGCAGGTTGCGGAAGTTGACGAAGCCCTTGGTGATCTGGTCGCCGGCGCGAACCTCGCAGCCGTCCTCAATCTCGGGCATAAAGCGCACCGAAGCGGGGACGCGACGCTCGTCGAGAACACGGGTGTGGTCCTCGGAGTCGGTGAGCGTCAGCACGTACTCGGACTTCTCGGGCTTAATCGAGAGGTGACCGGAGTACGGAGCCAGCTCGGCCTCGCGACCCAGGATCTTCTCGTTGACGTTGCCGACGATATCGAACATACGGCTGACCGTAGGCAGGCCCTGCGTAATATCGTCGACGCCAGCGACGCCGCCGGAGTGAATGGTACGCATCGTAAGCTGCGTACCGGGCTCACCGATGGACTGGGCGGCAATAATGCCGACCGCGGTACCGATGGCGACCGGACGACGGGTGGAAAGATCCCAGCCGTAGCACTTCTGGCACACGCCGTACTTGGAGCGGCAGGTGAGCAGCGCGCGAAGCTTGACCTTCTTGAGGCCCGCATCGACCATCTTCTGGATGTCGGCGACCTTCTCGATGTAGCCGTCCTGCTCAAAGAGCACGGTGCCATCGGGAGCCACGACGTCCTCAATGAAGCAACGGCCGACGAGGTCGGTGTTGAGGTCGGTGGTGCCGGGGATGATGAGGTTGTAGGTGACGCCCTCGTGCGTACCGCAGTCCTCCTCGCGGACGATGACGTCCTGGGCCACGTCGACCAGACGACGGGTCAGGTAACCAGAGTCCGAGGTGTGGGATGCGGTATCGACCAGGCCCTTACGGGCGCCGTAGGTCGAAATGAAGTACTCGAGCGGCAGCAGGCCCTCGCGGAAGTTCGCCTTAATGGGAAGGTCGATCGTCTCGCCGGACATGTCTGCCATCAGGCCACGCATGCCGCCGAGCTGACGCAGCTGGGTCTTAGAACCACGGGCGCCGGAGTCGGCCATCATGTACAGCGGGTTCTCCTCGTC
The DNA here is from genome assembly GCA_958418185.1 of uncultured Collinsella sp. Taxonomy (GTDB): domain Bacteria; phylum Actinomycetota; class Coriobacteriia; order Coriobacteriales; family Coriobacteriaceae; genus Collinsella. The sequence continues at coordinate 2,276 of CATZEP010000147.1, forward strand.
GAACAAGTCGAGCATGAGCGCTGCGACCTTGTCGGTACAAGCGGTCCACTCGTTAACGACTTCGATGTGGCGCTCCGTCTCGTTGATGAAGCCCTCCTCGAAGTACTCGTTGATCTGGTCGACGTTGGCCTGGGCGCGATCGAGCAGCTCCTGCTTCTCGGCAGGGATGAGAGCGTCCCACACCGAGATGGTGAGGCCGGCGCGGGTAGCGTAGTGGAAGCCGGAGTACTTGATGGCGTCGAGGATCGGGCCGACCTTGGCCTCGGGGTAACGATCGCAGCAGTCGGCAACCAGCTTGGCCACGTCGCCCTTGACCATCTTGTAGTTCATGAACTCGTAGTCTTCGGGCAGGCACTGGCGGTTGAAGATGATGCGGCCGATGGAGGTCTCGAAGCGCGCGGTCTTGTTGCCGGTGACGTCGTAGTCGACAAACTCGTTCTTGCCGTTCTTGACGCGGAAGATACGGGTGCCGTCCTCGTTGATGACGTTGGCGTTCTCGGCGGACACGCGGACCTGAATCTTGGCCTGCATGTCGACCTCGGAGCGGCAGTCATAGGCGTGCAGCGCGTCGTCGAAGCTGGCGAACACGTGGTTCTCGCCGGGCAGGCCGTCGCGGACCTGGGTGAGGTAGTACACACCGATGATCATGTCCTGCGAGGGGATGTTGACCGGCTTGCCGGATGCCGGCGAGCGCAGGTTGTTCGCAGAGAGCATGAGCACACGGGCCTCGGCCTGAGCCTGGCTGGACAGCGGCACGTGGACAGACATCTGGTCGCCGTCGAAGTCGGCGTTGAAGGGCGAGCAGACCAGCGGGTGCAGGTGGATAGCCTTGCCCTCGACCAGCACCGGCTCAAAGGCCTGGATGGACAGACGGTGCAGGGTCGGTGCACGGTTGAGCAGCACGACGCGGCCGTCGATGACCTCTTCGAGGATATCCCACACAAAGGTGGCACCGCGGTCGATAGCGCGCTTGGCGCCCTTGATGTTCTCGACCTTGCCAAGCTCGACCAGACGCTTCATGACGAAGGGCTTGAAGAGCTCCAGCGCCATGGTCTTGGGCAGACCGCACTGGTGCAGCAGCAGCTTGGGGTCGGTAACGATAACCGAACGGCCGGAGTAGTCGACACGCTTGCCCAGCAGGTTCTGACGGAAACGACCCTGCTTGCCCTTGAGGGCCTCGGCGAGCGACTTGAGCGGGCGACCGCCACGGCCAGAGACCGGGCGACCACGACGGCCGTTGTCGAACAGGGCGTCCACGGACTCCTGGAGCATGCGCTTCTCGTTGTTCACGATGATCGCAGGGGCGTCCAGGTCGAGCAGGCGCTTGAGTCGGTTGTTACGGTTGATCACGCGACGGTACAGGTCGTTGAGGTCGGACGCGGCGAAGCGGCCGCCGTCGAGCTGGACCATCGGGCGCAGATCGGGCGGAATGACCGGGATGACATCCAGGATCATGTTCGCGGGGCTGTTGCCGCCCTTCAGGAAGGCGTCAACGACCTCGAGGCGCTTGACGGCCTTCTCGCGCTTCTGCTTCTGGGAATCCTCGTCGGCGATGATGGCCTTGAGCTTCTCGGCCTCTGAAGGAAGGTCGATGGCAGCGAGCAGGTCGCGGACGGCCTCGGCACCCATACCGCCCTTG
>CATZEP010000148.1 GCA_958418185.1 uncultured Collinsella sp.
GCCTCGTTGATGGCGGCACCGGCGTTGACCATGTTGTACTCGGTGTCGGGGCCAGCGTTGAGGAAGACATTGACGCGCGTGATGCCGTCGGTCCACACGGGCTTGACGGGCACGCCCAGGGCCTCGGCGCCCTTGACGATAAACTCGCCCGAGAAACCGGCAAAAAAGCCCAGGATCGTGGTGTCGACGCCGTAGTGATCGAGGGTGAACGAGACGTTAAGACCCTTGCCGTTGGGCGTATAGACCGCGTTGCGAGTGCGGGTGACGGTGTTGGCGGAAAGACCGTCACAGGCAATGTTGTAGTCAATGGCGGGATTTGCAGTGAGCGTGTAAATCATGTAAGTTCCTTTCACAAGGCAACGTGTTAGTGAAAGTATATTGGACGCTTCGGGAAAAGACCATAGCGACTCGGCGAACGGTGTAGAACGCGTGCAGGGCGGCGGGATGACGGGCAAAAGAAACAGGGTCCTTGTCCTGTCGCTCGCCCACAATATACAAAAATGGCGCCCCGGCCAAAACCGGAGCGCCGTACACGCGAAAATAATGAGTTTCGCTTACTTGCCGTCGAGCTTGCCGACATCAACGCGCTTGCTGTACTCATCGACGTGACCGAAGTCGCCGATGCCGACGGACTCGGCAACGTTAGCGCCGGTAGCCATAGCGAGCTTCATGGCCTCCTCGACGTTGTCGCGATCCCTGTACCACTTGTGCAGGAACGCAGCGAGGGTGCAGTCGCCGGCGCAGACAGAAGAGACCAGCTTGATGTTGAACTCACGCTTGGCGTACCAGATGTCCTCGCCGTTGGAGAAGTAAGCGTCGCCGCGGCTACCACGGGTGAGCAGCACGTTCTGAACGCCGGCGTCGTGGGCGAGCTTCATGGCAACGCGGACCTCGTCGTCGGTGTCGACAGGCACGCCGAAGATGGCCTTCATCTCGTGATGGTTCGGCTTAATGAGCAGCGGCTTCTTGTGAGCGAGCTCCTTGAGCTTGTCGGAGGACAGGTCAAGGACGACGTCTGCGCCACGGGCCTGAGCGTGCTCCATGACCTGAGCCAGGAAGTCGGGCGTAGCTTTGGGAGGCACGGAACCGGAGACGATCAGGCACTCAAGATCGCCCGCGGTGTCCAGGATGTTGTAGAGCTCCTTCTGATGCTCCGGCGTAATCGGGGCGCCGGGGTTCAGGATGCCGTACTCGTGCTGGCCATCGTTGACGTAGGTGTTGATACGCGTGATGCCATCGGTCCAGACCGGGCGACACAGGCAACCCAGGTTCATGACCTCCTCGACGATAAACTTGCCCGTGAAGCCAGCGAAGAAGCCGAGCGCGACGGTGTCGACGCCCATCTTCTTAAAGGCGAAGGACACGTCGAGGCCCTTGCCGTTGGCCGTGTAGCTGGCCGAGCCGGTGCGGACGTTCTCGTCGGGCTCGAGCGGAGAGCTCGAAACCGTCATGTCGACAGCCGGATTAGCGGTTAGCGTGTAGAACATTTACAGTACCCCCTGTATATGTGAGGGCCGCGTGGCCGGCCCATTCCAACCACGCGGTTACCTCTGATACCAAATTAGCGAGCTGCGGACTCGAGCAGCGCCTTGACCTCGGCGGCAGTGTTGCAGGCGAGTGCCTTCTCGGCGAGCTCGTCGCACTCGGCCTTGGTCCACTGGCTGATGGTCTTGCGGGCACGCAGGATCGACGGAGCGCTCATCGAGAACTCCTCCAGGCCCCAGCTGATCAGCAGCGGCTCAAGCAGCGGATCGGCAGCGGCCTCGCCGCACATACCGACCATGATGCCGGCCTTCACGCCGCTCTCGATGATGTTCTTGAGCGAGCGGAGCACGGCGGGATAGTACACCTGGTACAGGTTGGAGATGGTGTCGTTGCCACGGTCGGCGCACATGGTGTAGCCGATCAGGTCGTTGGTGCCGATGGAGAAGAAGTCGGCGACCTCGGCAAGACGGTCAGCGAGCAGCGAAGCAGCGGGCGTCTCGACCATGATGCCGACCTCGATGTTCTCGTTGAACTTGCGACCCTCTTCGGTCAGCTCGGCCTTACACTGCTCGACGAGCTCCTTGACAGCCAAAACCTCCTCGACGCAGGTGACGAGCGGGATCATGATCTTGACATCGCCGAAGGCGCTGGCGCGCAGCAGGGCGCGAAGCTGGACCTTGTACTGGTCGGGATTGGCCAGGCAGTAACGCACGGCGCGGAAGCCCATGAAGGGGTTGTCTTCCTTGACCATGTGCAGGTACGGGATCTCCTTGTCGCCACCCACATCGAGCGTGCGGATGATGACAGGAGCGCCCTTGAGTGCGCTGGCGACCTTGCGGTAGGCGTTGAACTGCTCCTCCTCGGAAGGAAGCTCAGCAGAGTCCATGAACAGGAACTCGGAGCGGAACAGACCAATGGCCTCGGCGTCGTGATCGAGCGCGTTGGGCACGTCATCGGGGTTACCGATGTTGCAGGCGATGATCTTCTTGATGCCATCGGCAGTAACGGACGGCTTGCCGCGGAAGGCCTCGAGGGCCGCCTTCTCGGCAGCGAAGGCCTCGGCCTTGGCGGTGTAGGCGGCGAGCGTCTCCTCATTGGGATCGGCCTCGACGATACCCTTGCCACCGTCGACGACAACGGTCATGCCGTTGCGCAGCGCGGTGCAGCTGTTGGAAACCGAAAGGACAGCCGGGATCTCGAGGGCGCGCGCGATGATCGCGGAGTGCGACGTGCGGCCACCGGTCTCGGTGACGATACCGGCAACGTGGGCCTTATCGATCGTGGCGGTCATGGACGGCGTAAGGTCGTGCACGACAACGACGGTGTTCTCGGGCAGGACGGAGAGGTCGACGACCTCCTTGCCCAGCAGCTCGGCCAGAATACCGGTGCGGATGTCGGCGATGTCGGCCGCGCGCAGACGGAACATCTCGTCGTCCATGGACAGGAACATGTTCTCGAACATGGTCGAGGTGTCCATGAGCGCCTGCTCGGCGCAGGTGCCGCCGTCAATGGCGGCGTTGATGGCGTCGGTCATGCCCGGGTCCTGAGCCAGGACAATGTGTCCGCTCATGATCTCGGCCTCGGCCTCGCCCACCGTCTCCTTCATGTGGTCGGCCTGAGCCTGGGTCTTCTCGCAGAAGCCCGAAAGAGCGGACTGATAGCGCTCCTTCTCTGCTGCCGAATCAGCAACCTCATGCGGCTCAAACGTCAAGTCGGGATCGACGGCGACCATGACGGTGCCGATACCGATGCCCTCGGAAGCGTTGACTCCCTGATACATTCCCATTCCTCTCTCCGTGTCATGTGATAAAGCGTTTTGCCATATCCATGACAAAAGAGCGCAGCTACCTTAAAACAGGTCACTGCGCTCCCAAATATGAACTTAGTTGTTCAACATGCGACCCGTTTGAGTTCTACTCGCCAAGACCGCTCTTGATGAGCTCGATGGCAGCAGCCAGAGCCTCGGCCTCGTCAGCGCCGTCGCACTTGACCTCGACCTCGGTGCCGCAGGGGATACCAGCAGCCATGAGGGCCATCGGGGACTTGCCGTTGACCTCCTTCTCGGGGGTGACGACCGTCACGTCGCAGGCGTACTTGCCCATGGTGGAGGCGAAGAGGCCAGCAGGACGCATGTGAAGACCCTGAGGATTAACGAGGGTAGCCTTCTCAGAAACCATAATTGACTCCTTTTTTGTGTTTAACCCCTGTCGACCATGCGACAGGAGCCATATTCACGACGTTGTTTATATTAACTCACATCAAACTGTTTTTCATTATGTTTCGCACGAATTATTGGACGGATGTCGTTCCTGCACGCTCGCCTGCCTGGCGGGGCGGTTAAGTTTGCTGCTCTACAGTCCTGCGCAAGACGGAAAGCACATT
>CATZEP010000149.1 GCA_958418185.1 uncultured Collinsella sp.
GGTTGCTATGTGGGCATACGAGACGACGTTCTATCAGATCTATCCGCTGGGCTTCTGTGGAGCTCCGCGCGAGAATGCCGCGCCCGTTGCCGAGGATGAGCTCGCCCAGGCTGCCAGCGTCGCGCCCAACCCCGATGCGCCCATCATGAAAATCGCCCAATGGGCCGACTACCTGCAAGAGCTCGGTATTGGCGCTGTGCTGATCAACCCGCCGCTCGAGTCTGATAGCCACGGCTATGATACGCGCAGCCTGCGCCATATCGACCGCCGCCTGGGTGGGGATGCCGATTTTGCCGCCGTATGCGAGACGCTGCACGCCCATGGCATCCGCGTGGTGCTCGATGCCGTCTTCAACCACGTCGGTCGCGGCTTTTGGGCCTTCCGTGATGTGCGGGAGCGCAAGTGGGACTCGCCCTACAAGGACTGGTTCCACATTAGCTTTGATGGCGACTCCTGCTATGGTGACGGCTTTTGGTACGAGGGTTGGGAAGGCCATTTTGAGCTTGTGAAGCTCAACCTGCAAAATCCCGCTGTGGTCGATTACCTGCTTGAGTCCGTGCGCCGCTGGGCCGAAGTCTTTGGCGTCGACGGTCTGCGCCTGGACGTCGCCTATATGCTCGATCGCGATTTTATGCGCCGCCTGCATACTTTTACCCGTGAGCTCAAGTCCGACTTTGTGCTGATTGGTGAGACGCTCCACGGCGACTACAACCAGATCGTCAACGACGAGATGCTCGACTCCTGCACCAACTACGAGTGTTACAAGGGCCTTTACTCCAGCTTTAATTCGGTCAACATGTTCGAGATTGCCCATTCGTTGCATCGCCAGTTTGGCGGCGATCCGTGGTGCATCTACCGCGGCAAACACCTGCTGTCGTTTGTCGACAACCACGATGTGCCGCGCCTGGCGAGCATCCTTACCGACAAGTCTTGCCTACGCCCCGCCTATGGCATGCTGTTTGGCATGCCAGGCATTCCGTGCGTCTATTACGGTAGCGAGTGGGGAATTGCTGGCGAAAAGGGCGGCCCCGATGGCGACTGGGCGCTGCGACCTGCGCTCGATGAGCCTGCGCCCAACGAGCTGACGGCCTTCATCAAGCAGCTCACGCACCTGCGCTCGGCCGACGACGCGGCTGCCCGTGCTCTCAACTACGGTGCCTATCGCAACGTGGTGATCCAGAACAAGCAGCTGCTGTTCGAGCGCGCCTGCGACGACGCGGCGGTGCTCGTGGCGGTGAATGCCGTGGGTGAGCCTTACACCTTTGGTGCCGGCGAACTCAACGGCTCCTTCGTCGACCTGCTTGCCGACGATGCGCCCACGGTCGAGCTGACGGGTACCCTTGAGCTTGCACCCTACGAGGTGCGCTATCGGTTGAGGGCCTAGATCATGACAGCGCCGGACGAGGGCTATCAACATATTGAGCATGGGTTTGAACCCGTGTTTGACGAGCACTCGCGCGTTTTGGTGCTCGGGTCGTTTCCCTCGGTGCTTTCGCGTGCCAATGCCTTTTATTACGGTAACCCTCAGAATCGCTTTTGGCGCGTGATGGCCGCATGCCTCGGTGTGCCCGTGCCGCCCAACGAGGGCGACCCTTTGGCAAGCGGTGAGCCTGCGACGCTCGACGCCTCGATTGTCGCCAAGCGCTCCATGCTGCTGAACGGCGGCGTGGCCCTGTGGGACGTGATCGAGAGCTGTGACATTAAGGGCTCGAGTGACGCGAGCATTCGCAACGTTGTGCCGGTACATGTCGAGCGCATTGCCGGCGCAGCTCCCATTGAGCAGGTGATATGCAACGGTGGTACAGCTGGTCGGCTCTACAAGCGCTATCTACAAGAACGCACCGGGCTGCCGGCCATCGTTCTGCCGTCGACAAGTCCCGCCAATGCGGCATGGCGCCTGGAACGCCTTGTCGAGCGCTGGCGCGAGGCCGTTGACTGGGGCGCTCTGTAATTTAGATATCTGATTGGGCGCGGGTGCCGAGGCGTTTCATGATGGCATGCCAGATTGGTGCGGGCAGCGCGGGCTTGACGCGCACCATACCGTCGGCATCGACGCTACCGGCATTGCCACCGCCAAGCAGCTGCGCATGCTCAATGGAGCAGCCCATGCGCACAGCGCCCACAAGCTTATCCATCGCTTCCGAAAATGGTCGGCGCATGAGGCCCATGCGTGGGGAATGGCGAAGCGCTGCGATGCCGCTGCCGGCACAGACGACAACGCCGTCGCACCATGGCAGGTCACGTAGAATACATGCTCGGTACAGGCGGTCGAGGACTTCGTCCGCCTGCTTGGTGTTTTTGGACAGGGCTTGGACGATGACATAGACGCGCGCGTCTGTATTCTTAAGGCGATCGAGTATCTGCTCGACAGCGATCATAGCCTCATCATCAAATGCATCATCAACAGCGAGCACTATGCCATCGACTGCGCCGGCATCATCCGCCTCCAGGTCAACCGGGCGGGGGAGCGCGGTGCCGGAAAGCTGTGCATAGGCGGCGATGGCATCCTGCAGGTCCCAGAGCAAAAACTCAAGATCGGCGCTATCGGGAATGCTGATATACGCAATGGTTCGCAACGTTTTTGGTACATCGCCGCGTGCGGTCGTCTCCATGCCTCCTCCTTTCCGGTTGGTTTCCGTTTAGGTTACACCGTCTGGCGGCGCCCCGCCGCGCTATCCTAGTGCAACCCTTACGAAAGGAACGCCATGCGCCTGCCCATGAATACCTCGCTTGCCACGCTCAAGCCCTCCGGCATCCGTCGGATTAACGCGCTCGCTGCCCAGCACCCAGGATGCATTGCGCTCGCGCTCGGCGAGCCCGATTTTCCCACGCCCGATGTGATTAGCGCCGAGGTGACCGCCGCACTGGACCGCGGTGACACGCACTATCCGCCCAACAACGGTCGCCCCGCCCTGCGTGATGCACTGTCCAAATATATGGATGACGCGGGCCTTACGGTTTCGGCCGACGAGGTCATCCTAACCGACGGCGCGACCGAGGCCCTGTCGGCAGCATTCATGGCTATGCTCAACCCCGGCGACGAGGTCATTATCCCCACGCCGGCCTTTGGCCTGTACGAAAGCATCGTCGTGGCCAACCACGCCAAAGCGGTCTTTTTGGATACGGAGCCTGCGCAATTTCAGATTGACGAGGATGCGCTTCGTGCTTGCGTGACGCCGGCGACCAAGGCCATCGTCATCTGCTCGCCCAATAACCCCACGGGCTGCATCCTCAACGCAGCATCGCTCGACGCCGTGGCACACGTGGCAGAGCAGGCGGGCATCTACGTGGTCTGCGACGACGTATACAACCGCCTGGTCTACGTGGACGGCTACGAGCGCTTTGCCCAGCGTCACCCGGAGCTGCGTGAACAGACGGTCATCATCGAGAGCTTCTCCAAGCCCTGGTCCATGACCGGCTGGCGCCTGGGCTGGCTCGCGGCAGCGGCACCCGTCATCGCCGAGATCGCCAAGGCTCACCAATACTTAGTATCGAGCGCCGTCTCCTTCGAGATGGACGCCGCAGCCCGAGCCCTGACCGTCGACCCAACCCCCATGCTCGAAGTCTACCGAGCCCGTCGCGAACGCGTACTCGCGGCCTTAGACGCCATGGGCCTCGACGTAGTAGAGCCCGCAGGAGCCTTCTACACTTTCCCGAGCATCAAAAAGTTCGGCCTAACCAGCGAAGACTTCTGCATCAAAGCCATCAAAGAGGCAAACGTAGCCCTAGTCCCGGGCGACTGTTTCGGAACCGAAGGCCACATCCGCCTAAGCTACTGCGTCTCCGACAAAGACCTAGACGAAGGCCTC
>CATZEP010000150.1 GCA_958418185.1 uncultured Collinsella sp.
ACGATTGAACGTCAGATTGCTCGCTCTGGGTCGTTTGCAGCGTCGACTAGTTACGCGGTTTGGTAAAACCGCGTAACCCTAGAGCTGGCGCAGGCCCTCTTCCAGGCCGGTCTTGCTGTCGGTCTTCTCGTCGCGCATCTTGATGACGCGGGCAGGAACGCCGGCCACGACGGCACCGGCGGGGACGTCCTCGACGCACACGGCACCGGCGGCAACGACAGCGCCCTTGCCTACGTGCACGCCCTCCAGGACCACGGCGTTGGCGCCGATCATGACATCGTCCTCGATGATGACAGGCGTGGCGCTCGCGGGCTCCACGACGCCCGCCAACACGGTGCCGGCGCCGATGTGGCAGTTCTTGCCCACGGTGGCACGGCCGCCCAGCACGGCGCCCATGTCGATCATGGAGCCTTCGCCAATGACGGAGCCGATGTTGATGATGGCGCCCATCATGATGACGGCGCGATCGCCGATCTCGACGCGGTCACGGATGATTGCGCCCGGCTCGATGCGGGCGTTGATGCCCTTAAGGTCGAGCATGGGCACGGCAGAGTTGCGGCAGTCGTTTTCAACGTCGTAGTAGTCGATGGAGTCGGCATTGGCATCGAGGATGGCCTTGAGCTCATCCCAGTCACCAAAGACGGTCTTGCCACGACGACCGCCGTAGACGTGTGCATTGCCCCACTGGACCTTCATGCCCGGTTTCTCGCGCACGTACAGCTTGACGGGTGTCTTTTTGGGCGCGGTGGCAATGTAATTGATAATCTCCTGGGCATCCATCTCGGCTGCGTTGCTCATTTGCTATCTCTCCTTTGGGTGGATTCGGTTGATACCTGGTTAGGCGAACATGATCTGGTCGAACGTATAGAAGCCAGGCTCGCGGGTGACGAGCTTCTGCGCGGCTGCCAGCGCGCCGTTGACAAAGATCTGACGGCTCGTGGCGCGGTGCGTGAGCGTGACCTCCTCGTCCTGACCAAAGAAACTCACTTCGTGCACGCCGGCGACAGTGCCACCGCGCAGCGAGTGCATGCCGATCTCCTTGGGGTCGCGCGCGCCGCACATGCCCTCGCGGCCGTAGACGGGGTGATAGCCGGCCTCGGGCTCGGCCTCGACCACGGCGTCGAGCAGTAGCTTGGCGGTGCCGCTGGGAGCGTCGACCTTTTGGCTGTGGTGCGTCTCGACAATCTCGCAGTCAAAGCCGGGCAGCTCGCGCGTGGCCTGGGCAACCAGATGGCGCAGGGCGGCGATGCCGATAGAGTAGTTGCCCGAGTGCATAACACGGGCGTTCTGACCCAGCTCGCGCAGGCGATCCACCTGCTCGGGCGTATAGCCCGTGGTGCCCGAGACCAACGCCGCGCCCGTGCGCTCGACATAGGCGACGACGGCATCGAAGGTCACAACGTTTGAGAAGTCGATGATGACGTCGGCGGCCGGTGCGCTCTCGAGCTCGGACAAGTCGAAGCCGATCTGGGCGACGATGTCAAAAACGGGCTCTCCAGCGGCGTTGACAATGCCCTCGGCGGTAGTGCGGATGAGCGAGCCCATGCGGCCCGTTCCCATAATGACGGTCTTAATCAAGCAGACCAGCTCCTTTCAGAGCATCGGTAAGTGCGGAGCGCGTGTCGTCTGCCATGGGGCACAGCGGCATGCGGTAGTTTGCCTCGATCATACCCATCTGGGCGAGTGCTTCCTTGACGGGGATGGGGTTGACCTCGCTAAAGAGGGCATTGATGAGCGGCTGGCCGGCAATCTGGATATCGCGGGCGCGCTCCACGTCGCCGTCCAGATAGGCGCGGCACATGTCGTGCACGAGCTGCGGCTGAACGTCGGCCCACACGCTGATGGTGCCCGAAGCGCCCAGGCTCATGAGCGGCACGGTGAGGGCGTCCTCGCCCGAGTACATGCGGAAGTCGTCGGACAGCAGGTGGGCGATCTTGGCCGCGTAGGCGACGTTGCCCGAGGCTTCCTTAATACCCATGATGTTGGGATGTGCGGCCAGGCGCTCTACGTTGCGCTCGCTGATGCCGCAGCCGCAACGGCCGGGGATGTTGTACAGGATGCAGGGGATGTCCACGGCATCGGCGACGGTCTTAAAGTGCTGATAGATACCCTCTTCATTGGACTTGTTGTAGTAGGGGGTGATGAGCAGCAGGCCGTCGGCGCCCAGGCCCTGGTAGGTGAGCGACTTGGTGAGCATGGTTTGCGTGGAGTTTGAGCCCGAGCCGGCGATGACGGGGACGCGTCCTGCAACTTGCTTGACCACTGCGGCGACAACGGAGTTGTCCTCGTCATCGGTCATCGTGGCGCTCTCGCCGGTGGTGCCCAGGGTGAGGATGGCGTCGGTGCCATTTTGCAAGTGGAAATCGATAAGGCGCTCGAGCGCGTCAAAGTCGACACTGCCGTCCTTTTTAAACGGCGTAACAAGGGCGACGATTGAGCCCTCAAGATTGCGGATGTCCATGTTCTTCTCCTTCGCGTCCGCGATCTGGATGCGTTTGTTCCATTGGGCGGCGACGGCCAGGCGCTCGTCTTGGGCACGACGACGAGCACTTTCGGCGCGCGACTTGGCCAGCAGCTCTCGGCCGCTCGGCAACACGTCGAGCGTGGCAAAATAATCGCCCGGGCGCTCGGCACGGCGGATGAGGTCGGCCGCGCCATCGGGGCGCAGCAGGACCTCGGCGGAGCGCAACCGCCCGTTGTAGTTGTAGCCCATGGAGTAGCCATGCGCGCCGGTATCGTGGATCACAAGCAGGTCGCCCATGTCGATATGCGGCAGCTCGCGATCGATGGCGAACTTGTCGTTGTTCTCGCACAGATTGCCCGTGATGTCGTAGGTGTCCGTGACGGGCGCTGTGGTCTTGTCGTCGCCACCCGGCTGGCCCATCACCGTAATGTGGTGGTAAGCGCCATACATGGCAGGACGGATCAGATCGACGGCGCTTGCGTCGACGCCGATATAGTCCTTGTAGATCTGCTTCTCGTGGATAGCCTTGGTGACCAGACAGCCGTAGGGCCCCATCATAAAGCGGCCCATCTCGGTGCAGATGGCCACATCGCCCATACCGGCGGGAACCAGGATCTCGTCGTAGGCCGCGTGCACCCCCTCGCCGATGGCGTGAATGTCGTTGGCCTGCTGCTCGGGCAGATAGGGGATACCGACACCGCCGGATAGATTGATGAAGGCGACGTGTGCGCCGGTCTCACGCTCCAGGCGCACGGCAAGCTCAAAGAGGATGCGCGCGAGCTTGGGGTAGTAGTCGTTGGTGACGGTGTTGCTGGCAAGGAATGCGTGGATGCCAAAGTCCTCGGCGCCTTTGGCTTTGAGCATGCGGAAGGCCTCGAAGAGCTGCTCGGTGGTCATGCCGTATTTGGAGTCGCCGGGGTTATCCATGATGCCGTTGGAGAGCTGGAACAGGCCACCCGGATTAAAGCGGCAGCTGACCGTCTTGGGGATGGGCCCCGCAACGCGCTCAAAGAACTCAATGTGGCTGATGTCGTCAAAGTTGACGATGGCACCCAGCTTGTCGGCGAGTTCAAAGTCCGCCGCCGGCGTGTCGTTGGACGAGAACATAATGTCGTGTCCCGTGATGCCCAGCGAACGGGCAATCATGAGCTCGGTATAGCTCGAGCAATCGCAGCCGCAGCCGTATTCGTTGAGAATGGAGATGAGCGCCGGGTTGGGATTGGCCTTGACGGCAAAGTATTCCTTAAAGCCCGGGTTCCACGCAAAGGCGTCGCGCACCTCTTGCATGT
>CATZEP010000151.1 GCA_958418185.1 uncultured Collinsella sp.
GTACCGCCCATCCGATTCTGTATTAAAAAACCCGCCAGGCTGTTGTAAAAATGGACATCAGCGCTACTATAAGTTCCACTTGCACTTTGTCCCAGTGCAGTGTTTCCAGCCATTTTTATACTGGGGGTAATGATATGAAGGACATCACCATCAGCCGCAGGAGCCTTCTGGTCTCCGCCGGCCTGCTCGCACTGGCCCCGCTTGCTGGATGCGGCGACAACTCTGGTTCCGGCTCCGCAGCCGCCGGTTCCGACTACACCATCGGCGTTCTGCAGCTCACCGAGCACTCCGCGCTCGATGCCGCCAACGACGGCTTCGTCAAGGCCATCAAGAAGAGCGGTCTCAAGGTCAAGATCGACCAGAAGAACGCCCAGAACGACCAGTCCACGTGTAAGTCCATTGCCGACAAGTTCGTAGGCGACGGCGTCAACTTGATCTATGCCATCGCTACGCCCGCCGCGCAGGCTGCCGCCGGCGCCACGGCCGATATCCCCATCGTTGGCTGCGCCATCACCGACTACGCTGCCTCCGGCCTGGTCCAGGACAACGACAAGCCCGGCACCAACGTCACCGGTGCCTCCGACCTCACCCCGGTCGCCGAGCAGCTCGAGATGATGCAGAAGGTCCTGCCCGACGTAAAGAAGATCGGCCTGCTCTACTGCACCGCCGAGTCCAACTCCGACGTCCAGATCAAGGCCGCCAAGAAAGAGCTCGACAAGCTGGACCTGGAGTACACCGACTTTACCGTCTCGAGCTCCAACGAGATCCAGTCCGTCGTCGAATCTGCCGTGGGCAAGGTCGACGCGCTGTACTCCCCCACCGATAACACCATCGCCGCGGGCGCCTCGCAGGTGGGTCAGATCTGCAAGGAGAACAAGCTTCCCTACGTGACCGGCGAGGAGGGTATGTGCATGGCTGGCGGCCTGTTCACCCTCTCCATCAACTACGAGGATCTGGGCTACGCCGCGGGCGAGATAGCCGTCAAGATCCTGAAGGGTGAGGCTAAGCCCGAGGACATGCCGATCAAACACCTCTCGAGCAAGGACCTAGTCGTCGTCAAGAACGACGAGATGGCCGAGGCCCTGGGCATCGACCTCTCCGCTCTGGACGCGTAGCGTCATGCGCGGCAATGCATCTAGAGCCCGCGCTCGCGCCATAGCCGCGTTATTCAATATCTGAGCCACGTGGGCGGACGTCGTAGACCGGCGTCCGCCCTGCTTGTTACGGATGAGACAAAACATCCGACCGCAGTTCTTTCATACATTGTTACCGCTATCATGGTGACTCACGTGTCCACCCTATCCTAGGAGGTATGAAGCATGCTCATTGCATTGCAGGGCGCCATTTCGCAGGGCGTCCTCTGGGGCATTATGGTGCTTGGCGTGTTTATCACGTTCCGCCTGCTCGACATCCCCGATATGACCTGCGACGGCAGCTTTGCCCTCGGCGGCTGTGTTTGCGCCGTGCTCATCGTCAACAATAACGTCGACCCCTTGCTCGCCGTGCTGGCCGGCATGTGCGCCGGCGCCATCGCGGGCGCGGTCACGGGCATCTTGACCACCGTCTTTGAGATCCCCGCAATCCTTGCCGGAATCCTCACCCAGATCAGCCTGTGGTCCATCAACCTGCGCATCATGGGCAAATCCAATACGCCCATCCTTGCCAAGGGCACCATCTTCTCGTCTGTCAGCAACATGACGGGCCTGCCGCAGTCCACCGTCGCCATCATCCTGGGCATCTTGCTCGCTGTGGCTATCGTTGCCATCCTGTATTGGTTCTTTGGCACCGAGATCGGCTCGGCGCTGCGCGCCACCGGCAACAACGAGTACATGATCCGCGCCCTGGGCGTCAACACCAACTCCACCAAGATGATCGCCCTCGTGCTCTCCAACGCCCTCATCGGCCTTTCGGGCGCGCTCATCTGCCAGAGCCAGAAGTACGCCGACATTGGTATGGGCACCGGTGCCATCGTTATCGGTCTTGCCGCCATTGTTATCGGCGAGGTGCTCGGCCGCCTGCTGCCCGGTGGTCTCACGCAGTTTAGCGTCCGTCTTGCCTCCGCCGTCTTTGGCTCCGTGGTGTACTTCCTTATCCGCGCCATCGTGCTGCAGCTGGGCATGGACGCCAACGACATGAAGCTGCTCTCCGCTGTGATCGTCGCCGTGGCCCTGTGCGTGCCCGTGGTTTGGGAGCGCTATAAGCTCCGCAGCTCCTACACGAAGGGGGATGAGGCAGATGCTTAAGCTCTCACACGTCAAGAAGACCTTTAACAAGGGCACCGTCACCGAGAAGCGCGCGCTCACCGGCGTCGACCTTACCCTCAATGATGGCGACTTCGTAACCGTGATCGGCGGCAACGGCGCCGGCAAGTCCACGCTGCTCAATATGATCGCCGGCGTGTATCCGCTCGATTCGGGCGTTATCGAGCTCGACGGCACCGACATCTCGCGCCTGAGCGAGTCGCAGCGCGCCAAGTACCTGGGGCGCGTGTTCCAGGACCCCATGCGCGGCACCGCAGCCGACATGCAAATTGCCGAGAACCTGGCCCTCGCCAAGCGCCGCGGCCAGCGTCGCGGTCTTTCGTGGGGCGTCACCAAGGCCGAGAAGGATGAGTACGTTGAGCTGCTCAAGCGCCTGGACCTTGGTCTGGACACGCGCCTCAACGCCAAGGTCGGCCTGCTCTCGGGTGGCCAGCGCCAGGCACTCACCCTGCTCATGGCCACGCTCACCAAGCCGCGCCTGCTGCTGCTCGACGAGCACACGGCGGCCCTCGACCCCAAGACGGCCTCTAAGGTGCTCAATCTGACCGAGGAGATTGTCGACGAGCACCACCTGACCACGCTCATGGTCACGCACAACATGAACGACGCCATCCGTCTGGGCAATCGCCTGATCATGATGCACGAGGGCCACGTAATCTACGACGTGGCAGGCGACGAGAAGAAGTCGCTCACCGTGGCCGACCTGCTGCAGAAGTTCGAGGAGGTCTCGGGCGGCGAGCTCGCCAACGACCGCATGCTGCTGAGCTAACGACCTAGAAAACCACCACAAAGGGGACAGGCACCTTTGTGGTGGTTTTTGTTAAAGAGTAAGGAGACTGCCATGAAAAGACTCCCCCGCCTTGCGTTAGCCGCCGCGTTATTTGCCGGCGCGCTCGCAGGTATCCCAAGCCTCGCCTTCGCGGAGAACCTGCCCGCCGCTATTGACGGCTCTGTAACCGTCATGCATACCAACGATATCCACGGCAGCTACAAGTACAGCTACAACGCAACCAAGGGCACCGGCACTGTGGGCTTTGACGGACTGGCAGTTCTCTATAGCGCCCAAAGCAGCGCCCCCGATCTTCTGCTCGATGCGGGCGATACCTTCCACGGGCAGTCCTTTGCCACCATGAGCGAGGGCAAGAGCATCGCCGAACTCATGAACACCTTCTACGCAAACGGCTACGACGCGACCACACCGGGCAACCACGACTGGAGCTACGGCGCGGACAATCTTCGCACGATGGCCGGCAATGGTGCCACCAGTACACCTTTCGCCATGCTTTGCGCGAACGCAACGTCCTCGAACGGCGTATGGAGCTCGAGCATCACCAAGACGCTCAACCGCATTTGGAAGGACGACGAGGACAGTTCCACGTTTAACTATAAGATTAAGGTCGGCGTCGTCGGAGCCATGGATGAGTCGCTGGGCTCCTCGCTGCGCGCGGACCTGGTCGAGGGCACGTCGTTCTCGGGTGCGGCG
>CATZEP010000152.1 GCA_958418185.1 uncultured Collinsella sp.
CCCTTGAAGTTGAACGTCAGATTGTCCAAATGCGGCCCGCGCAGCGTCGGCCGGTCCGCCGTTCGGTAGAACGGCGGAACTAAATCAACTTGAAGCCCTTGCGCTTACCCACAGAAAGGGTGTCGCCCAGCTTGAGGGCGCTGGGATCGATGTTGTAGCTCTTGGGAGCCACGGCCTTGCCGTTGATCTTGACGCCGCCGCCGTCGATGTCGCGGCGGGCCTGACCGGCGCTGGCCGAAAGGCCCAGGTCCTTGAGCAGGCCAGCGAGGTAGATCTGGCCCTCGTCGTTAACAGTCAGCTCAACGTGCTTCTCGGGGAAGTCAGCGAGCTGACCCTCCTTGAACACGCGGTCGAACTCGGCCTGAGCCTCGTCGCCGGCGCCGGCACCGTGGTAGGTGTCGCACAGGTCGCGGCCCAGAGCGCGCTTGAGCTCATAGGGATCGGCAGAACCGTCGGCCAGAGCAGCATCGATCCTGTCGACCTCGGCCGGGGTGAGCGAGCTCGCCAGACGATAGTACTTGCCGATCATCTCGTCGGGGATGGACATGGTCTTGCCGAACATATCCTTGGGCGCGTCGGTCAGGCCGATGTAGTTACCGTAGGACTTGGACATCTTACGGACGCCATCAGTGCCCTCGAGCAGCGGCATGGTGAGCGCGATCTGGGGCTCCATGCCCATCTTTTCCATGAGCTCACGGCCGGCGAGCAGGTTGAAGAGCTGATCGGTGCCGCCCATCTCCACGTCGGCCTTGATCTGCACGGAGTCGAAAGCCTGCATCACGGGATACAGGAACTCATGCAGGGCGATCGGCGTCTGAGACTGGTAGCGCTTGGTAAAGTCGTCGCGCTCGAGGATGCGGGCGACGGTGAACTTGGAGCACACCTGCAGCAGACCGGCCAGATCCATCGAAAGGATCCAGTCACCGTTGTGCACGATGGTGGTCTTCTCGGGATCCAGGATCTTCATGGCCTGGCTCACGTAGGTCTCGGCATTGGCCTCGATCTGCTCCTGCGAAAGCTGCGGGCGAGTGGAATTCTTACCCGAGGGATCGCCAATCAGCGCAGTACCGTTGCCGATGATGAGGGTGACGTTGTGGCCCAGGTCCTGGAACTGACGCATCTTGCGCAGCGGCACGGCGTGGCCCAGGTGCAGGTCGGGGCTGGTGGGGTCGACGCCGAGCTTGATGTTGAGGGGCTCGCCCTTCTCAAGCTTCTTGCGAAGGTCGGCCTCGGGAACGATCTGCGCGGCGCCCGAGGTGATGATACGCATTTGCTCGTCAACAGACAGCATTGGGTATCCTCCTTTTGCTATAGCACCCTCGCCGAAAACGGCGGTGCTGGAAGTCCATAAACTCTCTTATGATAACAAACTGACGCGACGCAACACCTACGACAGGAAAATCCTCGTCCTGCCGCATGCGTCGATGGCAACTGGCAGACGCGTACCGTCACGCTCGACCAGATAGCGCACCTGCCGACGACGCAAGCAGTCGCGGCAACGGGCCTGCCCCGTCGCATCGGTGGCGCAGACGCCCTCGGCGGTCAGCAGGCAGTGCTCGCACACCATGAGCTCGGGACGGTCGGCGTCGACCGGACCCAAGACGCCGGGTTCAGCAGCCAGCTCGGCAATACGCTCCCTATCATTGCTGAGCAACTCGGCAGGCAAGTATATCCACCTCGCGCCAAGCCCGCGCAGCCAGGCAAGCGTGGCGCGATTGGCGCAGAACACCGGCGCCGCCACGTCAAACGTCGTGCCCAGCTCGCGAGCCATCGCCACCTGTCCCAGATTGCGGCAGACGACGCGCCCGGCACGTTGCATAAGCGCTCGAGTCCGCTCGGCGTCGCCTGCACGGCACACTTCGTCGAGCACCACCGTCGCATCGGACAGATCCCACTCATCGCGCGGATCCACATCCATCAGTTCCCAGGCAAAGACCATACGAGCAAAATCATCGCGCTTTGCCGGCTCCGCGGGCCCCGCCAACTCCGCCGGCACGTCGCCATCTGCCAGAACGCCCTCAAACGGCAACACCTCAACGGACTGCTCAACAGGCGCAACCGCATCTGCCTCGGCCCGCATGCGCTCCAACACCGTTGCCGTCTGCCCCAGCACGCCGGCGCTGCGAATCAGATAGACCTCGCAGCCCGCGTTCACCTTGCGTTTGCAATGCACGACGATGCGCTCTCCCGCAGTGGCATCCACGGGGCAAGGCACCTGCGGCCAGCGCTTGGGCACATCGGGACGCGCGTCGGCACCCGGGTAAAATCGGATTTCGAGCGTATCGCCCGCCGCCACGGCGGCATCAAGCTCAACCGTCACCTCTTCGTGACCCACCGCCACCAAATGGCCCACGCGCACGCCCTGGTTGATCGCGCGCTCAAAGCTCATGAGCTCGGCGCCCGAACGACCCCGCAGATACGCATCGGTAAAGCCGCGGTTGAACGACCTTCCCAGTTCACGCTCGAGCGCCAGCACGGCATCGGGATCCCACGCGCCATCGCGCAGCATATCGAGCGCCCGACGCCACACCCTCACCACGTTAAAGACGTAGTCGGGATTCTTCATGCGGCCCTCGATCTTGAGCGATGCCACGCCGGCGGCAACAAGCTCGGGCAGATGCGCGATGCCCAGATAGTCACGCGGACAAAGCAGGCGATTCCCTTCGACAGCGACAACACTCTGCCCCGCCTCGTCCACCAGGTCATAGGATAGACGGCACGGTTGCGTGCAATCACCGCGCATCGCAGAGCGGCCACGTCGAAGGGCAGAGAACCCGCACGCACCCGAGTATCCAATGCAAATAGCGCCGTGACAGAACACCTCGATGGGCACGCCAGTAGCGCAAAGCGTCTCAATCTCTGCAACGCTCAGCTCGCGCGCAGTCGTCACGCGCTCAACGCCCAACTCCTTGGCAGCCAACTGCACGGCACCCTCGCTATGAGCGCCCGCCTGAGTGGACAGGTGAATCTCGACCCCCGGAATCGCCGCACGAAGTGCACAAGCCAGCCCGGCATCGGCCACAATCAACGCATCGGCACCCAACGCGCGCGCATGCGCCCCCAACACCACGGCGTCGGCAAGCTCATCATCGAACACGAACACGTTGAGCGTCACGTACACACGCACGCCATGGGCATGGGCCACGGCACAACCGCGCGCGAACTCATCATCGCTAAAGCCATGCGCGCTAACTCGAGCGTTGAATCCGTCCAGCCCCGCATAGATGGCATCGGCACCCGCCGCAATCGCCGCGAGCATCTGGTCGAGTCCGCCAGCAGGCGCCAGCAGTTCGGGCAGCGCCACTTCAGCCGCCGCCAACTCGCTTTCGCATTGTCCGCTCGGTTTCATCGGCCGAATCGCCATCGGTAAACTCCTTGCCAAGGTGTGCTTTCACTCTGAAAATTGCTGCCAACCAGCATACACGAGGCCCCGCATGCCCCGATTGGTTTATCGTGTAATAACTTATGTCCATCCTGCCCGGTAGCATACCTGCCGCCTGGCACGACATACCAGGAGGTCAATATATGGGTCCTCGCCAACGACAGGGACGCAGCCGTTCAAAGACGCATGCCCTGCCCATAATCCTGCTCTCGTTTTTGGGCTTTTTGCTGATTGCGGGCGTATCGTTTGGCATCGGCATGGTCGGCAACGCCAACCGCTGGCTGTCCGACCTGCCCGACTACACCGACGCCAACGCGTACCTGGAGAGCGAGCCCACCGTGTTGGTCGACTGGC
>CATZEP010000153.1 GCA_958418185.1 uncultured Collinsella sp.
CGCCCTGCAGATGGACAACAAGGCCACCGGTCTCACCTTCGACATCTTGGCCCGCGCCCTGCAGCAGGCCAAGGAGGGTCGCGCCTTCATCCTGCAGAAGATGCTCGATGTGATCCCCGAGCCGCGCCACACCACGCGCAGCACCGCTCCGCGCATCGTCTCCATCCAGGTTCCGACCGATAAGATTCGCGATGTCATCGGCTCCGGCGGCAAGGTCATCCGCGGTATCCAGGACGAGACCGGCGCCTCGGTCGACATTCAGGAGGACGGCACCGTCTTTGTCGGCGGCACCGGCGAGTCCGTCGACCAGGCTGTCGAGCGCATCAAGCTCATCATCAAGGTTCCCGAGCCGGGCGAGGAGTACACCGGTCGCGTGGTCTCCATCCAGCCCTTCGGCGCCTTCGTGAACCTGCTGCCCGGTAAGGACGGCCTGCTGCACATCTCCCGCGTCGCCAAGGGCCGCGTGGAGAAGGTCGAGGATGTCCTCAACGTGGGCGACGAGGTCAAGGTCGTCGTTATCGAGGTTGACGACCGCGGCAAGATCTCGCTCGATCGTCTGGATAAGCCCGAGGCCCCGGCTCGCGCTGAGGGTTCCTCCGAGGGCGACGGCGAGCACTTCCAGCGTCGTGAGCGTCCGCGTCGCGAGCGCTCCGAGCGCAGCGACCGCCCGCGCCGTCCCGGTGACAACGGAGGCCGCAAGCCCCGCCGCCACCACGACGCCGAGTAACAGTTACACATAAGCAGCTCAACAAGGGCGACTCCAGACAGGGGTCGCCCTTTTGCTATTCCCGGCGGGGGCCGCGGGTAAAGTTTCCTGCTCTACAGTCCTGCTCGCACGGAGAGCACATTAAGTGCTCTCCGGCTCGTGCGGAACTCGCGATAAACTTTACCCGCGGCCCCCGCCGGGAATAGCAAAAGGGCTGGTGGGTACCGCTTGCGATTGTGTCAGATAGTCTATTCAAGTTTTCTTATTTTCTGAATTGTCGATAGCCGTGCTCTCGGCATATCCCCAGATAAAACTGACCAAAATAAACCTGTCCTTTTTGGCAGGTCTGGGCCATCGGGGGCCGGGGCGGGTTAAGTTTGTCGCGAGTTCCGCACGCAAAGGAAAGCACTTAATGTGCTTTCCGTCTTGCGCAGGACTGTAGAGCAGCAAACTTAACCCGCCCCGGCCCCCGATGGCCCAGACCGGCGGGATAGACCAGTTCAGATGGGGCTTTGATGCATGGGTGGTCTGTTGTTGTGCAAATGGGTATCATACTGTGGTTATTGCATCGACTCTGTGATGCATGTTTGTACGTTCCCGGCGGTCGGTTTGCCAGAAGCGCCCCGTCGGTTGTTCCAGACCCGTTTCGAAGAAAGGAAACCACAAGAACCTATGGCAGCTAAAAAATCATCTCCCTTGAAGATCATTCCGCTCGGCGGCCTTGACGGCATCGGCAAGAACATGACGGTCTTCGAGTGCGGCGACGACATGGTGCTCGTCGACGCCGGTCTCATGTTCCCCGACGACTCCCAGCCCGGTATCGACCTGGTACTTCCTGACTACACCTATGTCCTGGAGAACGAGGAGAAGCTCCGCGGCATCGTCGTTACCCACGGCCACGAGGACCACACCGGTTCGCTTCCGTACCTGCTGCAGGACCTCAACAACAAGGTGCCCATCTTCTCGAGCAAGCTGACGCTCGGTTTTATCGAGGGCAAGCTCTCCGAGTTCCGCATCCGCGCGCCCAAGTTCCGTGAGGTCAAGGGCGGCAGCCACGTCAATCTGGGTGGTATCTCGCTCGACTTCTTCTCGATGACGCACTCCATCCCCGGCGCTCTGGGCGTGTTCATCCGCACCAATCAGGGCACCGTTTTGCACACGGGCGACTTTAAGCTTGACCAGACGCCCATCGATGGTGTCACGCCCGACTATGCCGCTATCAGCCGCTTTGCCAAGCAGGGCATCGACCTGCTGCTTTCCGACTCTACCAACGCCACGGTTCCCGGCTTTACCAAGTCCGAGGCCGAGGTTGGTCCCAACCTGCTGCATGCCATCAAGAATGCTCCGGGCCGCGTGTTCGTCGCGTCGTTCTCGAGCCACATCCATCGCTTGCAGCAGATCTGCGACGCCGCCCGCAAGTGCGGCCGCAAGGTCGTCGTGACCGGACGTTCCATGCTCACCAACACCCGCGTGGCGCGCGAGCTGGGCTACCTCAACATCGACGATGCCGATATCATCGATGCCTTTGATATCGATAACCTGCCTGACGATAAGATCGTCGTCATGTGCACCGGTTCGCAGGGCGAGCCGCTGTCGGCCCTGTCCCGCATGGCCAACGGCGAGCACAAGACGCTTTCCATCCACGAGGGCGATACCGTCATCCTCTCGGCAACTCCCGTTCCCGGCAACGAGAAGGCCGTCCAGCAGGTCGTCAACAGCCTGGCCAAGCTTGGCTGCGACGTCTGGGATAAGTCCCGTGCCCTCGTCCACGTCTCGGGCCACGGCAGCCAGGAGGAGCTCAAGCTCATGATAGCCATGGCCAAGCCCACCTACTTTATGCCGGTTCACGGCGAGGCCGTTCACCTGCGCGCCCATGCCCAGCTCGCCCGCAAGATGGGCCTTAAGGACGATCACATCTTTATCCTCGATAACGGTGACACGCTCGAGATGCGCGGCGGTATCGTCAAACGCGGTGCGCCCGTCGAGTCCGGCGTTGTCTATGTCGACGGTCTGCGCATCGGCGATACCGACCCCATTGTCCTGCGCGATCGCCAAAAGCTCGCCAACGACGGTATGGTCACGGCTGTTGCCATCGTCTCGCTCAAGCACAAGAAGATCGAGGCTATCGAGTTCTCGGGCCGCGGCGTCTCGTTTGCCATCGACGACCAGTTCTCCGAGGATGCCTCCGCAGCCATCATGAAGACGATCGAGAAGGGCAAGTTTAGCTTTACCAGCAGCGGCTCCGATGCCATTCGCAAAGCCGTGCGCGATTCGCTCTCCAACTTTATCTGGAGCCGTACGCGCACCCGTCCGATGATCATCCCGGTCGTCATGGAGGTTTAGTTTGGCGCGCGGATCTGCACAAAACGCCAAAGGCAATAAAGCCAACAGCCAACCGGCATCTGCTAAGGGTGCCGGTTCCCATCTGCGTGCCAATAAGGGTCACGAGGCGGAGTTCGATGAGTTCGAGCCCCTGGTCGAGCCTTCGGCCAATCGCGATATCGCCGGCGTGGTCATTGCCGTTTTGGCGATTGCATCCTTCATTGCCGTGATTTCGCCGGCAACGGCGCCCGTGACGGCTGCTGTCGCCGGTTTCTATCACCTCGGCTTTGGCCTGGGCGCCTACGTGCTGCCGATCGTCATCTTGCTGTTTGCCGCCACGCTCTTTTTGGGTGAGGACTCGCCGCTCAACATTCGCTCGGTCGCGGGCGGCGCCGTGGTCTTTGTGGCCATTGTCTCTATCCTGTCGCTGATGGTGCCGGGCACGAGCGATTCGTGCGACCTCATGTTTGCGCCGCAGAACCTTTCCGCCTCAGGCGGCTACATTGGCGCCTTTATCGCAAGTGCCTTGCAATACGCCTTGGGTAAACCTATCGCCATGGTTGTCTTGCTGGGCCTTGTCGTCGTTGGCTTGGTCATCATCGGCTTTTCGGTGGGCGGCGTTTTGCGCTCCGCACGCGATCGCGCTGCCGATTTTGCCGAGCGCCGTCGTGCCGAGGTCAACGCGAGCCCGTGGGGCGATGAAG
>CATZEP010000154.1 GCA_958418185.1 uncultured Collinsella sp.
TTGGCTTCGGCAATCTGGAGACCCAGGTCGCTTGCCTGCGCGCGGGCCTCGTCACGCGAACGGGTGAGCTCGTCCACGCGCGGGCGCGCAGCGCGAACGGCCTCGGCGGCCTGCTCGCGGCGCTTGGAGATGCGCACGCGCTCGACCTCGGCGTTGTTGGCGCTTTGCTCCAGGCGGCCGATCTCGGAGAGCAGCGAGCGGCGCTCGCCCTCAAGACGGGCGATCTCGCCGGCGGCATCGCCCTCGGCGGCACGCGCCTCCTCGACGGCCGCATTAGCCTCGACGACCTGATCCGACACATGCTCAAACACGGCAGCCAAATCGGGCTCCAAGCCCTCCAGCTCGCGAATGCGACGCTTGCGCTCCAGGGCACCCGAAGCCTCGCCGGCATCGAGTCCCACGCGCACCAGGCCGCCACAGCTCACGCGGGCGCCATCGGGCGTCACATAGGTCACACCGTCAACGACTGGTGCCGCCAGCGCGGCAGCCAAGTCATCGACCACGTAATAGCCGCCGAGCAGGGCCTCGACAACCGGGCCATACCCGGAACGCACGGACAGACGGTCGACCAAACGAGAACCGGCAGCGCCCTTGGCAGCAGCAGAGCCGCTCACGCCGCGACCCACCAGCAGCGCCTCGCCCGAGGCCTTCTTTTGGTCCAGAGCCGCACGACCGGCGCGCTCAAGCGTAGCGGCGTCATCAAACAGCAAGGCATCGATATCGCCAGCAAGCAGCTGCTCGACCAGGCCCTCGAGCTCACGAGGAGCCTCGAGCACGTCGCCTAGACGACCCGAGACATCATCGCCCATCGCGCCCATCAGACGGCTCACCAGTGGCGAGCTGTCGGCCATGCGGGCATCGAGCTTCTTTTGGCTGGCAAGCTCCGAGCGCACCTCGGACAGCTTGTTGCGCGCCTCACTCTCGCGATTACGCAGGTCCTTCAACGCCGCACGGGCGACCTCGGTGGCCTCGCGAGCATCAATCTGGGCCTGGCGGGCCTGATCGAGCGCACCGTCAAGTTCCTCAGCGCGGTCGCGACGGCTCTCGAGCGAGGCCGTGACCTCCTCGAGCTGCTCGTCGATCTGCTCCAGGCGCGAGGCGTACATGTTGTCCTCGACCTCGGCGTTGCTCAGCGAGTCCTTCACCTTGGCGAGCTCGAGCGCGGCGTTATCGGCCACACGCTGCACATCGCGCTGCTCGCGAGTGAGCTGCGAAATCTGATTGTCGAGCGCCACGCGACGCTCGTGGAGCTGGGCGGCGGCAGGACCGGCGGCATCAACGTCGTCCTGGGCCTGCATGTGCGCACCGGTCACTTCCTCAAGCTGGGCACGCGCATCCTCGAGCTCCTCGACCACGCGACGACGCTGATGCTCGGAGCTCGAGATCTGGCCGCGCATGTCGGACAGGCGCGACACCATGTTGTGGCCCTTTTCCTCGAGTAGGCGCATGTCGGAGTTGATGCGGCCGACCACGTCTTGCATATGACGGCGCTGCTCGCCCAGATCACCCACAAACAGGCCCTTTTCCTCGAGCATGACCTGGAGCTTCTCGAGCTCGCGCTCCTTTTCGCCCAAGCGGTATTGCGCAAGCTCAAGCTCGGCAGCGCCCTCCTTGGAGCGGCTCTCCAGGTCGTTCCACTGCGACTGCAGCGAACGAAGCTCGTCGACGGCCAGCATCTGCGTAAGCTCGTTCGCACGCGAGGACAGCTCTTTGTACTTGCGCGCGCGATCGACCTGACGCTCCAGCGGCCGCAGCTGGCGGGCGATCTCCTTATTGGTGTCGGGGGCACGGGTCAGGTGCTCGGCCATCGATTTAATCTTTTTGAGCGCCCGCTCCTTTCGGCGCTTGTGCTTGGAGATGCCGGCAGCCTCCTCAATAAGGGCGCGGCGCTCCTCGGGGCGGCTCTGCAAAATGGCATCGAGCTTGCCCTGGCTGATGATGGAATGCGTATCCTTGCCCAGGCCCGAATCGTGCAGGATGTCCTGAATGTCCATCAGGCGGCACGGGCTCGAGTTGATGAGGTACTCGCTTTCGCCCGAGCGGTACATGCGACGGGTAATGGCGACCTCGTCAAAGTCGACGGGCAGCATATGGTCCGAGTTATCGAGCACCAGCGTGACCTCGGCGACACCCACCGGCTTGCGCGCCGACGAGCCCGAGAAGATGACGTCCTCCATGGCCTGGCCGCGCAGCTGCTTGGCACTCTGCTCGCCCAGGACCCACAGAATCGAGTCGGAGATGTTCGATTTTCCCGAGCCGTTGGGACCGACGATGACGGTCAGGCCCGGCTCAAATGACATATGGGCGCGGTCGGCAAACGACTTGAACCCTTTGAGCGTGAGGGACTTGAGATACACGGTTCCTCGCTTAAACAGGCTTCTTGTTAAGAATCACGCCGTTGGTGGTGTAGCCCATGCGGTCGAGCGCCTCGAGTGCAGCGGCCCCCTCGGCCTCCTTCTTGGAGGAACCGGTGCCGCGGCCCTGGCGAATACCGTCGATGAGCACCACAGCGGTAAAGGTGGGCGCATGTGCGGGGCCCTCGGAGCCGACCAGCTTATACGCGGGAGGCTCGTGGCCGTCTGCCTGCACGCACTCCTGCAAGAACGACTTGGGGTTCGCGGGGTGCTCGGCACGCTCGGTGGCCAGGTGCGGCTTAAGCGTACGGTGGATGAACTCCGCCGCCGCATCCCAACCGGCATCCAGATACAACGCACCCACGAGCGACTCGTAAACGTTCTCAAGCGCCGAGTGCAGGCCGCGCGCGCCGGTACCGGTCTCGGAGGCGCCAAAGATGATGATGTCGTCGATACCCAGCTCGTGCGACACCTCGGACAGCGTGGCGCCCGAGACAAGGGACACCTTCAGGCGTGTGAGCTTGCCCTCGTCAAACTCGGGATAGGACTCAAAGAGCGAACGGGCCACCACGGCGCCCAAAATGGAATCGCCCAAAAATTCAAGGCGCTCATAGCTGGCAGAGACCGGCAGGCCCTCGACGGCCGAGGGATGCGTGAGCGCCGCGCGCAGCAGCACCTTGTTATTGAACTCATGGCCCAGGATCTCCTGGGCACGCGTGAGTCGTTCAGACAAAGCCAAGACTTAGGCCTCCTTGGCGTTTTCGATCGCGTCGACGGCGTCGGCGACAGAGTTGAGCGACAGCAGGGTCTCGTCATCGATTTCGAGGTCGAACTCGTCCTCGATGGCCGTCACCAGCTGCAGACGCTCGAGCGAATCGGCATCGAGATCGTCAAAAGTGGTCTCGTCGCTAATGTCGGCGACATCGACGCCCAGCACGTCAGCGGCAATTTCGGCGATCTTATCGAAGATTTCGGAGCGGTCCATAGCGCTTCCTCTCGTATGTCATGGAACACAACACAACACGGCAATCGAAGCCGCGTTGCAATACGGCTCCGATTCTACCCCACACGGTACAGGTTGAGCCACGGAACGGGGCTCTTACAAAACGATACCGTCCATGGAATTGGCAACGTCCTGGACAAGCCCGGCACGTACGGCCTGGGCCGCGGCAAGCGTACCGTTCTTGACGGCCTCGACCGACGTGGCACCGTGGCCGATCAACACGACACCGCGCAGGCCCAGCAGGATCGCGCCGCCCTTGGCGTCGCCCGAAAGTTTGGCTTTGATCTCGCGCATCTGCTTTTTGATGAGCAGTGCGGCGATCTTGGTGCCGAGCGAGGACATAAAGGCACCCTTGAGTTCCTGCA
>CATZEP010000155.1 GCA_958418185.1 uncultured Collinsella sp.
TGGCGCGCGCTGGGTGGTCGGCAGAGCGACGTGTGGGGCAAGGGCGTCCGAGTCGGTGTAGAACCCGGGGGCCGTGACCTCTCTAGCTTCCTTTTTAGGCGACATCGACTATCGACCGTTTTGGGTGTCCATAAAAACGAGCGGCCTTGCCCTGTTGATCTCCTTTGCGCTGGGCCTGTTCGCCGCGTGGAAGACTATGGGTACCTCGAGTCGCATCAAGGGTCTGCTCGACTCGGTCTTTACCATCCCTATGGTGCTGCCGCCCACGGTCTGCGGCTTTCTGCTCCTCATGCTGTTTGGCCGCTCGACCGGGGTGGGCCAGTGGCTCATCGCGCACGGCGTCTCGATTGTCTTTACCTGGCCCGCGGCGGTCATTTCGGCCGTCGTGGTGTCGTTTCCCCTGGTCTACCGTACGGCGCTCGGAGCCTTCGAGAGCCTCGACACGCAGATGCTCGATGCGGCGCGCACGCTGGGCTGGTCCGAGCGTCGCATCTTTACCAAGCTTATGATGCCGCTCGGCTGGCCCTCCATCGCCGCCGGCACGGTGCTCGCCTTCGCGCGTGCCATGGGCGAGTTTGGCTGCACCCTGTTCTTTGCGGGCAACTACGCCGGCATTACGCAGACCATCCCCATCGCCATCTACTTTGAGTGGATGGGCGGCAACACGTCGGTGGCCCTCTTTTGGGTCGTCGTCGTGATCGCGTTTAGTTTCCTAGTCATCCTATTCATCAACATGTACACGGCGCATTCGCAAAAGTATCGCGAGCGGGGCCTTTCCCATGCGGAGCGCAAACAGGCCAAAGATCTCACCGGACAGGGCGATTCGCTCGACCCGGCGGGCGGCGATGCCTTGCGTATCGATCGCGAGGCGCTGGCCGAACTTATGCGTGATGACACGGCCGCAAAGGGAGGTCGATAAGCCATGTCGCTCGTTCTGGATATCAAAAAGCACTTTCCGGGGTTCACCCTCGACATCCAACTCGTAGCCGGCGAGGAGCGCGTTGGCTTGCTCGGCGCCTCGGGTTGCGGCAAGAGCTGCACGCTGCGCTGCATTGCCGGCGTGGAGACGCCCGACGCGGGCAAGATCGTTGTCAACGGCGTGACCTTTTTTGACTCGGCGGCGGGCATCAACCTGTCGCCCCAGGAGCGCAAGTGTGCCCTGCTGTTCCAAAACTATCAGCTGTTTCCCAACATGACGGTGGCCGATAACGTGTGCGCCGGTGTAAAGGACGCGGGCGACGCCGCCGCGCGCAAAAAGCTCGCCGAACGCTATCTGGGCATCTTTGGCCTGACCGATTTCGCCGACCGCTATCCCGCGCGTCTCTCGGGCGGCCAGCAGCAGCGCGTGGCGCTTGCCCGTATGGTGGCGGCGCATCCGGGCATTTTTATGTTCGACGAGCCCATGAGCGCGCTCGATTCCTATCTTAAGAGCGCACTCGAGCAGAACATGCTCGACCTGTTCGATGTATGCAACCGCACCGTGCTCTACGTGAGCCACGACATCGACGAAGCGTGCCGCCTGTGCCAGCGTATCTGCGTGATGCACGACGGGCATGTTGAGGAGATCGGCTCCATTGAGGACGTGGTCCGCCGCCCGCAGACGCTGGCGGCGCTGCGCCTGACGGGCTGCAAGAACACAAGCCGGGCGCGCAAGATCGGCGACGAAGAAGTTGAAGCCCTCGACTGGGGCATGACCTTTAACGTGGGCCGCGAGGTTCCCGATAATGTGGTGTACCTGGGCATTCGCGCAAGCTACTTCCATGTTGACAATCGCGCGGAGCGGGGTCGCAACAGCTATGATTTGCATGTGGCCCGTGTGAGCGATTCGCGCTTTGAGCGGCTGGTATTGCTGGACGTGCCGCGCGCTGATGCGCCCACGCGTCTGCAGTGGAAGGTCAACAAGGTGGGCGTGCCTGTCGACGAGCTGCCGCAAGCAGGCGAGACGCTGCGCATGCACTTCGATGCGAGTAGGATCCACTTGGTTTGTCGATAGCGCCGGGTAATGCCGTCGGGGATATAAGCCTCGGCGGCTTTGTTTTTGTCGTTCGTCGAATGAGAGATGACAAACTCTTATCAACACAGATAATTATTTATTAAACGACGGCACACGACGCTGTCGTACGCATGTCGGCGGTGTTCGTCTGGACGACAACCGTTGATATAGTTACCTTCGACGAGAAAAGGAGGGTGCGCCGGTGCTGCAGATGACATATTCGCGTCGCGTTGCCGCGCGCGCCCTGTATATGGCTCGGAGCCGCATATGAGCAGGTATGTTCACGGCTCCGGGAGAGACGACGCACAACTAAATAATCAGCTGCAAAGCGGGTTCCCCAAAATTCCGGGTTTGAGCGCGGCTGGGTTTTCGCCACCCACCGTGCAGCAATACCGTAGCTATTCATTTTTGGTTCGAGAGGGGAACCGCCATGGCTGAAGAATTTGATTTCCATCCGATGTGGGAGAGCCTCGGCATGAATCTTGCCGACCACGACATGCTGCTGGGCGCCGTGGGTCAGATGTACGGCGATATGTTCCTGACGCAGAACAATCGCCCCAAGTCCACGTCCTACCTGGATTTTGTCGCCACCAACATCCACAGCGGCCGTATTAAGGAGATGCTCGACAAGAAGGAGGCCGGCGAGGCCACCAAGATCGTCGGTTCGTTCTGTGTGTACGTGCCCGAGGAGATCGTGCTTGCCTGCGACGGCATCCCCGTGGGCCTGTGCTCGGGTGCCGACTGGGCAACCGACAAAGTCGAGGAGCACTTGCCGCGCAACACTTGCCCGCTCATCAAGAGCTTTGCCGGCTTTAAGCTGGGCGAGGTCTGCCCCTACATCGAGTCGAGCGACTTGGTAGTCGGCGAGAACACCTGCGATGGCAAGAAGAAGGCCTACGAGTTCTTTGCCACGCAAAAGAACATGTACGTCATGGATATTCCCAACGTACACGACGAGTCGACGCTCGTGACCTGGAAGGCCGAGGTTAAAAAGCTTGCCGCCAAGATCGAGGAAGAGTGCGGCGTCAAGATTGCGCCCGAGCGCCTGAAGGCTGCCATCCACGCCGTCAACGAGAAGCGTCGCGCCCTGCAGCGTCTGGCTGCCACGCGCGCTGCCGATCCGGCGCCCATCAGCGGTCTCGATAGCCTGCTGACCGTTCAGGCCGCCTTTATGGACGACACGCCGCGTCTGACCGGAGCCGTTAACGATATGGCGGCTGAGTGCGAGCAGCGTGTCGAGGCCGGCGAGGGCGTGGCGCCCAAGGGGACCAAGCGCATCCTGTACACCGGTACGCCCATGGCCGTGCCTAACTGGAAGCTGTTCAACCTCATCGAGAAAGCCGGCGGCGTTGTGGTGGGCGAGGAGTCCTGCACGGGCTCGCGCTACTACAAGGACCTGATCGACGAGTCCGGCGAGACGGTCGACGAGATGCTCGACGCCATCGCCGAGCGCTACTTTAAGATCAACTGCGCCGTCTTTACGCCCAATGACCAGCGTATGAAGGACATTGTCCAGATGGCCAAGGACCTGCATGCCGACGGTATCGTCGACGTGGCCCTGCAGTTCTGCACGCTCTACGAGATGGAGTCGTTTGCCGTGGAGAAGGCCGCCGAGGAGGTCGTCATTCCGTGTATGCACAGCACGACCGACTACGCTTGCTAT
>CATZEP010000156.1 GCA_958418185.1 uncultured Collinsella sp.
CATGGCGTCGAACGTCGTCGGCAGCAAGGCGCACTCGGTGCGACCGCACCACTGGTTGGCGCACCAGCTAACAACCGAGCAGGTTGCGGCATCGCCAACGGCGACAACCAGATCGTCGCAGGTAATGCCGTTGACAGACAAGGCGCCAAAGATAGCATCGGCATCGGCCAGTGTGGCACCAGCAGGCGAAACCTCAAGGGCGAGCAGCGACACGGCAAAACCGGCGTCGACCAGCGCATGCTCGACGACCTCACCAAAGCGCTCGGATGTGGCGTCGTTCCAAACCACCATCGCGCGCTTTGGCTTGCCCACAGCCGAGGCAAACATGCGCGACAGTTCCTCAAATGCGCCAAGACCGACGCGAACATCGACACTGCGGTTTTGGAAATTGATGAGTTGACGGCGAATCATAGCAATCCACGCTCCAAAAGCATCTCGGCACAAAGGTAGGAAACGTCCTCGAAGGACTTGTTGCGAATATCAAGGGTAATATCGGCGGCTTGAAGATACAACGGACGGCGATGCTCAAAGAGCAGCGCCGCGTGCTCGGGCGAGCGGAAATCGGGACGCGTGTCGGAGCGGCGGATCTGGCGCATCGAATCCTCAAAATCGCCCTCGAGGTACACACAGGTACCCATCTGGTGCATGAGCTCGATATTGACCGGCGTCTCGACAATGCCGCCACCGCACGAAACCAGCAGGCTGCGCTCGCTTTGGAGCGAACGGAGCGCCGAGGTTTCGAGCTCGCGAAAGCGCTCCTCGCCCTCGGTTTCAAAAATCTCGGTTACCGATTTGCCGCAACGGCGCACGACAAGGCGGTCGGTATCAATAAACCGACGCTTGAACATTGTGCCCACGTTGCGTGCGAGCGTCGATTTGCCCGCACCCAAAAACCCGATAAAGAAGATATGGTCGCAGCCGTGCTTGGTGTGCTGGGACATGACGAAACCTATTCCTCGCAGGGAAGGTCGCGCAGGGCCCGGCGCTCAAAGATACGGAAGATCTGCGTATACCACAGGTCCTGAGTTGCCTGTGGCTTTACCAAGATCGTGTCGACGCCGGCAAAGTTACCGCTCCACACGTCCGTGTACAGCTGGTCACCGATCAGCACAGCCTCATCGGCCGTGGCGCCCAAGCGCTTAAGACCGGCCTTGAGAGCAAACGGTGCAGGCTTCATGGCATGGCTGATGGCCTCGAGCCCCAGCTCGCGTGCTGAGCTCATGACCTGGTCGCGATGCCAGTTGTTGGACACCATGCACAGCTTAAAGCCCTTAGCATGGGCGGCCTCGAGCCAGGCGGAAACTGCAGCGGGTACCTGCTCGGTATCACGCGGCACCAGGGTGTTGTCGCGATCGAGCAGAATGGCGCGCTTGCCGTCGGCCCAGAGGGTATCGAGGTCGATGCGATCGACCGAGGCAACATATCGTTTGGGGCTAAAAATCCTCATGTTTAATTCCAAGACTGTTGATGCTCTTCGTAGGTCTTCGAGAAATACTCCTCGTCCTGCGTAATGTAGAAATACAGGTCGTCGGAGTCGGTCGGCTCAAGGGTGGCCTTGAGCGCCTCGAGCGACGGAGAGCAAATGGGCGTGGGCGGGAGGCCCTCGTGCTTATAGGTGTTATAGGGGCTATCACTCTGCAGGTCGTCGGCGGTAACCTCGCCGCCGGTGACGTACATCATGGTCGCGTCGCTATTGAGGTAGCGCAGGCCATCGAGCTTGCCCGCCAGACGGTTGTAGAAGACTGAGGCCACATGCGCGCGCTGGTCGGCGTTGAGGCCCTCGCGCTCGACGATCGAGGCAAGGTTAACGATGTCGTAATCGGACATCTCCACGCCATAGCGCTCCTTGATCTTGGCCTCGCAGCTGGCAAAGTCAAGCGACTTATACTCGGCGTTGAACTGGTCAAGCATGGCGCGAATCACATCATCGGCGCTTGGGTCCTTACCCAGTGAATAGGTCTTGGGAAATAGGAAGCCCTCGAGCGAATCGTTCGCGGCGTCTTTAAGGAAAGCGTAATCATTCACATAATTGCTCGCCTTAGCCTGGTTAAGGAAGTCCTCCTTAGAAATGCTGTCGTACGCCTTGGCCACGCGGTCGGCGACCTGGTCAACCGTCAGACCCTCAGGGATAGTCAGCGCATCGGAGCCCGCATTGGGGCCTTCCATGAGCTGCTGAACGACCTTGGTCGCGTCCATGAGCGTGGTGAACGAGTAGGTGCCAGGCTTAAGCGACATGTCGGCGTTGAGCTTTTTGACCGCCGCGTAATAATCCTTGGGATCTTCGACGATATGGTTCTCAGAGAGAATCGAAGCGATGGTGTCACCCGAAGCGCCATCGGGAATCGTGATAGTAACTTGCTGACCAGCAGCGACTTTCGCATCCTCACCGCCAAAGAAGCCCTTGACGGCCGGCACGACAAAGAAAACGATCGCGACAAGCGCAAGCACGGCGACGACGCCACCGATAATCATAGGCACCGGGGAGCTTTTCTTTTGGGCACCACGGCGGGCGTGCGTGTTATAGCTCGAGCGCGTGGCCGGAGCAACGCCGTGCGAGTCATGAGCATGATGTGCGTGGGAGCGTGATTGCGGGGCTTGTCCCTGCGTGCGCTGGGCAGGAGTCTGTTGCTTAAAACGAGCGCCGCCAGCAGGCTGCGCGGGACGAGCGGCGGGCTGTTGAGCAGCACGCTGAGTAGGCTGGCCCGAACGCTGCGTCGGCTGCGCCGGGCGCTGACCAGGCTGAGCAGGACGCGGCGCGGGCCGCCGTGTACGATTCTGCTGGCGCGGATCGGAAGCGCTAGGCATGCTGAACCTCCTCGTTTTTACGATCGAGCCATGTCTGCAAGAACAGGCTGGCTGCGATCATGTCAATCTTGCCCCTCATCTGCTTTTCGTTGAGCCCCTGCTCTCGCAGGATTCGCTTGGCCTCCTGCGAGGACAGACGCTCATCCTCAAACTCCAGCGGAAGTTCGAGCTCGTCGGCAATCTTTTGGGCCACGGCGGCAACGCGCTCGGCCTGGGGGCCGGGCTCACCGGCCATGGTCAAGGGACGTCCGCTTACCAGGATATCGGGCTCATAGTCCTCGACCAGGTAGCGAAACGTCTTGGCCATGCCAGTGACCTCGGCAGCAGGAAGCACCTTGACAGGCATCGCCATCTTGCCATCACGGCTCGAGACGGCAATGCCGATCCTGGTCTCCCCTATGTCCAGCGCGAGCGCGACCACAGCGACTACTTAGGCGCCGAGCGCGGTCTTGGCGGCCGCGAGGGCATCGGCGATACCGGCAGCGTTCTTGCCACCGGCCTGGGCCATGTTGGGACGGCCGCCACCGCGACCATCGACCAGACCCGCGATCTGCTTGATCACGTTGCCGGCGTGGAAACCGGCCTTCACGGCGTCATCGGAGCCGGCGGCGAGCAGGGCCGGGGTGCCCTTCTCGGTCACGCTGGCAACGACGCAGGCGACAGGGCCGGCGACCTTCTGGTGCACGGTATCCCAAACGTTGCGCAGGTCGGCGGCCTCAAGGCCCTGGAGCTCAGCGACGACGAGCTTATAGCCGTCGAGCTCGACGGCACCCTCGATGCCGCCGGAGATAGCGTCGGAGGAGCCACC
>CATZEP010000157.1 GCA_958418185.1 uncultured Collinsella sp.
GGGCCGACTTGGTGTCCTCAAACGCCGCAACCTTGCACTTGTACACCTGGCTCTTGTTGGTAAAGACCAGCAGCTCGTGGGTGTTGGAGGACGGGAACTCGATAAAGGGTTTGTCGCCGTCCTTGTACTTGAGCGTGGTCGCCTTCTTGAGTACGCGGTCCGTCATCTTCTTAAGGTAGCCATCGCGCGAGAGCATGATGGTGACCGGGTACTCCTCGACCTCGGGCTCCAGGCTCACCTCGATGACCTCGTGGGGCTCAATCCTGCCCGTGCGGCGCGGCATCACGTACTTCTTGTTGACCGCGGCCAGCTCGTCGCTGATGACCTTCTTGATGTTGTCTTCGCTCGAGAGAATCTCCTCCAGCTCGGCAATCTCACCCTCGAGCTTGGCGATGTCCTTGGTGCGGTTGAGGATGTACTCCTCGTTGATGTTGCGGAGCTTAAGTTCGGCAACAAACTCGGCCTGGGTCTCATCGATGTCGAAACCCTTCATAAGGTTTGGCACGACCTCGGCCTCGAGCTTGGTGCCGCGGATGATGGCGATGGCCTTGTCGATGTCGAGCAGGATCGCCTCAAGGCCGTGCAACAGGTGCAGGCGCTCGGACTTTTTGTCCAGGTCAAAGTTAATGCGGCGACGCGTGGACTCAATACGCCACTTGACCCACTCGTGCAGAATCTGGCGCACGCCCATAACGCGAGGGTAACCATCGACCAGCACGTTGAAGTTGCACGAGAACGAATCCTGCAGCGTGGTCGTGCGATAGAGCTTGGCCATGAGCTTGTCGGGGTCGACACCGCGCTTAAGGTCGATGGCGATGCGCAAGCCCGAGAGGTCGGTCTCGTCGCGGATATCAGCGATCTCCTTGACCTTGCCCTCCTTGGAGAGCTTGACGATGCGCTCGATGATGACATCGGTCTTGGTGGTGTAGGGGATCTCGTACACCTCGATGATGCGCTCTTCGGGAATCCAGCGCCAGCGGGAGCGGATCTGGAAGCTGCCAAGGCCGGTCTCGATAATCTTTTCCATCTCCTCGCGGCGGTAGATAATTTCACCGCCGGTCGAGAAGTCGGGCATGGGCATGTACTCGAGCAGGTCGCAGTCGGGATCCTGCAGGTAGTGCATCGTGGCGGTGCAGACCTCGTTGAGGTTGAAGCCGCAGATGTCGGACGCCATGGCGACGCCGATGCCCTTGTTGGCCGAGACGAGGATATTGGGGAACGTGGTGGGCAGCAGGCGCGGCTCCTTCATGGCGCCGTCGTAGCTGTCGACGAAGTCGACCGGGTCCTTGTCGATGTCCTTGAAGATCTCGGCGCTGATGGGGGAGAGCTTGGCCTCGGTATAACGCGAGGCGGCGTAGCTCAGGTCGCCCGAATAGTACTTGCCAAAGTTGCCCTTCGACTCAACGAACGGCGCGAGCAACGCTTCGTTGCCGGTGGCCAGGCGCACCATCGTCTCGTAGATTGCGGCATCGCCGTGCGGGTTGAGCTTCATGGTTTGGCCCACGATGTTGGCGCTCTTCTGGCGCTCGCCCTTGAGCAGGCCCATCTTGTACATCGCGTAGAGCAGCTTGCGGTGCGAGGGCTTAAAGCCGTCGATCTCGGGGAACGCACGCGAGACGTTGACGCTCATGGCGTAGGGCATATAGTTGACCTCGAGCGTCTGCGTGATCGGCTGGTCGGTGACCTCGGAGTGCAGGCCGATGACGTTCTCGGCGTTGACCTGCTTTTTCTTTGGCTGGTTCTTCGTCTTCTTCTTTGCCACGATTTCCTCTTGAACTTCTTATGGGCCGTCGTTATTGATTTGCTGCTATTGCAGGTCCAGCTGGTCCAGGTATTCCTTGCCGTGCTCGGAGATATGGCGCTTGCGGCCTGCCTCGTCGTTGCCCAGCAAAAGGTTGAACATGGTCTCCATCTTGGTGACGTCCTCGGGCTCCACCTTGATCAGACGACGCGTCTCGGGGTTCATGGTGGTGAGCCACATCATGTCCGGATCGTTCTCACCAAGACCCTTGGAGCGGTTGATGGAGCACTTCTGGTCGCCGATCTCCTTAAGGATGCCGTTCTTCTCGAGCTCGGTGTAGGCAAAGTAGGTCTTTTCTTTGCAGTTGATCTCGTAGAGCGGCGACTCGGCGATATAGACGTAGCCCTCGTCGATAAGTGTGGGCACCAGGCGGTAGAGCATGGTGAGCACGAGCGTGCGGATGTGGTAACCGTCGACGTCGGCGTCCGTACAGATGATGACCTTGTTCCAGTTGAGGTTGTCCAGGTCAAAGGCGCCAAGGTTCTTGATGCGCTTGTCTTTGATCTCCACGCCGCAGCCCAGCACGCGCATGAGGTCCATGATGATGTCGGACTTAAAGATGCGCGGGTAGTCCTCCTTCAGGCAGTTGAGGATCTTGCCGCGGACGGGCATAACACCCTGGAACTCGGCATCGCGCGACGTTCGAATGGCGCCTGCTGCCGAGTCACCCTCTACGATGTAGATCTCGCGGCGGCTCTTGTCCTTGGAGCGGCAATCGATGAACTTTTGCACACGGTTGGCCATGTCGGTCTTCTGCTGCAGGTTGGTCTTGATGCTCTGGCGCGTCTTCTCGGCGTTCTCGCGCGAGCGCTTGTTGATGAGCACCTGCTCCATGATCTTGTTGGCGGCATCTTTGTTCTCGATCAAGTAGGTCGAGAGGCGCTCCTTAAAGAATGCCGTCATGGCCTGCTGGATAAAGCGGTTATTGATGGCCTTCTTGGTCTGGTTTTCGTAGGACGTCTGGGTGGAGAAGCAGTTGGTCACCAGTACCAGGCAGTCCTGGACATCTTGCCACTTAATGCCGCTCTCGTTTTTGTTGTACTTGCCCTGTTGCTTGATGTAGGCATCGATGGCGCTGGTCAGAGCACTGCGGGCGGCCTTCTCGGGCGAACCGCCGTTCTCGAGCCACGATGAGTTGTGGTAGTACTCTTGCATCGTGAAGGTGCGCGAGAAGCACATGCACGCGGTGATCTTTACGTTGTAGTCGGGCAGGTCCTCGCGGTCGCGACCACGACGGTCGGCCTCGATAAAGAAGGGCTCGGTGAGGTAGTCGGTACCGACCTTCTCGAGCACGTAGTCCTCGATGCCCTTGGGATAGCAGAAGTCCTCTTCGGAAAACTCGCCATCGTCGCCTTCGATGCGCAGGCGGAAGGTCACGTTGGCGTTGACCACCGCCTGACGGCGCATGGTCTCGCGATACCAATCGTGGGGAATGCTAATCGAGGTAAAGACCTCAAGATCGGGGCGCCACTTGATAGTGGTGCCGGTGCGGTTCTCGTCGCTGGGCTCAATCTCGAGTGCCTTCTTCTTGGCGCCGACAACCTTACCCTTCTTAAAGTGCAGAGAGTACTTGTTGCCATCGCGCCAAACCGTGACGTCCATGTATTCGGAGGCGTACTGGGTCGCGCACGAGCCCAGGCCGTTGGTACCGAGCGAGAAGTCGTAGTCGCCGCCCTGGTTGTTGTTGTATTTGCCACCTGCATAGAGCTCGCAAAAGACGAGCTCCCAGTTAAAGCGCTTCTCGGAAGGGTTCCAGTCGAGCGGGCAGCCGCGGCCATTGTCCTCTACCT
>CATZEP010000158.1 GCA_958418185.1 uncultured Collinsella sp.
GCCCACGGAGCACTGCCCGTGTGTGCGCGAACTGCCGGCTCTCCCGAAGGCCCCATGCGCGAGCAGTCCGACCACGAGACATGGAATTCGACCCGCGCCCTTCCTTACGGCGAGTTCATGGCCTCGATGTTCTTGCGCTACGTGATATTTGCCAACTCCGAAAGCGCTCTTGCGAACACGACGGGCGTCGACGGTCTCGATGTAGACATGCAAAACGTTGTCGACAAGATCAAACTCGTAAAGTTGCCCGAGCCGGTCGAGGTGTTTTTGGGCTTTGACACGGCACCGCTCCCCGATGCTATCGAGACGCTGCTTTACCGTGTTGACCATGCCGAGAATCCGAGCGGTATCGAGCGCTATGCTGCCGCTCTTATGAGCGAGATCGACTTGCCCCGCCTGCGCACCATTGCTGCCAAGTCCGAAATGAGCCTAGCGCGCATCGACCGCTCAAGGCTGTTCTATCTCAATTTTGATCGTAGCCTGCTGGACCAGGACGAGATTGACATGCTGCTTGCCATCGAGTGCCGTCTCAACCGCCTCTCCGGCATCCTTGAGCGCATCGGGGCCGGATTGGTCCCCGCGGCATCCTCGCCGAGCCTTGAGGGCTGCGCGCTCTTTGATGCGTGGCATATCGCCAAGACAACCAACGATGTTCCCCGACTGCTCGATACGACCTCGAGCGACAACCCGTGGGGCAAACCCGGAACGGTAGCTTGCCAGCCGGGCGGTGAGTGGGACGTGCGTACCCGCTTCGCGCGTATCGTCGAGGCGCTTAACGTGGTCACACGGCTCGACTATACCTATCGGGCAAACGTTGCCGAGGGGATTATGCTCGTTCGGTTTGGGCACTCTGTCGTGGATGCCATGCCACAGCGTGAATACGACGCTCAGGAGGATGTCTGGCGCGAGTTGGACGAGAACGCGCGTGTGATTTGGGCCGCGGAGCACGACGCGCGCGTGGCGCTTACGCTGGCAGCGGCTTGCTTTGCCGCAGGTGCCTGCATTGCGCGCTGCTATGTTCAGATTGCGGCTCCCGACGGCGAGCAGGGCGAGCGCGTCATTGCTACATATTCCTTTGGGCGTGCGGCCTATCTGGCCAATTGCGTGCCTGTCGCCAAGGATCTTGAGAGCATGGATATGGACGATATGCCGTGCAAGCGCATGCTTGAGGCATATGAGTCGGACGCGCCGGATGCGATTGAGCCTGCAGAGGTTCACGCTCGCCCGCGTGACGACCACCGTTCGCTGCCGCCGGCGTTGCGCGACCTGCTGCTTGCCGATACGGCTGATGAGCTCGAGGTCATGGAGATGGACGATGACCCGTATGTGGCGCGCGTCGTTGAGTTGCGCGAGCAGGCAAAAGTTGACCGTGCAAGTGCGTTTGAGGGCTTCTCCCGTCTTGTTGAGGAGCTGGAGGCCAAGTGTGCCGTCGCGGAGCTTTTGGCAACGGGTCCGGTCCAGACGCAGTTTTGCGACAACCAGCTGGTACGCATGGTGCTGCCGGTAATGGAGGAAGACCGCTCCGTTCGTATTTTGCGTGCTCCCGATGCGCTGTACTTTGCCCAGCACGAGATCTGCAGTTATTACGCCGAGCAGGAGGATTTTGAACGGGCATTGCCCGAGGTGCGTCGTCTTTACGATCTGGCTCGCTCGTCCATGCAGTCGCACTTTGCGCTCATCAACGTGCTGGCGCGCCTGGAGCGCTTTGACGAGATTATCGAGGTGGCGCGCCACGGCCTGCGCATTGCCAGTGACCGTTCCGCAATCGGTTATCTGTTCTATCGTCTGGCGTTTGCCTATTGGAACTGCGACCAGCTCGAGCTCGCGTTGGCGTGCTACCGCCTCGTGCCGCGCGGCGAGGAGTCGGGTAGCAGCGCGCTGGAGGAAATGCAGGGCCTTATGAACGAGATGGGCGTCAACGAGCCGCCGACGTTCGAGGATGCGGTTGAGACCATCCGTAAGGCCGGGCTCGAGCTGCCTCCCGTGTCCGCTGTGACCAACCAGCTGGCGGATGCCGCCGTGCAGCTGGTCGATAACGGCTTCTTTTTCCTGGCGCGCGTCTGCATCTTCCAAATGTGGCGCACCATGGGCAACGATGAGCTCGGCTCCCTCAGTCGCTCGCTGGGGTAGGGGCGATATAGAGGGGCCGCACCGCGCTATTTGTATCGGCGCGGGCGGGAGGACCCGGCAGGATCGGTAAGGCATAAAGCCGCCGAGCCTGCTAAAACTGTTAAACTCTGCTAAAGTTGCTAAACTTTGTTAAAGTTGTTAAAACTAGCAGAGGAGGGCAGAATGACGAAAGCTGTTAACCCCTTTAAGCCAACGGCGGGCATGAATCCGCCTGAGCTTATCGGACGGGACACTGTTTTGGATGACTTTGCCGAGGCTCTTGAGAATGGTCCTGGTGCCCCCGATCGACTCATGCGCATCTCGGGCGTCCGAGGCACAGGTAAAACGGTGCTCCTTAATGCATTGGGTGACCTTGCACGCAAAAAAGATTCGAGGTCGTTGACGTTGCCTCCAATGCTGGTTTTTGCAATAGAATCCTCGAGGCTCTGCAGCGAAACGTTCGTCTTGAATCAATCTCGATTTCCCCATCGATTTTAGGGGTCAGCCTTGGCTCCATGGAGATGTCGAAGTCGGCCTCTCATCTGGGCGAGGCGATGTACGATGCTGCGAAGCGCGGTGGTCTGCTCATTACGCTCGACGAGATCCAGGATGCCTCAACTGAGGAAATGCGCGAGCTAGGCAATGAGATGCAGCTCTTGATTCGCCAAGGAGCGAATGTCGCTTTCGCTTTCGCCGGGCTGCCGACATCGGTAGATGGCGTGGTGGTGGATGATACGTTGACGTTCCTTCAGCGAGCCAAACATGTTGAACTTACTCGGCTTTCCGATTTTGAAGTTGGCGGATCGTTTGAGGATACGATGAGACGAGCGGGCAAGGAGCTCGACAAAGGTGCCGCTGAGCTATTAACAAAAGCTTCGGCAGGCTATCCCTTTATGGTCCAGCTGGTCGGATATTACGCTTGGCAGGTTGCTGCGCGCAGTGGGGCGGAGAGTGTGAGCGAAGAGGCGGCTCGTAAGGGTATCCAGGCGGCTCTTGATAGCTTTAATGCTATGGTGATTGCCCCAGCGCTGCGCAGGGTGTCGGAACGGCAGTTTCAGTATCTCGCGGCGATGGCTCAATGCGAGGGCGTCGATATCGCCAACGGCGATATCGCCAAGAAGATGGGTTTGTCGGCGAACAAAGTTGGGTCATATCGCAAGCGTCTGATCGATGCGGGGTTGATTGAGCCCGCGGGCTATGGCTGTGTTTCGTTTGCAATTCCGTACATGCGCGATTATCTGTTGGAGACCGTTCGAGAGGACTAATAAAGAATGGGCTGTCCGCGCTGTCGCTGGGGCCGTCCTTGTATCTTTGTCTCAATCTGTAACATCTGGAGGGGATTACGGCCTGCAGATGTTACAGATTGAGATGATTGACTGAGACGTTTACTGGTAAAAGAGAGGTAAAAGAGGAAACGCCTCAAAATTCCCCTTGCCCAACTTCGGCTGTTTGGTTACTATAGAACGGCTGTTACGG
>CATZEP010000159.1 GCA_958418185.1 uncultured Collinsella sp.
TATCTCGGCGAGCTTGGCGGCCTTGAGTTCCTCGTCGCCCGATTCGATGGCCGAGGCGACGCAGCCCTCGATGTGAGCCTTGAGCACATCGGCGTTGATGCGGGCGATGAGCGCCTGCGTGGCCATGAGCTGCGTGGAAATATCGACGCAGTAGCGGTCCTCCTCGACCATCCGCAGGATGCCGTCGATCTGACCACGTGCCGTTTTGAGCATGCGGGTCACCGATTTATGGTCTGCCATCATGGCGGGTCCTCGTTTCTGGTCAATCCTTCAAATACCTCGCCCTCAGTTGCGGTGAAATAGTTCTTGATTGAGGGCTTGGAGCGCTAAAACAGGAACTATTTCACCGCAACTTCTGAAGGGCTGGTTGAGCGGTGGTTGCTGGGCGGCTATGTCGGCCGACAGCGGTGCCTGCTGGTGCGGTGGCAGCTAGGCTGCGGTCACGGACAGGGCGTGGAACTTCTCGCCGGCGCCCTCGACAGCGGCGGCGAGCTGCTCGGCGGTCACGGTGTCGGCGCACTCCACCTGGACGGTCTGGGTCTCGTGATCGGCGTCGGCGTCGGTCACGCCGACCACGTTGAGCAGTGCCGTCTCGACAGTGGCGTCGCAGTGGCCACACATGAGGCCAGACGTTTTAACGATGTAGTTCATGATTATCTCCTTTTCGTTGAGTACCTAAAGTTGCGGTGGAATACGGACTAAATAGCGGTTTAGCTAAGCATGTTACGCCTTATTTCACCGCAACTGATGGTTTAAAGGTTCGAAGGCGCAGCGCATTGCTTACGACGCAGACACTCGACAGGCTCATGGCCGCAGCGCCAAACATCGGCGAGAGCTGCCATCCCGTGAGCGGGAAGAACACGCCCGCGGCGAGCGGAATGCCGATGCCGTTGTAGAACAGCGCCCAGAATAGGTCCTGCTTGATGTTGCGGATCGTGGCGCGCGAAAGCTCGATGGCGCGGGCAACGTCCATGAGATCGCTGCGCATGAGCACCACATCTGCCCCCTCCTTGGCGATGTCGGCGCCGGTGCCGATGGCAAGACCCACGTCGGCGCGCGCCAGGGCGGGGGAGTCGTTGATGCCATCACCCACCATGGCGACCTTACTGCCCACATCCTGCAGCTCACGCACGTGGCGCTCCTTGTCGGCGGGAAGGACGTCGGCGATGACCTGCGCGGGGTCGAGGCCCACGCGGCGGGCGATTGCTTCGGCCGTCACGCGGTTGTCGCCGGTGAGCATGCGTACGTCGACGCCGAGCTTGCGGAGCGCGGCGATGGCCTCGGCACTCGTCTCTTTGACCTCGTCGGCCACGGCGATGGTACCGACAAGCTCACCGTTCTTGGCAAAGAACAGCGGTGTTTTGCCCTCGGCGGCGAACTGTTCGGCAAGGCCGGCGGGAACCTTCGCGCCCAGCTCGTCCATCAGGCGTACGTTGCCGGCTGCAATGGCGTTTTGCCCCTCGCGTGCCGTAACGCCTCGTCCGGGCACGGCGGCAAAGTCCTCGACCATGCGCGCGACGATTCCGCGCGCCTCGCACTCGGCCATAATCGCCTCGGCCAGCGGGTGCTCGCTTGAGCGCTCCAGCGCAGCGGCCAGCTTGAGCAGCGCCTTTTCGCTCATGGCGGGCGAGCCGTCAGTGCGCGTGGCTACGACGATATCGGTTACGGCAGGCTTGCCGCGGGTGACCGTGCCCGTCTTATCGAGCACCACGGTGCCCACGCTGCGCAGGTTCTCCAGCGCCTCGGCGCTCTTAAACAGAATGCCCATCTCGGCGCCCTTGCCGGTGCCTACCATAATGGCGACGGGCGTGGCCAGGCCGAGCGCGCACGGACAACTGATCACCAGCACGGCCACGGCAGAAGTGAGCGCCTCGTTCACGCTGCCGGTCAGTGCCATCCACACCACAAAGGTCACGGCCGAGATCGCGAACACCACGGGCACGAATACGCCGGCGACCTTGTCGGCCATGCGGGCGATGGGCGCCTTGGTGGCATTGGCGTCCTCGACGAGCTGGATGATCTTGGCAAGCGACGTGTCGGCGCCCACACGCGTGGCGCGGAAGGTAAACGAGCCGGTGCGGTTGACAGTG
Source organism: uncultured Collinsella sp. (assembly GCA_958418185.1). Lineage (GTDB taxonomy): Bacteria > Actinomycetota > Coriobacteriia > Coriobacteriales > Coriobacteriaceae > Collinsella. The sequence goes on from CATZEP010000159.1 coordinate 2,091, forward strand.
GCGGCGTTAACGGTGTCGCCGACGGCCTTTTCCACGGGGATGGACTCGCCGGTGAGCGCACTCTCGTCCACGGCCGAGCTGCCCTCGAGCACCACGCCATCGACGGGGATGGACTCGCCGGGGCGCACGCGCAGGACCTGGCCGGGAAGGATGCTGTCGACGTCGACGGTGGTCTCGCTGCCGTCCTCTGCCACGACGGTCGCAGTCTTGGGCGCCAGGTCGATCAGTGCCTCGATGGCGCCGCCGGTTTTGGACTTGCTGCGCGTCTCGAGGTATTTGCCCACGGTGACGAGCGACAGGATCGTGCCCGCGCTCTCAAAATAGAGGTTGTCCATGCTCGTCATCATGGCCTCGTGTACCTGACCCGTGGCCAGCTGGTCGGCCATGATAAACATGGCATAGAGCGACCAAGCGATGGAGGCGGTGGCGCCCACGGCAATAAGGGCGTCCATGGTGGGCGCGCCGTGCGCGAGCGATTTAAACCCATTGATAAAGTACGCGTCGTTGACATAGACGATGGGGATGAGCAGGACGAGCTCGGTGAGGGCGAGCGTCATGCTGTGGGTATGGTCGGTGAAAATGCCGGGCAGCGGCCAGCCGAGCATGTGTCCCATGCCTATGTAGAACAGTGGGATGAGGAATGCGATCGAGACGATGAGGCGGGTGCGCATGGCAGAGGCGGCGGCCTCCAACTTTTTGGTGGGCGACTCCATATGGGCGGCGCCGGACCTGGCTTGCGTGCTGCCGTTTGAGCCGGCGGCACCGGCGCCCGCATCGACGGGTGAGGCCGAGTATCCCGCGCGGTCGACGGCAGTGCAGATATCGTCGGGGGAGACCCGCGCGGGGTCGTAGTCGACCATCATGGAGCCGGCGAGCAGGTTGACCGCGACGCTTTGGACGCCGTCGAGTTTGCTCACGGCGCGGTCCACGTGCGCCTGGCAGGCGGCGCATGTCATGCCGCCCACGTCGAACTTATCTTGAGCCATGGCTTCTCCTTTCTGTGGTTCGGTGTTGGAATTGTTAGCCTGTCGATACTATACACCCATACCTCCGGGGGGTGTCTAGTAGTAGTTGGAATGTATGACTTTTCATTACAGATGAGGGTGGCTGCTCAATCGGCGGCCGTCTTTGCCAAACATCTCAATCTGTAACGTCTAGCAGGGAAAATGACCTCTAACTGTTACAGATCAAGACATAGAAATCAGCCGAAAACTAACGTCTCGATCTGTAACAACTAGACCCTGTTTTGCCGAGTATTTGCTACAGATCAAGACAAACAGTTGGCAGGAAACTCAATGTCTCAATCTGTAACATCTGGCGGAAAATATGACCTTTAACTGTTACAGATTGAGACAGACTGCCCGGGGTCAACTCAAATGTCTCAATCTGTAACATCTAGAGAGGTTTTTGACCCCTTACTGTTACAGATTGAGATGTTGTCTCGCGGGGTTGGGGTTTGTCTCGTTCTGTAACA
>CATZEP010000160.1 GCA_958418185.1 uncultured Collinsella sp.
ATCACAGACAGGTTGGCCATGCGAATCTCGCCGTCCCACAGGATAGCGGTCTGGCGCAGGCGCTCCTGCCAGCCCTCCTGCGTGGTGTCGAACGACTCGTGCCAACGACGGCTGATCTCGTCGATGATCTGGTACACGCGGGGGAGGAGCTTGGAGAACGTGCCGATGGGCCACTTCTCCAGGGCCTCGGGCAGGATGGTGTGGTTGGTGTAGCTCACGACCTGCGTCACGATGTTCCAGGCGTCGTCCCACTCGAGCTTCTTCTCGTCGATCAGGATACGCATGAGCTCGGGGCCGCACATGGCGGGGTGGGTATCGTTGGTATGGATGGCCACAAACTGCGGCAGCAGCTCCCAGTTCTCGCCGTGCTCCTTCTCAAAGGTGTCGAGCAGGCTGTAGATGCCGGCCGAAACAAACAGGTACTCCTGCTTCAGGCGCAGCAGACGGCCGTGCTCGCCGGCGTCGTTGGGGTAGAGGATGGCGCTGATGGCCTCGGCCTCGGCGCGCTCGGCGTCGGCCAGGGCGTAGTCGCCGCGGTTGAAGGCCTCCAGATCGAAGTGCTCCTCGACCGGCTCGGCAGCCCAGACGCGCAGCTTGTTGACGGTCTCGCCGGCATAGCCCACAACGGGGATGTCGTAGGGGACGGCCAGGATATCCTGCGTGTCCACCGTGCGATAGAACGTGCGGCCGTTCTCCTCAAAGCCCTCAACGTGGCCACCAAACTTAATGGTCACGGCCTTGTCCTGACGACGGACCTCCCAGGGATAGCCGTGGGTGAGCCACTCGTCGGTGGCCTCGACCTGGCTGCCGTTGACGATCTCCTGCTTAAACAGGCCGTAGCGGTAGCGCATGCCGTTGCCGTAGCCGGCAATGCCCTCGGCAGCCATGGAATCTAAGAAGCATGCGGCCAGACGGCCCAGGCCACCGTTGCCCAGAGCCGGATCGGGCTCCTGGTTCTCGATGACGGACAGATCAAAGCCCATGTCGTCGAGCGCCTCGGCGACCATGTCGCGCACGCCAAAGTTGAGCAGGTAGTTGTCGAGCAGGCGGCCGATCAAAAACTCGATCGAGAAGTAGTACACGCGCTTCTTGCCCTCGGCGGCCACACGGGCGTCGCTCTTGGTGGCAACGGTGCGTGCCTTCTCGGCCACGAGCTTGGCCAGGGCGTTAAAGCGGTCCAGGTCGCTGGCGGCCTCGACGCTCTTGCCGCTGATGCTCATGACGGCATCGCGATAGAGCTCGGTAAACTCCTGCTTGTTGTCGAAGATCTTATTCATACGTTCCTTTCCCCCGGGGATGTTTCTCCCGGAACGGTTATGACTTACATCCTACGCCCCGGCGGTGCGGGTAATTACAGCTGTAACGGTTTTGTTACGCATCCTTGGCAGACGACTTAACAGAAGCAGACTTTGCCTTGGTAGCGGCCTTTTTGGCAGCCGGCTTCTTGGCCGCGGTAGCCTTAGCACCGGGCTTTGCGGCGGTCTTGGCCTTGGCCTTGGTCGTCGTGGCCTTCGTCTTAGCCGGAGCCTTCTTGGCAGCCGCGGGTTTGGGCTTCACCGAGGACGCACGCTTGCGCGTCGCCTTCTTGGTCTCCTCGACCACGGGCGGCTTGTAGCTGCTGGGGCCGCGGCGCTTAAGCACCACGCCGGCCAGGCCGGGCACCTTGATCTCAATAGAGTCCATCTGCCCGTTCCAGGGATAGGGCTCGCTCGAGCAGGTGTAGGGTTCCTCGCCGGCATAGCCGCTGCCGCCAAACTCGGGACGGTCGGAATCGAAGATGACCTCCCAGTCACCTTCGCGCGGCACGCCCACGCGGAAGCTCTCGTAGCTCGCCGGGTCAAAGTTAATCAGGATCACCAAGTCATCGTCGACGTCCTCGCCCTGGCGCACAAAGCTCACGATGGACTGCTTGGAGTTATCCGCGTCGATCCAGGTAAAGCCGTCGTCGGTGTAGCCGCGCTCGTACAGGGCGGGCTCGGCGGTGTAAAGGTGGTTGAGCGCCTTAATAAACGACTGATGATGACGGTGGGTCTCGTATTCCTCGGTCAAGAACCACTGAATTGACTCGTAGTAGCGCCACTCAATAAACTGGCCGATCTCGTTGCCCATAAAGTTGAGCTTGGCACCGGGGTGCGTCATCTGGTAGAAAGCCAGCGTGCGCAGGCCGGCAAACTGGCGCCACCAGTCGCCCGGCATACGGCCGATGAGCGAGCACTTGCCGTGCACGACTTCGTCGTGGCTCAGCGGGCAGATGAAGTTCTCGGTAAAGGCGTACATGATGGAGAACGTGAGCAGGCCGTGGTTGCCGGGGCGCCACGGAAAATCGGTCTGCATGTAGTGCAGGGTGTCGTTCATCCAGCCCATGTCCCACTTGTAGTGGAAGCCCAGACCGCCGTCCTGCGGCGGATAGGTCACGAGCGGCCACGCGGTTGACTCTTCGGCCATCATCATCACGTCGGGGTAGTGCGCCTCCACGGCGCAGTTGACCTGACGGATAAACGCACTTGCGTCCAGGTCCTCCTCGGTACCGTACTTGTTGAACTTCTTTTGGCCGGGATCGTCAATGCCAAAGTTGAGGTACAGCATGCTGGACACGCCGTCCATGCGAATGCCGTCCACGTGGAAGTTCTCGAGCCAGTACAGCACGTTGGAGACCAGGAAGGAGCGGACCTCGCCGCGGGCGAAGTCAAACTTGTGCGTGCCCCAGTTGGGATGAATCTCGTGCTCAAACAGCATGTGGCCGTTAAAGGTGGCAAGGCCGTGGGAGTCGGCACAAAAACCGCCGGGCACCCAGTCCATGATCACGCCGATGCCTGCCTCGTGGCATGCATCGATAAAGTGCATGAGCTGCTGCGGGTTGCCGTAGCGCGACGTGGCGGCGTAATAGCCGGTCGTCTGGTAGCCCCAGGAACCATCGAAGGGGTGCTCCATAAGCGGCATGACCTCGATATGCGTGTAGCCCATGTCGCGCACGTAGTCCACGAGCTCCACCGACAGGTCGTCGTAGGTGTAAAACTCACCGCGCTGCGCGGGGAAGGGATCCATGGGGCCGGGGTAGTTGCCGTACTCGTCGGGCTCGCCCTGCGGCGCGTCGCCGTGGCGCTTCCACGAGCCAATATGCACCTCGTAGATGTTAAGGGGCTGCGACATGTGGTTATGGCTGGCGCGGCGCTTGAGCCACGCGGCGTCGTTCCACTGGTAGCCATCGAGGGTCCACAGCACGCTGGCGGTACCCGGGGGGCACTCGGCCTTAAAGGCATACGGATCGGCCTTGTAGAGCTTTTCGCCCTCGTTGGTCTCGATGAGATACTTATAGAGCTGGCCCTGCTCGGCGCCAGGAATAAAGCCTTCCCAAATAGCGCTCGTATGCATGGGCACCAGCGGGTTGGCTTGCTCGTCCCAGTCGTTAAATTCGCCAATGACGTGAACACTCTTTACGCCGGGCGCCCAAACGCAAAAACGCCAGCCGCGCGTACGGTTCTGCGTGTCGGGGTGCGCGCCCATCTTTTCCCAGCTGCGCTCCCACGTGCCGATGCCAAACAGGTAGACATCGTCCTTGGTG
>CATZEP010000161.1 GCA_958418185.1 uncultured Collinsella sp.
GATGCCACCCCCGCCGTCTCCTCCTCCGGCTCGGGCAACGGTTCGGGCAAAGGTCTGACCGCTGTTGCCGCCGGCACCGTTACCATCGGTAACTCCGACGTCTTCGCCGAGACCAAGCTCGAGGCCGACCAGGTCAAGAACCTCGTCGACCACGAGGTCGCCGTCGTGGGCATGGGTCCCGTCGTCTCTAAGAACGTGAAGGTCGACGACCTGTCCCTCGAGCAGCTCAAGGGCATCTTCTCCGGCCAGATCACCAACTGGAAGGAGGTCGGCGGCGAGGACGCCAAGATCGTCGTTCTCAACCGCAAGGCCGGCTCCGGTACCCGTGCCACCTTCGAGGCCGCCGTCTTTGGCGACGAGGCCGTCGATTTTAAGGGCGACGCCGAGCTCGACAAGTCCGGCGACGTCCAGACTCAGATGGGCAGCACCGACAACGCCATCTCCTACCTCGACTTCTCGCACTTCGACGACTCCAAGTTCAACGCCGTCAAGGTCGAGGGTGTCGAGCCCAAGAGCGCAAACGTCACCGACGACTCCTTTAAGATCTGGGCTACCGAGCACATGTACTGCTCCAAGGACGCCGACGAGGCCACCGCGGCCTTCCTGGAGTTCATGCTTTCCGACGACGTCCAGGGCAAGCTCGTCGAGGAGCAGGGCTTTATCCCCGTCTCTGCCATGAAGGTCGTCAAGGACGCCAGCGGCAAGGTCTCTGCTAAATAAGTAATCGCCCCCGGAAAGGTTTGCAATGGCAAAACAGCTGCCAAAGCGCGACCTTGAGAACGTGGGCCTGGGCGTCACGGGCGCGTGCGTAGCGCTCGTGACGCTTGTCGTTGCCGCGCTTATCTTCATGGTCGCCCAAAAGGGCCTCTCGGCTTTTCTCAAGGATGGCGTTTCGGTTGTCGAGTTCTTCACCGGCACCAAGTGGGACCTGGCCAACACAGCCGAAAACGGTCTGCCCTATACCGGCGCCCTGCCCCTGATCGTCACCTCGTTTGCGGTTATGGTGCTCTCCACGCTCATCGCGCTGCCCATCGCCATCGGCTCCGCCATCTTTGCGGTCGAGATCCAACCCAAATTTGGTTCCAAGGTCTTTCAGCCGCTTATTGAGCTTTTGACCGGCATTCCCTCGGTCGTCTTTGGACTGATTGGCTTTCACGTGGTCGTCGGACTTATGAAGTCCGTTTTCCACGTGAGCACGGGTCTGGGCATCCTGCCCGGCGCCATCGTGCTGGCTGTCATGATCCTGCCGACGATGACCACCCTTTCGGTCGATGGCCTGCGCGCCGTGCCCGACGGCTACCGTCAGGGCTCGCTCGCGCTGGGCTACACCCGCTGGCAGACCATCTGGCACGTGGTGCTCAAGTCCGCCATGCCGTCGCTCATGACTGCAGTCATCCTTGGCATGACGCGTGCCTTTGGCGAGACGCTCGCCGTGCGTATGGTCATCGGCGGCATCGAGGCCATGCCGACGTCGCTGCTGTCGCCGGCGTCCACCATCACCACCACGCTCACCACGTCTATGGCGGTCTATGCCGAGGGCTCGGCCCAGGACGATGTTCTGTGGGCGCTCGGTCTGCTGCTGATGGGCATGAGCCTCATCTTCATCCTGATCATCCACCTTATCGGCCGCAAGGGGGCGAAGGCTCGTGGCTAGCACGCGCATCCATATCGACGAGGCGAGACTCGGGCGCGTCCAAAAGCAGGACCGCATCGCCACGGGCGTGCTGACGGCAATCGCCGCCATCGTCATGCTCATCGTCATCGCTATGGTGGCCTATATCCTGTTCGAGGGGGTCTCGACGCTGTTCCAGCCGGGCTTTCTCACGCAGCCGTCGCGCGCCAACGGAACCCAGGGCGGCGTGCTCTATCAGCTGTTCGACTCGTTCTATCTGCTGCTGATCACCCTAGCCATCTCGGTGCCCATTAGTCTGGGCGGCGCGGTCTTTCTGGTTGAGTACGCGCCGAATGGGCCCATCCGCGACATCGCCTCCACCGCCATCGAGACACTGTCCTCGCTGCCCTCCATCGTTGTCGGCATGTTCGGTTTCCTGGTGTTCTCGGTACAGCTGGGCTGGAAGTACTCCATCATCTCCGGCGCCGTCGCGCTCACCATGTTCAACATTCCCATCCTGGTGCGCGTGATCCAACAGGCGCTCGAGGACGTGCCGCAGGCCCAGCGCGATGCGTGCCTGGCCATGGGCCTTACCCGCTGGGAGGCCACGCTGCACATCTTGATTCCCGAGGCCATGCCCGCCATCGTGACCGGCATCGTGCTTTCGGCCGGCCGCGTGTTTGGCGAGGCCGCGGCACTGCTCTTTACCTCAGGCATGAGCTCGCCGGTTCGCCTGAACTTCTTGAGCTTTAACCTGTCGAGTCCCACCTGCGCCTGGAACGTGTTCCGTCCCGGCGAGTCGCTCGCCGTGCATATTTACAAGATTTACGGCGAGGGCAGCCCCGAGGCTCAGCAGATCGTCTGGGGCACCGCGGCACTGCTGATGATCTGTGTGCTGCTGTTTAACGTAGTCGCCCGTATTGTGGGCAAGCAACTGGCAAGGAAGATGACGGCCGAATGAGCGAGATAAATGCAACGCCCGTAACCGAAGCGGCATCGTCCGAGACCCAGGACTTCCTGTCGAGCGTGGGGGAGAGCGAGAAGCGCGTGCGCGTGAGCGGCAAGGCTGTGAGCGACGAGGTCGTGCTCTCCACCAAGGACGTCAACGTGTACTATGGCGACCACCATGCGCTGCACGATACGTCGCTCGACTTTCACAAGGGCGAGATCACGGCGCTCATTGGGCCTTCGGGCTGCGGCAAGTCGACTTTCTTACGCAGCCTCAACCTTATGAATCGCGAGATTCGCGGTTGCCGCGTGGAGGGCGAGATCAACTACCGCGGGCGCAACGTGAACACCAAGACCGAGAATACGTACGAGTTGCGCCGTTCCATTGGCATGGTGTTCCAGCAGCCCAACCCTTTCCGCAAGTCCATTCGCGACAACATCACGTTTGCGCCCAAGCGCCACGGCATCACCGACCGCGACGAGCTCGATCGTATGGTCGAGGAGAGTCTGCGCGGCGCGGCGCTGTGGGACGAGGTCAAGGACAAGCTCGACAAGAGCGCCTACGCGCTTTCGGGCGGCCAGCAGCAGCGTCTGTGCATCGCGCGCACGCTGGCGCTCAACCCCGACGTGATCCTGTTTGACGAGCCCTGCTCGGCGCTCGACCCCATCTCGACGCTGGCGATCGAGGACCTCATGTCATCGATTGTTGCCGACCGCGCCATCGTCATCGTGACGCACAACATGGAGCAGGCGTCGCGTGTGTCCAACCGCACGGCGTTCTTCTACATGGGCGATATGGTCGAGTACGACGAGACCGACGAGATTTTCCAACGGCCCAAGGATAAGCGGCTGAATGATTACCTCACCGGCATGTTCTCCTAGTCCGGGACATGCTTGAGGCCCGCGGCGGCCACGGTTGCCGCGGGACTGATTGGAGAGGCGGGGCATCTCTTGCGTGAGATGACCCGCCTTTTGCCCTGCGGCCGAAATGACCACCCCA
>CATZEP010000162.1 GCA_958418185.1 uncultured Collinsella sp.
CCGTTGCAGCGCAGGATGTCGCCCTCAACGCCCTCGGGCAGGTGCTGCAGGCTCCCGGTGATGGCCTTGGAGAAAAACGCGCAGCGCTCGCCGTCGTCAAAGAAGCCGTACGGATAGTCGCGCGCAAAGTAGCGCTCGTTGTCAACGAACATATAGGTGACGCCGTCGCGCTCGAGCTTCTCCAGCCCGCAGTACTCATTGCGCCAGCCCAGGCTCACGTAAAAGTCGGAGAAGTGCTCCATCTGCGCCTTGTACTCGTCCTTGATGGTGGCGTACTTGGGCACCATCACGATGACCTCGGCGCCGGCGCGCACAAGCGCCGCAGGCAGCGAGCCCGCCACGTCACCCAGGCCACCGGTCTTAATAAACGGTGCGCACTCGGCCGAGGCAAACACGATCTGCATCTTTTTGCTGGAATCTGCCATATTGTCTCCCATGATGTAATTCGAGAATAGCCGCCTGGCGCTAACCGGGCGGCTATTCTACATGTTACGAGCGATGTTGCGGCGTCAACGTTAACGCACGATGGTGGTGTCGGAAGTTAACGGAGCCTTGCCCAGCACCAGAATGTTCTCGGGCGTGCCGCGAAGCTCGGTATTGGTGGGGACCACGTTGTTCTTATCCAGGATGGCATTCTCAACGCGTGCGCCGCTCTTGATGATGCAGCTCTGGTTGATGATCGAGTTGGTCACCGAAGCGCCTTCCTCGACCACGACGCCGCGCGACAGGATCGAGTTGCGCACGGTGCCTTTGATGATGCAGCCGGCCGAGATGATCGAGTTGCACGCGTGGCTGCCGGTCGCATAGCGCGAAGGCGGCACGTCGTGAGCCTTGGTCAGGATCGGGCGCTCGGGGTCAAAGAGCTGATCGGCCACGGTCTGGTCGAGCAGGTCCATGCTGCGGCGGTACAGCGACTTCTCGCTAAACACGCCCACGACCTCGCCCTTGTACTCGTAGCTGCACACGTCGATGTTGCCAAAGTCGCCCTGGAGTGCCTCGAGCAGGTCCAGATAGTCGGCGGCCTGGTAGTGGTCGATAATCTCGAGCAGCGTCTCGCGGTTGACGATGCAGCAGTCCATAGAGGCGTTGTCGCCGTACACGACGCCGGCGCTCACGCCCGTCAGGCGGCCGTTCTCGTTAATCTCGAGTTTGGTCTCGTCATCGACGTTGCGCGTGGCCTTGCAGTACACCACGGTCATCTGGGCACCGGAGTTCTCGTGCGCGTCGATGATGGTGTTGAGGTCCATGTTAAAGATGATGTTGGTGCCCATCATCACGACATAGGGCTTGTCCGAGCGCTGGAACAGCGTCTTGTTGGAGATGATGTCGCGCAGCAGGAAGCGCATGCCGCCCTTGGTGGTGCCATACGCGTTGCCGGGCACCATGAACAGGCCGCCCTTCTTGCGGTCCAGGCCCCAGTCCTTGCCCGAGCCCACGTGGTCGATCAGCGAGCGGTAGTTGCCCGGCATGACGACGCCGACGGTCTTAATGCCGGCATTCATCATGTTGGACAGCGGGAAGTCGATCAGGCGGTAGCGGCCCAAAAACGGAACGGACGCGATGGGGCGATCCTTGAGTAGCACGCTGCCGTAGGTCGAAGAGTAGTTAGCGGTGATATAACCGATGGCCTTGCGATTGATCATCGGATCATTCCCCCTTCCCGATAACGACGTCATTTCCAACGACGGCCGTATCCTTGGTGGTATCAACAGAGCCGAGCTTCACGCCCTCTTCGACCGTGGAGTTCTCGCCCAAAATAGCGCGGCAGATGTGCGCGCCGCTCTTAACGTGCGCACCCGGCAGCAGCACGGAGTCCTCGACCACGGCGCGCTCCTCGATGATGACATCGGTCGAAAGGATCGAGTGGCGAGCTGTTCCGTAGATCTTGCAGCCGTTGGAGACCAGGCAGTCGTCCAGGCGTCCGTCCGGGCCAATGTAGTGCGGCGGACGCGTGGTGATGTTGGACATGATGGGGAAGTGCTTGTCGAACAGATCGAACTCGGGGTTATTGCCCAGCAGGTCCATCGAGGTCTCGTGGAAGCTGGCGATGGTGCCGACGTCCTTCCAAAAGCCGTGGAACTCGTAGCTGTACAGGCGCTTGCCCTCGCCGAGCAGCTTGGGGATGATGTCCTTGCCAAAGTCGTGGCTCGAGCGCTGGTCCAGAGCGTCCTCTTCGAGCGCCTCGATCAGCACGTCGGCCGAGAAGATGTAGATGCCCATGGACGCGAGGTTCGAATCGGGCTTATCGGGCTTCTCGGTGAACTTGGTGATACGGCCGTCCTCGGGGTCGGTGGTTAGGATGCCAAAGCGGCTGGCCTCCTCCCACGGCACGGGCATAACGCTCACCGTGAGGTCGGCGTTGTTCTCAATGTGCGTCTTGAGCATCTTGCGGTAGTCCATGCGATACAGGTGATCGCCCGAAAGAATCAGGACGTACTTGGGGTCGTTGGCCTTGATGTAGTCGAGGTTCTGTGTAATGGCGTCGGCCGTGCCTGCATACCAGGCGCCGCCGGTCTGCGTCTCGTACGGCGGCAGGATCGACACACCGCCGTCGCGGCTGTCCAGATCCCACGCCTCGCCGGAGCCCACGTAGGCATGCAGCAGGTAGGGGCGATACTGCGTCAGAACGCCCACCGTGTCGATGCCCGAGTTGGAGCAGTTGGAGAGCGAAAAGTCGATAATGCGGAACTTGCCACCAAAGCTAACCGCCGGCTTAGCGATCTTTTGGGTGAGTGCCCCCAATCGGCTGCCCTGTCCTCCTGCGAGGAGCATCGCGATGCATTCTTTCTTACTCATCGATTTCTCCTTCTGTCATCGATGTTCCTAAACCCATTAGCGACGGGCGCGGCGCAACGTCACGCCCGTCGAGTAATGCCGTGCTGGCATAGGGGAGCTCGCGCGCCTTTATGCGTGCCAGATCTCGTCGCGGTACTCGCGAATGGTGCGGTCGCTCGAGAACCAGCCGCTAGAGGCGGTGTTGAGCAGGGCCTTGCGGTTCCAGGTCTCCTGGTCGCCATAGCTGCCGGTGAGCTTCTCCCACGCATCCACGTAGCTGCGGAAATCGGCCATGACCAGGTCGGGGTCGTTGTTGTTCATGAGCTCGTTGTAGATGCTCTCGAAGTTGCCCGAAAGACCCGCAAAGGTGTTGTCCTTGAGCTCGTCCATCACGCGGCCCAGACGCTCGCGGTCGCCGTTGAGGGTATCCCACGCAAAGTAGCTGTTCGACGCCCAGAGCTGCTCGACCTCGGGGGCGGTCAGGCCAAAGATGGCCTCGTTCTCGCGGCCGGCCAGGTCGGCGATCTCGATGTTGGCGCCGTCGAGGGTGCCCAGCGTAATGGCGCCGTTCATCATGAGCTTCATGTTGGACGTGCCCGAGGCCTCCTTGCCTGCCGTGGAGATCTGCTCAGAGATCTCGGCGGCGGGGTAGATGAGCTGGGCGTTGCTCACGCGGAAGTTGGGGATAAAGCAGACCTTCATGACCTCATTGACGCGCGGGTCGTTGTTGACGACCTCGGCCACCGAGTTAATGAGGCGGATGGTCTCCTTGGCAAAGG
>CATZEP010000163.1 GCA_958418185.1 uncultured Collinsella sp.
ACCATCGCCGCCGAGCACGCTGTTGACCAGATCGCGCTTGGACTCCTGCATCTGCATAATGCGTTCCTCGATCGTGTCCTTGGCGATGAGCTTGTACACGGTCACGGTGTGCTGCTGGCCAATGCGGTGGGCGCGGTCGGTCGCCTGGTCCTGTGCCGCCACGTTCCACCACGGGTCGTAGTGGATGACCACGTCGGCCGCCGTCAGGTTGAGGCCCACGCCGCCCGCCTTGAGCGAAATCAAGAACACCGGCACCTCGCCTGCCTGGAACTGCGCGACCATCTTGGCGCGGCTCTCCTTAGACGAAGCGCCCGTGAGCTTAAGAAAGGCGATATCCTCCTTGGCCAGGCGCTTGCCGATGATATCGAGCATGCCCGTAAACTGGCTGAACAGCAAGATACGATGACCACCGTCGAGCGCGCCGTGGACGAGCTCCATGCATGTATCGAGCTTGGCGCTTCCCGCCTTGTAGTCCGCATAGTGCAGATGCGGGTCGCAACAGATCTGGCGCAGCTTGGTGAGCTCGGCAAGCACTTTGAGCTTATCTTTCTTAAACTCCCCGGCCTCGCGGTGCTGCACCTGCTGGGCAATGCGGTCCTGGTTGGCCAGGTAGAGCTTGCGCTGCTCGCCGGTAAGCTGCGCCATCACCGTATCCTCGATCTTCTCGGGCAGGTCGGCCACCACATCTTCCTTGACGCGACGCAGCACAAACGGCGACACGAGCGCCTGCAGACGAGCGGCGCTGTCGCCCTCGGCATGCTCGACGGGGCTCTCAAAGCGCTTGGCAAATGAGTCACGCGTGCCCAGAAGGCCCGGCATCAAAAAGTCGAAGATACTCCAGAGCTCGGACAGGCGGTTTTCGATGGGCGTGCCCGTCAGGGCAAAGCGCACGCCGGCCGGCAGGCGCTTGGCAGCGCGGGCCACCTGGGTGAGCGGGTTTTTAATGTACTGGGCCTCGTCGAGCACTACGCGGGCAAAGTCCTGCTCGACGTATTCGTCGATGTCGCGGCGCATGCGGTCATACGACGTCACCACCACGTTGTGCTCGGCTGCGCCGGCAATTTGCACGCGACGCTGTGGCTTGGCGCCCACGATGGCGCACACATCAAGCGAGGGGGCAAAGCGCTCCAACTCGGCAGTCCAGTTGTACACGAGCGACGCGGGGCATACCACGAGCGTGGGCTTGGTATCCCCAGCCTCCACGCGCGCCAGAATGTGCGCGATCATCTGCAGTGTTTTGCCCAGACCCATATCATCGGCCAAGATGCCGCCAAGGCCCAGATGCTCAAGCGAGCCGAGCCACTGGTAGCCGTCGACCTGATAGCCGCGCAGCGTGGCCTTGAGCGAGGCGGGCACCGTAAAGTCCATCTTGCCGAGCGTGTCCAGGCGCTCGACGGTGCGGCGGAACGCCGCGTCGCGATCGGCCTCGAGCGCCGGCGTGCGCGCGAGCATGCTATCGACAAAAAGGGTGCTCGACGCAGGAAGCGACACGCCGTCGAGCAGGTCGACGGCATCGACGCCCAAGTCCTCGGCAAGGCCAAACGCGGCACGAGCGCCCTCATCCAGGCGCACGATGTCGCCGGACGTAAGGCGCGCGAACGTCTGATGACGCTTGTAGGAGTCGAGGTAGATGGCAAGATCGGCCGCCGAAAGGCCGCTTGCGCCCAATTCGACGTCGAGCAAGTTGCTCTTGACGGTGGCGCGCACCGAGAGCTTGGGCGCAGGGCGAACCGAAATCTGGCGCAGGCGGTCGCTGAGCATGACCTCGCCCAGCTCGGACAGGGCAGACAGGCCCTCGGTCAGCAAGTGGAACAGGCTCTCGTCATCGCGCTCCTCAAACGCCAGGCCGCCCTCGCGGAAATCGAAGTACATGGCAGCCGTGTCCATAACGCGAAACTCCGCCAGCGTATCGCGGGGCGGAACGCCGGGGCGTTGCTCTTCGAAAGGACTGCCCGGAGCACCAAGACTAAAGAGATCTGCCGACCAATCGCCGTAGGCCACCGTAATCTTGCAGGTCACAAGGCCATCGTCGACGCCAATCGCCATGGCAAAACTCGGCTCGGGCGCCACGGCGTCAAGTACGGCGGGAGCGGTCAGGTCGGTGTAGTCGCGCAAGATCGGCAGCGCCATGCGGCAGAACTCGCCCACCTGGTCGGCGGCGATATGGACCGGCGTGCGGCAGGGCAACAAGTGCGATAGGAACGGCGCCGCATGCTGGGCAAACGCCGTGTCGGTACGGCGCGCGCGGCGCGTATCGACCAGATAGGCTGCGTCACCAGCGACAAAGCAGTGCACATCGGCCGGCAGGCGCAAGTCGTAGCTACCTCCCGCCGCCGGTGCAATCTTGGCGGCAAGGAGCGGCGGGCGCTTAGCCGGGACTTCACCCTCCCCCTGCGGCGACGGCTCGACGGCCACCTCGTAGGATCGGTGCGTCGTCGTCCCCCGCGACCAAGCAGGCTCAAAGGACAAGGTCCTGCCACGCAGCAGGTCCAGCACGGACACGACGGAATACTCGGATACCGGCAACTGACGCTCGGCGACAAAACCGCTGCGGGCAAAGTCATACGATGCCGAGCGCGAGCTCGTAATATCGCCTAGGTAGGCGACCGTCATTGCGATAAAGTCGAGCAGCTTTGTCGACACGTCATCGAAAGCCTCGGGCACATGAACAAACGTAAGCTTCTTGCCATAGGAGAACGTACCGCCGCGCACATAGGCATCGGCCATGCCGTCGATATCCTTAACCACGTAGGACACCGAACCGCAGCGAATGCGAAACTCGAGTGCCCAGTTAAAGCGATCGGCAAACAGCGGATTGTAGTACGGCACCAGTGAGGGCTCCAGCACCGCCTTGGGCGCATCGGGGTCAATGGTGCTGGCGAGCTTGCGACGCATGGCCACGAGCTCGTCCATGCGCGCGTCCGAAAGATCGGAAAGCGCCGCCACAAGGCTCGGGCTCGTGGGGACGGGCGCCGGGAAGGGAAAGTTGGGGTTGACCGCAGATGCGGTGGGCGCGGGGCGCGTGGGCTGCTTGGACTGTGCGGGCGGTACCGTAAACGTGCGGACCGGCGTACGCAAGCCCTCGACGGGCTCGGCGCCACTGGCATCCAGATACGCCAGCGCCGTGGCGATAACGTGCTTGCACATGCCGGAATAGCGGAAGGCGGCGGGACAATCGCAGTCGTAGTCGATAACCTCGTGCTCGTCCATATCGAGCGCCACGCGCGTCTTGTACAGGTCGCCGCGCGAGCCACGCACCGTGCCCTCGATGTTCACGTTTTTGGAGAAGCGCGAGCCGGAGTCCTCAAACGACAGCACGGCACCGTTGAGCATGAGCGAGCGCCCCTTCATAAAGGTGCTGCTAAGCGCCGCCTCCTTACGAAGCGCCTGCACAAACGTCCCCTGCGCCATCACTTCCTCCAATCTCGCATGCCAAATGATTTTTCTGGGACGGGGATTAAAAAATCATTCCCGTCCCAGAAAGACTGGTCTTCCGCTACACATCACCCAAAATGATTTTTTAATCCCCGTCCCAGAAAAATCA
>CATZEP010000164.1 GCA_958418185.1 uncultured Collinsella sp.
TCGCTCGACCGCGAGGCCATGTATGCCGTCGTCATCGACCCGCTGTCGGGCTACGATACCGGTACCCCGTCTGGCTGGATGGCTACCAACGCCCTCATGGCTGCAAGCGATCCTCGCTTTGCCGGCGCCTTCTGGGACGCCATCGACGAGCGCGGCGGATTGATGCGCAAGTAAGCCTTCGGACATCGACATTTACGGGCGCGGACCTCGGTTCGCGCCCGTTTTTTATAAGAGCTGCGATTTCCGGCTCTCTGTTCACAGAAAATATATGAACATATGTTCGATACACATACATCTACCTGCGTGTTTTCTGTCGAAAAACTTTGCTACTCCAAAAACTCAATCGCGTCAAGGCTTTTCTTGCCCAACGGTCGCTACCTGATAAACTATTAGGTTGCGATAACTGGCGAAGCTATGCCTCGCCAATCCACCGAGCATTTCCGTGAAGGAGGAAAAACCTGGTGACCTACGCATACACTGCCACTGAGCGCAAGCGCGTCAGCTTCGGGAAAATCCCGGAGGCCATGGAGCTCCCCAACCTTATCTCTGTTCAAAGGGAATCCTTTGAGCGTTTTAAGGACGAGGGCCTTCGTGAGGCGTTCAAGGAATCCAGCCCCATCCAGAGCCAGAACCATGTTCTCGAGGTTACCTTCGGCGAGCATCAGTTCGGCGACCCCGCGCACACCGTCGAGGAGTGCCGCGAGAAGGACATGACCTATCAGGCCCCGCTTCTGACTGACGTCCGTCTCACCAACAAGGAGACCGGCGAGATCAAGGAGCAGCTCGTCTTTATGGGCGACTTCCCCATGATGACCGATCAGGGCACCTTCATCATCAACGGTACCGAGCGTATCGTCGTCTCGCAGCTCGTCCGCTCCCCGGGCGTGTACTACAGCTCCGAGATGGATTCGGGCAAGCAGATCTACAAGGCTCAGATCATCCCGTCCCGCGGTGCCTGGCTCGAGTTTGAGGTCGACAAGCGCGACCAGCTCATGGTCTCCATCGACCGTAAGCGCAAGCAGAGCGCCACGATGTTCCTGCGCGCCCTTGGCATCGCCGTCACCAACGACGATATCATCGAGCTGCTCGGCAACTCCGATGTGATCAAGCGCACCCTCGAGCGCGATACCGCCCTCACTCGCGAGGACGCCCTCATCGAGATTTACCGTCGTCTGCGCCCGGGCGAGCCTCCCACCGTGGATGCTTCCCGCAGCCTGCTCGAGGGCCTGCTCTTCAACCCGCAGCGCTACGATCTGGCCCGCGTCGGTCGTTACAAGGTCAACAAGAAGCTCAACCTCACCACCGAGGAAGAGGTCACGGTGCTCACCGACGAGGATATCGTCGCGACGCTGCGCTACCTCCTGTCCCTCGCTGCCGGCGAGCAGGGCTTCAAGGTCGACGACATCGACCACTTCGGCAACCGCCGCATCCGTACCGTCGGCGAGCTCGTCGCCAACCAGTTCCGTATCGGCATGAGCCGTATGGAGCGCGTCGTCCGTGAGCGCATGAGCTCCCAGGACATCGACGAGATCACCCCGCAGTCGCTCGTGAACATCCGCCCGATCGTGGCCTCCATCAAGGAGTTCTTCGGTTCCTCGCAGCTCTCGCAGTTCATGGACCAGGCGAACCCCCTGACCGGTCTGACCCACAAGCGCCGTCTGTCCGCACTCGGCCCTGGTGGTCTTGCCGGCCACAAGTCCGGCTCCAGCCGCCGCACCAACGTGCCGACGGCCGTCCGCGACGTTCACAACTCGCACTACAGCCGCATGTGCCCGATCGAGACCCCCGAAGGCCCCAACATCGGCCTGATCGGCTCGCTCGCCCTCTACGCCCGCGTCAACGAGTATGGCTTCATCGAGGCCCCGTTCCGTCGTGTCGAGAACGGCGTTGCCACCGACCAGATCGACTGGATGACCGCTGACGAGGAAGAGAAGCACGTCATCGCGCCGGCCAACACGCCGCTCGATCCCAAGACCAACGAGTTCATCACGACCGATGCCGAGGGCAAGATCGTCCGTCCGCATACCGTGATCGCCCGTACCCGCGACTTCGACGGCTCCTTCGGCGCTCCCGCCGACGTGCCTGTCGAGGACGTCGACTACATGGACGTCTCGCCGCGTCAGATGCTCTCCGTCGCAGCCACGCTGATTCCGTTCCTGGAGCACGACGACGCCAAGCGTACGCTCATGGGCGCTAACATGCAGCGTCAGGCCGTGCCGCTGGTTCACCCCGCCGCTCCCTATGTCGGTACCGGCATGGAGCGTCGCGCCGCCCTGGACTCTGGCGAGGTTACCCTGGCCAAGAACGCCGGCGAAGTCATCTATGCCGACGCCTCCAAGATTATCGTCAAACACGCCGGCGGCATGGACGAGTATCACCTGGCCAAGTACCAGCGCTCCAACCAGTCCACCTGCATCAACCACCGTCCGCTCGTGCGCGTCGGTGACACCGTTGAGCAGGGCGAGCCTCTGGCCGACGGTCCTTCGACCGATCATGGCGAGCTCGCACTGGGCCAGAACCTCACCGTGGCCTACATGCCGTGGGAAGGCTTCAACTACGAGGACGGTATCGTCGTGTCCGAGCGCCTGGTGGCCGAGGACCTGCTGACGACCATCAATATCACCCGTCACGAGATCGACGCCCGCGACACCAAGCTCGGCCCCGAGGAGATCACTCGCGAGATCCCGAACCTCTCCGAGGACATGCTTGCCAACCTCGACGAGGACGGCATCATCCGCATCGGCGCCGAGGTCGGCCCTGGCGACATCCTGGTCGGCAAGGTCACGCCTAAGGGCGAGAGCGCTCTGACCGCCGAGGAGCGCCTGCTGCGCGCCATCTTCGGTGCCAAGGCTCACGATGTTCGCGACACCTCCCTTAAGATGCCTCACGGCGCTTATGGCCGCGTCATCGACGTCGTCCGCTTTAGCCGCGAGAACGGCGACGACCTGGCCCCCGGCGTCAACGAGCAGGTGCGCGTCTACGTCGCCCAGCGTCGTAAGATCCAGCAGGGCGATAAGATCGCCGGTCGCCACGGCAACAAGGGCGTTATCTGTAACGTTCTGCCGGTCGAGGACATGCCCTACATGGCTGACGGTACCCCGATCGACGTTATCCTCAACCCGCTGGGCGTTCCTTCGCGTATGAACGTCGGTCAGCTGCTCGAGTGCCACCTTGGCTGGGCTGCTGCCTGCGGTTGGGATACCGAGGATGCCGACTCCGACAAGTATGTCCCCGGTCCGTTCTTCGTCTCGACGCCCGTCTTCGACGGCGCCAAGGAGGACGAGATCGCCGAGGTCATCCGTCGCGCCAACAAGAACATGCTCAACAAGGCCACCGCTGCCTTTGGCGATCACATGCGCCCCGAGTTTGTCACCCAGCTTGACGAGCGCGGCAAGACCCGCCTGTTCGACGGCCGCACCGGCGAGGAGTTCCGCGAGCCCATTACCGTGGGTACGTCCTACATCCTCAAGCTCGGCCACATGGTCGACGACAAGATTCACGCCCGTTCGACCGGCCCTTACAGCCTGGTTACCCAGCA
>CATZEP010000165.1 GCA_958418185.1 uncultured Collinsella sp.
TTGGATGAGCCGCGAGTATGTCGCGACGCTTTCCGAATGCCTGCGTCTGTTTTTGCCTCCGGGCGGCAGCCCGCGTGTCGTGAAGGGCGATGACGGCGTGTGGACCGTTGAGCGCCCCGCCGTCAAGCCTATCCAAAACCGCTGGGTGATGCTTACGCCCGATGGCTTTGACTATACGCCGCCCAAGACTGCCGTTCGCCAACGCCAGCTCATCGAGGCGCTTCAGTGCGGCCCCGTCACGACGCGCGATCTCAACCTGCTCTACAACAACATGTCGGCGACCATCAAGGCGCTCGAAAAACGCGGCGTCGTGGTGGTGGAGGAGCGCCGCGCCTGGCGTGGCTGCAGCGAGCAGACCACGTTGTCCTCGGCAAGCGGCAAGGCGCCGGTCGCGCTCACGAACGGCCAGCAGCAGGCGCTCGCGCAGATTGAGCGTGCTCGCCTGGACGCACACGGCGATGTGGTCCTTGTCGACGGCGTCACCGGATCCGGTAAAACCGAGGTCTACCTCTCCGCTATCGAGCGCGTGCTCGCGGCCGGGCGCTCAGCGTGCGTGCTTGTGCCCGAGATCTCGCTGACGGCTCAAACCGTCGGCCGCTTCCGTTCGCGCTTTGGCGAGACGGTCGCGGTCTTCCATTCCCGTCTTTCGGCCGGTGAGCGCCTGGACCAGTGGGATATGGTCGCAAGTGGCGCCGCCCGTGTTGTCGTCGGCGCGCGTTCGGCACTCTTTTGCCCGCTCAGCGACCTGGGCCTCATCATCATCGACGAGGAGCACGAGACCAGCTACAAACAGGGCTCCAGTCCGCGCTACCATGCGCGCGAGGTGGCGGCCGAGATGGCGCGCCGCTATCGCTGCCCACTCGTGCTGGGCTCGGCTACGCCTTCTGCCGAAGCGCTCGACCGCTGCCACCGCGGCACGTACGGCGGCGTCACGTGGACGCGCGTCGAGATGCCCGAACGCCCGGGTCACGCGGTCCTGCCTACGGTCCGCATTGCCGACCTACGTCGCGAGTTCTCGCACGGTAGCCGCTCAATGTTCTCAAAACCGCTGATGGAAGGCCTGGAGCGCGTTGTGGAGCGGCGAGAGAAGGCTGTGCTGTTGCATAACCGCCGCGGCTTTGCGCCGTTTTTGATGTGTCGCGAGTGCGGTTGCGTCCCCACTTGCAACCACTGCTCCACGGCGCTTACGTACCACGAGCGCACGCACACGCTGCAGTGTCACACCTGTGGTTCGTCCTGGCGCGTGCAGCCGTATCCCGCACCCACGAGTCGTTGCCCCAAATGCGGCAGCCGCTACCTGGCAAAAATGGGCCTGGGCACGCAGCAGATTGAGGACGCGCTGCACCAAATGCTGCCCGAGGACGTCGCCATCATTCGTATGGACGCTGATTCCACGCGTGGCAAGGACGCGCATAAAAAGTTGCTCGAGCAGTTCGATGCCGCCGATTGCGCGGTGCTGCTGGGCACCCAGATGATTGCCAAGGGCCTCGACTTTCCCGAGGTCACGCTTGTGGGTGTAGTCAATGCCGACTTTGCGTTAAAGCTGCCCGATTTTAGAGCGGGGGAGCGCGCCTACGATTTGCTGGAGCAGGTCGCGGGCCGTGCCGGACGCGGCGATCGCCCTGGCGAGGTCGTCATCCAGACCTATCTGCCCGAGGACCCAGTCATCCGCGCCGTCGCCGAGCACGACCGTTCGATCTTTACCGACTACGACCTGGACCAGCGCCGCGACGCACTGTATCCGCCGTTCGTTCGTCTGGTCAACATTTTGGTGTGGTCGGCTAGCCGCGACGATGCGCAGGATTATATCGGGCGCATCGCAAAGCTGCTCAAGCGCCGATGGCATGCCGCCGCTCCCGACTTTTTGCGGTCGGGCAGCGCGGTGCCGCAGGTGCTGGGTCCGGCTTCGTGTGTAATCGAGAGAGCAAAGGACCGTTATCGCTTCCACCTGCTTGTGAAGTCGCCCGTGGGGTACCATGTCTCTGATGATATCGACGCCTGCCTCAAAGAGGTGGGCTCCGTGCGCGGCGTGAGCGTGAGCGTTGACGTCGACGCCTATGATTTGATGTAACAACCCGAAAGGATGGCCATGGAAGCCAACGGAATCGTACTGTCGCCCGACCCTCGTCTGCGCCAGGAGTGCGCCGTCATCGACGAGATCACCCCGGCGATCGAGGCGCTTGCCGAGAAGATGAAGAAGATGATGTTCGACAACGGCGGTTGCGGCCTGGCCGCCCCGCAGATCGGTGAGCTCATTCAACTCGTCACCATTGACTGCGATTACAGCGACAAGAACGACTATGACCCGTATGTGCTCATCAACCCTGTCATTGTTGAGCAGAGCGACCATCTGGTGCCGTTTAGCGAGGGCTGCCTTTCCATCCCTGGCATTAGCTGCGAGATCGAGCGTCCCGACCATGTCGTCGTCGAGGCATATGATTTGGACGCCAACCTGATTCGCTACGAGGCCTCGGGCGATCTGTTCTGCGTGTGCCTGCAGCACGAGATCGATCACCTGCACGGCAACACCATGTTCGAGCGACTCAAGCCCATGCAGAGGCTCAAGGCAGTCAAGGAGTACCAGGACGCCCTGGCCCGCGGCGCTCGACCGGGCGAGACGGAGTAGGTCCCACCGTCCCCGGTGCTGAGCGCCCACATATCATCCCGTGCTCAAACATTCTCGCGTTGCTGCGAAACTGCGCGCGGGACGATATGTGGGCGCTCAGCACCGGGGACTGCGTTGTTCTGGCTCGGTTCGCCCGGGTGCCGTCGGGCCAGGGATGGGCGTCTTCGCTGATAGGTGCTTTGCTGAAAGAGCTGCTTTTATTGCGGCTCTTTCTTTGGTTTTGGGTATATTTGTTCTTGTTGAATTGTTATTGCGGATGGGCTGTGTACTTGGCTTTCCGCCGTTATTTGTAGCTGTCTCGGCTTTGGTTGAGGGGAGACGTTCTTTATGCGTATTGTGTTTATGGGTACGCCTGATTTTGCTGTGCCTTCGTTGACTTCGCTTGTCGAGGCTGGGAATGAGATTGCGCTTGTTATTACTCGTCCCGATGCTGTTCGTGGGCGTGGTAAGAAGCTTGAGCCTTCTCCTGTTAAGGCCAAGGCGCTTGAGTTGGGGTTGCCGGTTGTTGAGGCCAATCGTATGACGCCCGAGGTTGTCGAGTCGCTTCAGGCTGCGCAGGCTGATATATTCTGCGTGGCTGCCTATGGCTGCATTTTGCCCGATGAGGTGCTGCATATGGCGCCGCTTGGTATTGTGAATGTTCATGCTTCGCTGCTGCCGCGTTGGCGTGGCGCCGCTCCCATTCAGCGTGCGATTCTTGCTGGTGATGAGGTTGCCGGCGTTTCCATTATGCGTATTGGGCATGGCGTGGATACCGGCGCTTATTGTGCGCAGGCCTCGACATCTGTCGCCGGCAAGCATGCCGAGGCACTGACGATGGAGCTTGGCGAGCTGGGCGGTAAGCTGCTGGCCGATACGCTGCCCTCGCTTGCCGATGACACAGCGGTGTGGACCGAGCAGG
>CATZEP010000166.1 GCA_958418185.1 uncultured Collinsella sp.
GACCACTGCCCCTACAACGGCACATTCAAGTCGTACTTTCCCACCTATAACGCCATGAGCGATCGGCAGCTGCGTGGCTATTTTACCTGGCGCACCCAAGTGCGCCGCGGAACCGTCGAGGAAACGTCTACGTCCTTTGCCTTTCTGTATCTCTATGAGCTGATCTGCGGCATTGGCGTAGATGACCCACTCGATGGTTTTAACAAAATCAAGGCCTTTTGGGATGCCTATCGCGCCTTTGAACCCGGCATCGACCGGTTCGCACGCGTGTGGCTGCAGGACTACGCCGTGTTCCACAGACTCGACCCCAAGCTGCTTCGCGACTCTAAAACCGTCATGTTCGATAACGCCCTTATCGAGCTGCGGCGTGCGGCGCGAGACCTTGCGCCCGCGCCAACGCCGCCAGACCTGGCGCCTGCGCGTCGCAAGACCTCCGAGCCCACGCTCCCCCTTCCGCCCGACGAGGCAGGCGAGGAGCGACTCATGACCGCCATCAACGCCCTCTCCACGTACAACCTGAATAACTCACGGCTCGACCGTTCCCACCATCGCGACCTGCGCCACGTGGCATGCGCCGTGTATGTCCGTATGGCGCGCTACTATGACACGCACCGAAAGACCGGCATCGTAGCGAGCTTGTTTGGGGAGGAGACGGCCATGCCCTACACCATGTTTGCCTCGGCCGTGTTCTTTGCGCCCGAGCGCCACGAGGACTGCGAATATCGCCTGGACCCCATTCACATCTACCGCTGCCAAAATGGCTTTTGGGAATGCATGCGCATCCACGGCAGCAGACAAAAAAGTAGCAAGCTCGGTGAGATGATGCGCGCCTGCGACCAACGCCTGCGCCTGGCCCTAGACCCCACCCATCCCCTAAAGGAGGAGAAGGTCCCCAAATATCTGGCCAAGATCATCGATGACGAGATCGTGGCATGGCTTTCGTGGGACGCCGCGCACCAGCCCGTCAAGATCGATATCGATTTGAGTCAGCTGGGGCACATTCGGAGCGCCGCCGCGCAAACGCGTGAAGCGCTTTTGATTGATGAGGAGCGCGAGGATGATGTGCTCGCAGAGGTCGATACGGCGGGTTCCGAGCAGCCGAAAGCCGAGCCCGCAGCAGACGCGTTTGTCGAGCTGGTCGCGGCACCCATTCGGCAGGACGAGGCCGACGAGCCGACCATATCCACCGAACAGTTTGGTGTCGTGGCGCCGCTGCTCGCACCGACGCCAGCGGTCGTATCGACTGCACCCGCTGGCACCGCAACCGCACTCGATCCCGCCGCAGACGCCTATCTTCGAGCACTACTCGAGCAAAACGCAGCGCAGACGGCATCGGCGGTGGAGAGGTCGGGGCAGAGCGAGGACATGCTCGTCGATAGCATCAACGAAGCGCTCTTTGACCTGGTGGGCGACACCGTTATTGAATTTGGCTCAGCAGGACCGCAGATTATCGAGGACTACGAAGCAGACGTGAGAGGATACCTAGACCATGAGTGATACCGCATCCGCAGCACCCCGCGTGCCCAAGCGCGTCGCCGCCGTCATTCTCAACTCGCTCAAGGGCGGCGTGGTCCCGCGCATCGGCCTTCCCTATATCACCGTGGGGCGCGAGGTCGAGATCCGTGCTCTGCTCACCGACCTGAGCCTCATCGCCGATGGCGGCGCAAGCTTCCGTTTCCTAGTCGGTCGCTACGGCGCCGGCAAGAGCTTTTTGCTCCAGACCATCCGCACGCACGCCATGGGCGAGGGATTCGTCGTGGCCGATGCCGACCTATCCCCTGAGCGCCGCCTGCAGGGCGGCCAGGGACAGGGCCTTGCCACCTACCGTGAGCTCATCCGCAACATATCGACCAAGACGCGCCCCGAGGGCGGTGCGCTCAACCTTATCCTGGATCGCTGGGTCGCCTCGTGTGCCGATGCCGACGAGTCTGCCGTCAATGCCCAACTGGCCCCACTCGAGGAAATGGTCCACGGCTTCGACTTCGCCCGCATGCTCCGCCGCTACCGCGCGGCCGTATCCGAGGGCGACGAAGAAGCTATGAGCCGCGTGACCAAATGGATTCGCGGCGAGTACCGCACCAAGAGTGAGGCACGCGCCGAGCTGGGCTCCTCGACCATCATCAGCGATGACGACTGGTACGACTACGTTAAGCTCATTGCGCGCTTTTTGGTCTGCAGCGGCTACAAGGGCATGCTGGTGCTCATCGACGAGCTCGTGAATCTGTATAAGATTCCCAACGCCATCACGCGCCAATACAACTACGAGAAGATCCTGACCATGTACAACGACACGCTCCAGGGCAAGGCGCAGTACCTGGGCATGATCATGGGCGGCACGCCAACCTCCATCGAAGACCGCCGCCGTGGCGTGTTCTCCTACGAGGCCCTGCGAAGTCGACTCGCTCAGGGCCGCTTTGCACGCGAGGACCTTAAGGACATGCTCGCGCCCATCATCCGCCTGCAGCCACTCACCTACGAGGAATTGCTGGTGCTGATCGAAAAACTCATGCAGATCCATGCCGGATACTTTGGCTGGACGCCCACGCTTACCGAGAACGACTTGGTAGACTTTCTCAAGATTGAGTTTGGCCGCGTGGGAGCCGATACGCACCTGACGCCGCGTGAGGTCATCCGTGACTTTATCGAGCTGCTCGATATCCTGTGCCAGAACCCCGACGCAAACGTGGCCGAGTTGCTGCAAAGCGTCGGCGGCGACGCGCTGGCACCGGCAGCCGCAACAGGCGACACCGGCACCGCAGACGGCGACCGCAACTTCGCCGAATTCACCATCTAACCTGCCAAAAAGGGACAGGTCTATTTTGGCAGCTTTTATCTGCACAAACGTTGAGACAGCAATGCAGCAAACCATTGCCAACCGCATTGAGAGGTTCGTATTTGAGGGGAGGCCCCGTGAACGCCTTTGACCGATATGCTCCGTTTATCCAAGACTTCATCTACTCCCACGATTGGGAGAGTCTGCGCTCTATCCAGGTTGCGGCGGCAGATGCCATCTTTAACACACAAGACAATGTGCTCCTAACGGCATCCACAGCTTCCGGCAAAACCGAGGCAGCCTTCTTTCCCATCCTGACCGGGTTTTGGGAGAACCCGCCCGCGAGCGTGGGCGCCCTCTACATCGGCCCCCTCAAAGCGCTCATCAATGATCAGTTCGTCCGCCTCAACGACCTCTGCGAAGAGGCCGATATCCCTGTCTGGCACTGGCATGGCGATGTCTCGCAGTCGCACAAGGCTAAGCTCATTAAAAAACCGAGCGGCATCCTGCAGATTACACCCGAGTCACTCGAAGCGCTTTTAATCCATAAGCACATGGCGATCCCGCGCATGTTTTGCGACCTGCGCTACGTGGTCATCGATGAGGTCCACTCGCTCATGCGCGGCGACCGTGGCGGGCAAACGCTCTGCCTTATCGAGCGACTCTCGCG
>CATZEP010000167.1 GCA_958418185.1 uncultured Collinsella sp.
GTAGAAGCGACGACGCGGTGCGTCGGGATGCTCACGGTTATTCTCGCTCATATAGGGAATCGAATAGATCACGACAAGCAGGCCGATACCCACAAAGGCGGGCGCGAGCAGCGTGCTCATGCGATCGAAGGTGAATCCCATAACGAGGGTCTGCCCAAACGAGATCAGGGGGACCTGCGTGTCGGGCATGCCGGCGCCAGCGAAATTCGCGGCGAGGGCGAGGGTGCAGACCGTCGAGACGGCGGCACCCAAAACGCTGAACCACTTGGCGTACGGACGGGGGAACAGGGCGACGAGCACCGAAGCCACCATCGGGGCCGCGATAGCGACCAAGCCGAGAAGGGACAGACTGACTGCAAACGACATTGTTTCTCCCTTCTCCTACACGCCGACGACCACGAAGACAAACGCCAGAACGGCGATGCCCACGACGGCCCAGGTCTGATTGCCAAGCACCTTAAAACGCGAGCGCGAGCAGGAGTTCTCGATCACGCCGCATACGACAAAGTCGATCAGGCACTTCACCAGGAAGATGACCGCGCCCAGAACGGCAGCGACGCCCACGGTCGCGGGCTCGCCCCAGGGGATGAAGATCGCGCAGAACCAGGCGACGACCAGGACCTGCTTCATGGACATGGCGAGCTTGGCCATCGCAAGCGACGGGCCGGAAAGCTCGGCGAGCGGACCCTCCTGAAGCTCTTGCTCGGCCTCGGCCTGATCAAACGGCAGCTTGCCGAGTTCCATGTAGCAAGCGATCGCAAAGGCGATGCCGGCGAGGATCACGGCGACCGGCGCGTCGACGGCGCCCGTCATGATGTGCTGACCCATGGTGGCGATGTCGGTGGAGCCGCACACCAGGGCGGCGGCAAACAGCGCCAGCAGCATGGACGGCTCGATGAGCACGCTCATGAGCAGCTCGCGAACGCCGCCGATACCGGCGTAGGCGTTGGACGAATCCACGCCGCAGAGGGCGAAGAAGAAGCGGGCGAGCGCCAGGCTGTACATGATGGTGATGGCGTCACCAAAGACCGGGATGGGGCTTTGTGCCGTAAAGAGCGGCAGGCCCATCGCGAGCATAAAGGCGACGGCGAAGAACAGCGGCGGCATAATGCGCAGCGCAAAGCTCGCGTCCTCGCTCTGGGACTCGGGGCGCGCAAAGAGCTTGGCCAGGTCGCGATAGTCCTGCATGATGCTGGGGCCGCGACGGTTGTGCATCTTGGCGCGGATCACGCGGCCGAGACCGGAGAAGAACGGCGCGACGGCCATAACGACCACGCCCTGCAGAACGGCAAGTACGATGTTGTTCATGCTCTCCCCTCCTTAACCCATTTGCACGGCGAGCACGAGGAACACCACGAGTGCCGCGACGATGTAGCAGATATAGATGCTGTAGTTGCCGCCTTCGAGCTTAGTCGCGAGGTCGGCGAGCTTCTCGACACCCTTATGCGGGGCATCGACGAGAACCTTGTCGGGTACGGGCTCCACAGCCTCGGCCACACCGGTGAGCTTCTGGAAGAAGTGCGCGATGGACCAGCAGACGGCCGTGCAGCGGTCGCGCAGCGTGTAGAGCGGCTGCATAAACCAGGACACCTCGGAGGCAAAGGTCGTGGCCACGACGGGCATATGCTCGTTGGGAGCATAACCGCATGCCCACGGCTGGGACTTCTGCACCTTGCCGACGGTCTTGAGCTTGCGATAACCGCAGGCAAAGCCGACGAGCACCACGAGCGCAATGGCGATCGCGGGCGTGGAGGTGGCAGCGCCGGAGTACTGGTTCATGAGCTCCATGCCCTCGGCGGCAAACACGCCACCGTACGGATGCAGCACGGACGCGGCGACATCGACCAGCACGGGCGCGATCACGGGAGCGCCAATGCCCAGCAAGACGCAGATGGCCGCGAGCAGGCCCTGTGCAAACACCATGGGGGCAGGAACCTCCTTGGCATTGGCCGCGGCCTCGGAGCGGGGCGCGGAGGCAAAGGAGACGCCATAGGCCTTGACGAAGCACGTGACGGCCAGTGCGCCGGTAATTGCGAGCGCGACGGCAGCGAACACGGCCACGATCATGACGGCCTTGTCGCCCTGCATGGCGGCGTTAAACAGCGACTGGTAGGTAAACCACTCGGACACAAATCCGTTGAAGGGTGGAATGGCCGAGATGGCAAGCGCGCCAATAAGGAAGCAGATGGCCGTTGCCGGCATACGACGGAACAGGCCGCCCATCTTCTCCATATTGCGCGTACCCGTGGAGTACAGCAGCGCACCGGCGCCCAAGAACAGCTCGCCCTTAAACATCGCGTGGTTAAACGTGTGGTAGAGGGCGGCCATCAGAGCCAGGACGGCGATGCCGACAGAGTTGAGCGCCATGGCGGCCATGGAAGCGCCGACGCCGAGCAGAATGATGCCGATGTTCTCGACGGAGTGATAGGCCAGCAGGCGCTTGATGTCATGCTCCTGCAGGGCGAAGACCACGCCGAGGACCGACGAGATCGCACCGAAGACCATGACCATAAGGCCCCACCAGACCTGAACGCCCGAGGCGGAGAGCAGGTCGAGACCAACCTTGAGGATGCCGAAGATACCGATCTTGATCATGCCGCCGGACATGAGGGCAGACACGTTGGACGGCGCCTCG
Source organism: uncultured Collinsella sp. (assembly GCA_958418185.1). GTDB lineage: Bacteria > Actinomycetota > Coriobacteriia > Coriobacteriales > Coriobacteriaceae > Collinsella. Next base: position 2,636 of record CATZEP010000167.1, read on the forward strand.
GGATGTGCCTTGGGCAGCCAGCCGTGCAGCGGGATGATACCGGCCTTGGCGCCAAAGCCAAAGAAGGCGAGCACGAAGCACACGGATGCGACCGCGGGGCTAAACTGCGTGGCGCGGAAATCCGCAAAGGCAAACGAGCCACCGGCGAAGTTGGTCATGGTGAGGAAGCTCGCCATGATGAGCACAAAGCCCACATGCGCGATCACAAAGTAGAGCCAACCGCCGTGGATGGAGTTCTCGTTCTCCTCGATCACGACCAGGAAGTACGAGGTCAGCGACATGAGCTCAAAGGCGACCAAGAACCAAAACACGTTGTCGGCGGTGATGACGAGCATCATGGACGCCACGAAGGTGTTAAAGAAGAAGCCGGCGCGGCCCTTTTTGCCCGGGTACTCATCAAAGTAGTTGAGACCGTAGATCGAACCGGCAAACGCGAGCACCGAGATGAGCGCCACGAACAGGCCGGACAGCTGATTGAGCAGCAGCTGAAAATGGGCAAACGGGAAGAACACGATGGTGTCGACCGACGTGACATCGCCCAGCACGGCCTGGATACCGGCCACAAACGAAAGCACCGCAGCGACGGCGCCGATAAGGCAGCCGGCGGTCTTGGCGGCGTTATCGGCCTTGATCAGCAGAACCGAGGCGAGCGCACCGATGCACGAGACGGCAAGCGATGCGATAAACAGCGTCATGCTATCCATTGTTTACGCTCCCTTCTGCTTTCTCGGAGAGGCCCTGGGCCACAGCGGTAACGTCGACGACCGGACCGTTTTCGATCGAACGCAGGCGCTT
>CATZEP010000168.1 GCA_958418185.1 uncultured Collinsella sp.
GCTCCTTTCCGCCCGCAAAAGCATAAAGCAAATGTCCCTCGGGGACGGCGAGGCTGCAGATCATTTGCGGCCTCCATGCGGCCGATGGTCCGCAACCCCACCGTCCCCGAGGGATCACATGACATGGCAGACAGCGTTTGCCGAGATAAAACCTGCCAAAATAAACCTGTCCCTTTTTGGCAGGTAAGTTAGTTGGCGGGGCGGAAGAAGGCTACGGCTACGGCGCCGGGACCCACGTGGGTGCCGATGGTGGCGCCAATGGTGTGGATGGGCAGCTCGCTCTCGGCATGGCCGGCCCACAGTGCCTCACTGTCCTCGATATACTTCTTGAGCACCGCGTCCGAAAGGCCCGTATAGCCCAGCGCCAGCGGCATGGAGAAGTCGACGCCGCCCGCCTGCTCAACCTTTTGGTTCAGCAGGTTGCGGCCGTTCTTGGAACCGCGCGCCTTTCCCAGCTGCACAATCAGACCGTCCTCGGCAGCTACCACGGGCTTTACGTTGAGCAGCGTACCCACGGCGCCGGCAGCAGCAGACAGGCGACCGCCGCGCACCAGGTACTCCAGCGTCTCGAGCAGGCCGATAACCACCACGCGGTCGCGCACGGCCTCGACCGCCGCCGCGATCTGGGCCGCGCTACGGCCCTCGTCCACCAAGCGCAGCGCATACTCAACCAGAATGCGTTCACCCAGGGTGACGTTGTTGCTATCAACCACGTACACATCGCCGCCCGGCGCCTCGGCTAGTGCGGTACGGGCGCTCTGATTGGTGCCCGACAGCTTAGCGCCCACGGTAATAATCACAGCCTCATCGCCGGCTTCGCGAATCTCGGCGATAGCCTGCGAGAACGCGTACGGGTTGACCTGGCCGGTCTTGGGCAGCTCATCGCGCTCCACGAGCATCTCGTAAAAGCGCTGGTGATCGATGTCGACGCCATCCATGTACACATCGGTGCCAAAGGTGACGGACAGCGGCAAAACGTCCAGTGCCGGGTGCTCGGCCGGCGACATATCGCTTGCGGAATCGGTAATAATGCGGACGGACATAGCGAATCCTTTCTTGCGCAGGTCCCGCGCAGGGAATTTTGACAGCAATGCCCCGGCACGGTATACGCGCTCAAACGGGACGATGCAGTTGTTAATGGGAAGCAAATGCCTAGGCGGCCCTACAGCTCGCGCAAGGTGTTGAGAATCGTACGCAGCGACGCATACATCTGCTCACGCTGCTCCACGCCCATGGCCTTGCCGGTGGTGTCGAGCACTTCACGAATAATGCAATCGGCCTCGTTCATGCTCTCGCCGCCCAACGTGGTCAGGCGAACCGGGGCGCGATACTTAACGGCGGCATCGCCCGAATCGTCGACTTCGACGTAGCCGCCCTCCTCCAGATGCGCCAGCGTGCGCGAGACGGCAGCGCGGGTCACGCCAGCCATGCGGGCGAGGTCGGCACCAGTCAGGCCGTCCTTGCTGCGCTCAAGATAGTACAGGCACATGATGTCGGAGCCCTTAAGGCCCAGCCTTGCGCCCTCAGATGTCTTAATGCGCTGGATCTCCTTGTAGAGTCCGCTGATCAGTCCGACAAAGTCCTCGAAACGTGTCTCGTCGCTCTGTTGCATGGGAGACGACCGCCTTTCGCTTGCATAATGCTAACGGGTAAACATCTTAGCCGTACCCAGCGACCGCAAGCCCCGCACGCCCTATTTGTTAACTCATCAACATAAAAACCACCACAAAGGGGAGAGACACCTTTGTGGTGGTTTTGGCCGGCGAGTATCATTTGCAGAAGTTGCTACAGCTCCACGCGGGGATTGTCGCGGGTCACAAGCGTCTTAACGACAACCGTCGCCCCCAAATACCGCTCAAGCAGCTCGGCTAAGCGATCGATCGCGGCCTGACAGTCCCCCATTCGCTCGGGCTCAACACATTCAATCGCCAGGAACGCGTCGGCCGAATCGTCGGACAGAGCCGTTCGAACGCCGTCGCGCCAGTTCCAGCAGCGGCATACGGCGCCCGCATCGTCGATGTAGGCCAGCTCTCCGGGCAGCGTCGGGTCATCCGCTTCCTCGCCAAGCGGCAAGAACGCGTCGCCACCGTCGGTCACCTTCAAGCGAAGGTCTCCCTCGATCGCATGCAAATCCTCGCCTCCCACGGGCAGCGCGTAGGTCAGCGACACCGTGTTGTAGATGTCCACCGCGGGCGTAATGTGGCCCACCGGCTTGCCTTTGAGCACGCGCTTGAGCAGGTTCTCGATTGAGCAACGCGCGCCCTTTTTGGTCTTGAACAGACGATAGGCCTCGCGCCATGCCTTGACCGGCGCGTTCTCGCTGATGGTATCGCTGGTCAGGTGGCGCTCCGCATCGATGTTAGCGCGGTCAAGCAGCGCGGCGATCGCATCCACATCCTCCTGGGGAATCTGAGCCGCGGGTTTCATGCCCTCCACGACCACAACTCCAATCGCCGCCTGCGGAAACAACTCCCAAAATGAATCCTCGGCAATAAAGCTCTTCATACGTGCTCCCTTCACGATTCGCGCCAACGCGAGCGCCTAAACAAAAAGCGCTCTCACAGCGGCCACCTTCAAAGTCCTACGGTGCCGCCACAAGAGCGCTTACGCTGTCCCCATCCGGAGAAGGGGACGATATGTCAGGCGTATTGTAACCCGAGTCATCTGCGCGAGCAAAACCACCACAAAGGCGCACTGGCCCCTTCGTGGTGGTTTTGGGTCTAAGGCGGCGCTAGCGGCGGAGTCCCAGCAACCCGCGACCGCGATGACGGGCCTCGGCGGACACCTGGGCGTGCGGGCCGGCGGCTTTGACGGACTCGGGCAGGTGCGAGTACTTCTTCTCGAAGTTCTCCTCAAACATCACCGCCAGGTTGTGCGCAGCCTCGTCGTAGCGCGCGGTGCTCTGCCAGTACTGGCGCGGCACCAGGATGCCGTCGGGCACACCGTGGCACGTGGTGGGAATGTCGACGTTAAAGATATCGTCGTGCACGAACTCGCTGTCCTCGATGGTACCGTCGAGGGCGCGGGCCACCAGGGCGCGCGTGTATGCAAGCTCGATTCGATGGCCCACGCCATAACCGCCACCAATCCAGCCAGTGTTGACCAGATAGACGCGGGTGCGACCGTCGGCGATACGCTCACCGAGCATCTTAGCGTAGACCATGGGGTCGAGCGGCATAAACGGCTCTCCGAACAGCGAGGAGAACGTGGGCGTGGGCTCGGTGACGCCGACCTCGGTGCCGGGGATCTTGGCCGTAAAGCCCGTCACAAAGTGATACATGGCGGCGTCGGCCGTCAGGCGCGAGATGGGCGGCAGCACGCCAAAGGCATCACAGGTCAAAAACAGCACAACGCT
>CATZEP010000169.1 GCA_958418185.1 uncultured Collinsella sp.
GGACACGCTGCGGGCGATATCGGGGGTACCGGCATCCTTGCGGACCTGCTCGCCCTTGGTACCGAGGTCGTCGAGAACCTTCTTGCCGCCCTCGACGGCAACGGCGGCGGCGCCGAAGCCCACGTTGATGGCACCGTTAACAAGCTGATCGAATTTCATAACCATGGTTGGCTCCAATCGTGAACAACTTCATTGGCCTTCTTGTACCCAAGATTGAGCGAACGACACAAAATCGTTTTACCGCCAAGATAGAAATCGAGCGGGGCAAAGCCTTTGACGGCGTTTGCCCCGCTCGCTCGCTGCAAGGCCGTCTTTACCTTACGTTATCGTTCATCGCGAAGGAATTCTTCATGGCACAGCTCGTGGTGTAGAGCACCTTGCCCAACAGAGCATCGGTCTCCACGCGCACGAGCTCGGCAAAGGCCTCGTTGGCGCGGGCGAGCTCGGCGGGCGCCTCGGCCTCGGGCAGCGCGGCCACGACAGCGTCAACGTCGTGAATCTGCTTGTGGCCCATGCCGCCGACCTTCTCCTGATAGTCCTCGACTGCGCGACAGCACTCGTGGAAGCGAACATCGGCCAAGGCACCGATCAGGCGATTTGCCCAATAGAAATTCTCGGACGTCACGCGGGCCTGCGTGCCGGCATAGTACTCGGGCATGGTCTCGACATTGGCGTACAGCGGCACGAGCGCGTTAAACGAGTTGGAGCCAAACGCCATCCACTGCACGGCGCGATACGCCGGCTGCGCATAGGGGCGCAGCTGCAGCACGGCGAGCTGACTGTTGCGGTTGATGCCGATGGGACGATAGGCGCCGCGCGTGGCGGGCGTGCCCTTGCTGCCGTAGCAGTCGTACTCCGTGCCCTGGTAGTGACTCGAAAGCACGTACTTGATGTCCTCGATGGTCACCTTGCGCTCGGGCACGCGGCTCCAGGGGATGTCGTCGCTCTCGGGCGTGAAGTTGGCGTCGGGGCCGTCCCACGCATCGCTGGGGTTGAGGCAGCGCTGCATGTACCAGGCACGCGGCGTGTTGTAGACGTGGTCGCTGTCGCTGTGCGAGCCAAAGGCCTCGCGCGGGTTAAAGACCGCGGCGGGACCGTCGCCCTCGACGCCCAGCGTCAGGTCCAGATGCCACTCGGCCATCCAGGAGCGCAGGTCGGCGGAGCACATGTGGTCGACCTGAGCGCCCTCGGCATCGTCCAGGTCAAAGCTATCGATACCCAGCTGGTTAGGCATGGTCACATAGGCGTCATCGGGCACGCGCTTGGCGATCCAGTGGTGGCCGCCGATGGTCTCGAGCCACCAGATCTCGTCCACGTCGCTAAAGGCGATGCCGTTGTTCTCGTAGGTGCCGTAGCGTTCGAGCAGGTCGCCCAGGATGCGCACGCCATCGCGGGCGGACTTGGCGTACGGTAGGACCAGGGTCACCATGTCCTCCTCGCCCAGACCGCCGGGCTGCGCCGGAACATAGCCGTCCTCGCCCTCGTTGCCCTTGGCGGGCACGTAGTCCACGAGCGGATCGGCGCCGCGGACGCGCTCGTTGGTGGTGAGCGTCTCGGTTGCGGACATGCCAACGTTGAGCTCGTTGAAGCCGGCCTCGGCCCAAATGCCATGACCCGGGACAACGTCGGGGACGCTTGTGTAACGCATGGGATGATCGGGCAGCTCAACGGTCAGGTGGCTCAGAACGCTCGTGTAGACACGCGGCTGCTCGTCGGGGTGTACCACGCGCATGCGCTTTGGCTCAAACACCCCGTTGGACGAGTCCTCGTTGCGGGCGACAAGCGTCGACCCGTCGTAGCTCGCGTTCTTACCAACCAAAATCGTTGTGCACGGCATGCGCATCCTCCTTGAGCGAAGAAATCAAACGGCAACAGTGTATCGCTTCGGCGCAAAAAGGGCGAAACCGCGACCCCTCGAGACCCCCTCGGGACCCCTGTGTGCAAAAAATGCCAAATATGAGTACTGTCACCAATTTAGTAGTAGCAAATTTCCTTGTAACGAGTGCCAGAAATCCCCATTTGTCCAAAAGCAAGACAACGTTATTCCCCATAGGTTCAATAAAAAGGGCTTCCTAACGATAATGGATATCACTAGGGAGCCGAAATGGCATAAAACATATGTGACTATCTTGGTAACAGTACTCATATTTGGCATTTTTTGCACACGGGGTATAGAGCCAACCCTCTAAACAGCCCGAAAACGCCTATTTCAATGCGCGCTCCGCCGCCTCAATCACGTGTTTGGCGAGAATCGCCGTCGTCACAGCGCCCACGCCGCCCGGCACGGGTGTGATGGCGTTAACGACCGGCTCCGCAGCATCAAAATCGACGTCCCCGACCAGCTTGCCAGCGGCCTCGTCCCAATTAATGCCAACATCGATGATCGTCTGGCCCTCGCGAACCGCATCCGCGCCAATCGTGCGCGCGCGTCCAACGGCCGCGACCACAATATCAGCCGCACGGCACTCGGCAGCCAAGTCACGAGTATGCGTATGGCACGTCGTCACCGTGGCATTGCGAGCCGTAAGCATGACGGCAACGGGACGGCCAATCACCAGCGACCGACCAACGACCGCGACCTTTGCCCCATCCAGCTCAACGCCGTAATGGTCCAGCAACGCCAACACGGCCTCGGCCGTGCAAGGAGCAAAGCCCTCGCCTCGCCCCGAAAGCGTGGTAAGCAGCGAGGCCGGCGTCATGGAGTCAACATCCCTGGCGGGATCGAGTGCCGCGGCAACCGCATCCTCGTCAAGCCCAGCGGGCAACGGACGAAACATCAGGCAGCCATGAACAGCGGGGTCGGCATTGATGTCCTCAATAACCGCCAGTAACTCATCCTGCGAAACATCGGCAGGAAGCAAAACGCGGCGAGCCTCAATGCCGACCTTTTCGCAGCGCTTGAGGGCACCGCGCTCGTAGGACAGATCGTCCTCGCGCTCGCCCACGCGAACGATGGCCAGCGTCGGCACAACGCCGCGCTCGCGCAAAGCCATGCAGCGAGCGGCGAGCTCCTCGGTCAAAGCACGGGCAACGGGAGCACCCTTGAGCAGCTCTGCCATGGCTATCCCCTCTTCCTTGCAGCGTCGGCAGCGCGGCGCGCCAGCGCATCGGCGCGCGGCAGCCACGTATCCAGCAGCTCATCGCACGCCGCCTCGAGCTCCTCGGCGCGCGCCCGGTCTTTCATAGACGTGGTGTTGGCAAAGAGCGTCAGGCTCGCACCCTGCATGGCGGCGCGGCAGAACACGGCACCGCATGCCACGTCGGACAGCAGCTGGCGCGAACCCTTATCGGCCATGTCCTCGAGCAGCGCCAGTGCGCGCCCGCAGGCATCCATAATGCGA
>CATZEP010000170.1 GCA_958418185.1 uncultured Collinsella sp.
GACGAGCTCTCCAAGTAGCGACACGTTCACTTTTGACGCTCAACCATCGCAACCACCACAAAGGGGACAGGCACCTTTGTGGTGGTTTTTGTTTAAGCGCCGGCGATGACGAGGGCTGGACGTGAGCTGTCAGTGGCCTCGGCGATCGAGGTGGCGACGGCATGGTCGGGGTCGCGGTCCATCACGATGGTGTTGACATCGGTCAGTTCGGCAAAGCGGTACATGCCTCGTCCGTTAACCTTGCTGTTGTCCATGAGGGCGACGCTTTGACGGGCGGCGGAGATCATGGCTGTTTTGGTCTCGGCCATCTGCGGAAAGTCGGTCGTAAAGCCACAGCCGGGAACAAAAGCGCCGGGGCACATGACGGCAAGGTCGGCGTGGACCGTTTGAAGCGCCTGCATAGTGAGCGGTCCGTACAGATAACGATGGCCTTTGCGCAGCGCCCCGCCCAGCATGACGACATCGACCGAGGGCATGCTCTCGTCGATATAATCGGCAATGGTAATGTCTGCTGTGATGACGGTGATACCGTCGCGTTGATCGAGGAGCCGGACAAACTCGAGCGCCGTGGTGCCCGAGTCGACGAGCAGGGTGTCACCGTTGCCGACGAGTTCAATGGCGCTTTGTGCGATGGCCTGCTTGGCGGCGACATTGACGTTGATGCGGCGATCCTGGGTGGATACGGTCAGCCGCTTCTGGAGCGACACAGCGCCACCATGCGTGCGGCGCAGCTTGCCGGACTCGGCGAGGGCGTCCAAGTCGGCGCGGGCGGTGACGGAGGACACACCAAAGGTCTGGGCGATTTCTGCTACCTGCACCGAGGCATTATGCTCGAGCATCTCCATGATGGCGGCACGACGCTCATCGGCGAAGGCTCGGGTTGTCGCATGGGCCATAGCTGCTCCATTCTCGGCTAAATTTGCAGGAATTGTGTTGACTCTATTTTCGTTCATTTTCTTTTTGAGTAAGAAAACACCTTTCGATTACTTATCTTTTCTATAAAAGAAAGACGCTGAACGCACAAAATTCAATATCGAACACGCCCACTCGGCTCCAATTCCTTCCGTTTACTTTTCAAAAACGACGGTATTGACCTGCATGGGCTCAATATCTCGCACGTGCAAAGCCGCTGAATTTCATACAATAAGTGCAGAAAAACGAAAGGTAAACCGCCTTGTGAACAACTACGCCCGATGTCCAGATGCGGGCGAGGGAGAGGAGCAAACGCTCATGGCACTTGTTACCACCGAAAAGATGCTCAAGGACGCTCAGGCCGGCCACTACGCCGTCGGCGCGTTCAACGTCGAGAACCTCGAGTTTGTTATGGCCGTTCTGGCCGCTGCCGAGGAGACCAAGTCCCCCGTCATCATGCAGACCACCCCGGGCACCATCAAGACCGCTGGCCTGGATTACTTCTACGGCATGGTCAAGGCTGCCGCCGAGCGCGCTTCCGTGCCCGTCGCTCTGCACCTCGATCACGGCGATGGCTATGACCGCTGCATGCAGGCCTTCCGCACGGGCTACACCTCCGTCATGATCGACGGTTCGCACGAGTCCTTCGAGGACAACATCGCCCTGACCAAGTCCGTCGCCGACGCTGGCCGCGCCATGGGCGTGCCCGTCGAGGCCGAGCTCGGCAAGGTTGGCGGCAAGGAGGACGACGGTCCCGCGGTTGAGGGCGAGAGCCCCTACACCGATCCCGCCGAGGCCAAGGAGTTCGTCGAGCGCACTGGCTGCACGTCGCTGGCCATTGGCGTTGGCACCAGCCACGGCGTGTACACGAGCGATCCGCACATCGAGCAGTCCGTGGTCAAGGCCATTCGCGACGCCGTCGACGTGCCGCTGGTCCTGCACGGCACCTCTGGCGTGCCCGATGAGCAGGTTGCCGAGGCTGTGAAGAACGGCATCTGCAAGGTTAACTACGCCACCGAGCTACGTCAGGCCTACACCAAGGGCTTCATGGCCTACATGGCCGAGAACCCTGCCTGCTTCGATCCCAAGAAGCCGGCCAAGGAGGGTATGCGTGAGATCACCGAGCTGGTTAAGATCCGCATGACCAACCTTAACTCTGTGGGCAAAGCAGAGTAACAGCAAGGGTACTCCGACTCGCTACATATCCCGGGGAGGGACGAGGGCTTAGTTCCCCAATCGTCCTCGGGTATGCAAAAAGCCTCGCTGCGCACTTCGTGCGGCGAGGCTTTTTGCCCCCTGCGGAAAGATTGGGGAACTAAGCCCTCGTCCCTCCCAGGTTGACCTACTCGAGGTCGTCGCCCTTTTGGCGTTAGGTCTGAAAATAATAAGAAGCCTTCGCGCTGCGGAATGATTTTGGAAACTAAGTACGGGGACCCGCCCAAACCGTCCTGCTCAATCGCCCTTGTGGCGTTAGGGCGGAAAGGATGGGGCGCGGGGGTTACTTGGTTGTTAGGGTTAGCAGGTCGTTGGGGGTTTTGAGGTTGTAGGTGGCGTTTGGGATGTCTTGGTGTGATCCCCATGCTGCTCTGGCAAAACTGACCCCTGCTGAAGTTGCGCATTGTTCGTCGTAGACGGTGTCGCCAACGTAGACGACGTTGCCAGGATTCGCGCCCGTACGCCGGAGATATTCGAGCATGGGAGCGGGTGCGGGTTTATGTTCGGTTGTGTCTTCGACAAGGATGATGTGTTCAAAAAACTTATCGAAGCCAAGGGGTGCAATTTCTTTTGCGTATTCGTCGCGCGCACGTGAGGAGACGATGCCAAGTTTGCAGCCGTTGTTGGCGAGTGTTGCGATGACTTCAAGCAAGCCTGGAAACACGCTGATGGTGCTTTTAAAGCTGGCAGCAACTTGGCACCAGCGATCCAGCGTTGCCTGCGAGTAGATTCCAAGTTTCTCAAGGGCATCCTTGCCGGGTATGCCGAGGGCAAATTCAAGTTCGTGTCGGGGGAGCGTTTTGCCGGTCGCTTCTTGGACAATCTGGACAAGCGATGATAGAACGCTTTCTTCTGTATCTGCCAATGTCCCATCAACGTCAAATACGATATGGTCAAAGTGCTTCATATGGTTGCTCCTCTCTGTTGTTTGCCTGCAAGTTTGATGCGGTGACAGAAGAAAGGCTAGCGGGATTTCTGCCTGGTGCTATCGAGATTCTGCCTCGCTGCTCGATAGCTCGAAGGAGTGCATCCCATTTGTTCTTTAAATACCTGGCCAAGATGGCTTGCTGTCGCAAAGCCGCATTGGCGCGCGACTGTCTGGACCGTTCGCGTGGTGTGTGCCAAAAGTTCGCAAGCACGGTTTACGCGGTATGCGCGCAGATATGCCGCCGGGGTCGTTCCTGCGCAAGCTTCGATAATGCGGTAACACTCTC
>CATZEP010000171.1 GCA_958418185.1 uncultured Collinsella sp.
CTTCCACTGCGTTGCCAGCGAGGCGCAGATCATGCCGCCTGCCGAGAATCCCACGACGCACACGCGCTTAGGATCGACATGCCACTCGTCGGCGTTGGCGCGCACCGTGGCGACCATCTTGGCAAGGTCTGCCTGCGGGTACGGAAAGCTCACATCGCCCGTGCCACTCGTCACATAGTTGAGCACAAAGGCCTGGTAGCCGCGGTCCAAAAATGCAAACGCCACCGGGTCCTGCTCGTGCGGAGCGATATGTGTAAACCCGCCTCCGCCGCAGATGATCACCGCGGGGCGGCGGCCATTCGGTTTATCGGGGAGCGGCTCGGCACCCAAATACGTAAACGTCGCCGGATATTCCTCGGTCGGCTCCTCGCCCCACAGTGCATGGCTCTCGGCAATCATATGTGCTCCCTTCGCGCAAATTATGCGCCCTTGTTTTTCGCCTTCAAGCGTACCCCACTTGAACCCGTGGCACAGAAACACTCCGGCAATAAGTTTCCCTTCAACTGATATATCACATAATCCCAGTTCAGAGGTATCGTTGAGCAGCGTAGAATAGGGGCGTTGACCAAGCCGCGAAACACATGTGAAACGTTTCCGGCAAACCAAACGCGCGATATGCGCCTATTTAAGTTGGAGGCAACTATGGGTCTGCTCGATTCGCTTAAGTCCACCTTCACCTCGACGGGCGAGGCGTCCGTTCCGCCCGCAGCAAGCTTCGCCACCCGCGAAGGCGTCATCTATGCCCCCGTCAACGGCGTGCTCGTCAACCTGAACGAGGTCCCCGACGAGACGATCGCCTCGGGCATGCTTGGCCAGGGCTATGGCATCGAGCCCATTACCGGCACCATCTATGCGCCCGCCAACGGCCGCATCGGCGCCACCACTGTCACCAACCACTCCATTGGCATGATCACCGAGGACGGTCTTCGCGTGTTCATCCATGTTGGCCTGGGCACCGTGGAAATGAACGGCAAGGGTTTTGCCCGCTTTGTCGAGATGGGCGATGTGGTCAAGGCAGGCCAGCCGCTCATCAGCTTCGACCGCGAGGCCATTAAGGCCGCTGGCCACGAGGACATCGTGACCGTCATCGTCTCCGAGCTCGATCGTCTTAAGAGCATCGACCATGTCGGCGAGTCTGGAACGCTTATCGGCGGCAACCCGCTCGTCAAGCTTGGCGACCCGCTGCTGGTTGCCAAGACCAAGTAGCCAGGCCCCACGCCACACAGCCAAAAGGCACCTCGTCAAGCGCCCGCGACCATTTGGCCGCGGGCGCTTTTCGTTTGAAAAACCATCCCGCCAATGCTTTATCTGTATAGCTCAAATGAGCCGAGCTGCTAGAATATCGAACTGTATGGATAACTATCATTCAACCGTTATGCGAGGATACGTGAACCGAACCAAAATCGCGCAGCTCTATGCCGATGCCGAGTCGCTCGGCGGCCAGACTGTCACCGTCGCCGGCTGGGTCAAGTCCGTCCGCGACATGAAGAACTTTGGCTTTGTCACACTCAACGATGGCAGCTGCTTCCGCGACCTGCAGGTCGTCATGAACCGCGAGGCGCTCGACAACTACGACGAGATTGCCCATCAAAATGTCTCGGCCGCACTCATTTGCACCGGCACTGTCAAGCTGACCCCCGATGCGCCCCAACCTTTCGAGCTTTCTGCCACCTCCGTCGAGGTCGAGGGCGCCAGCGCCCCGGATTACCCGCTGCAGAAGAAGCGCGCAACCGTCGAGTTCCTGCGCACCCAGCAGCACCTGCGCCCGCGCACCAACCTGTTCCGCGCCGTGTTCCGCATCCGCTCTGTCGCGGCTGCCGCCATCCACCGCTTCTTCCAGGAGCAGGGCTTTGTCTACGTCAACACCCCCATCATCACCACGAGTGACTGCGAGGGCGCCGGCGAGATGTTCCGCGTGACCACGCTCGACCCCAAAAATCCGCCCCTCACCGAGTCCGGCGAGGTCGACTGGAGCCAGGACTTCTTTGGCAAGCACGCGAGCCTGACCGTATCCGGCCAGCTCAATGCCGAGAACTTTGCCATGGCCTTTGGCGACGTGTACACCTTTGGCCCCACCTTCCGCGCCGAAAACTCCAACACCACGCGCCACGCCGCCGAGTTTTGGATGATCGAGCCCGAGATGGCCTTTGCCGATCTGAACGACTACATGGATAACGCCGAGGCCATGCTCAAGTACGTCCTCAAGGACGTTATGGCCACCTGCCCCGACGAGCTCAACATGCTCAACAAGTTTGTGGACAAGGGCCTGATCGAGCGCCTGGACCACGTGGCAAACTCCGACTTTGCCCGCGTTACCTACACCGAGGCCATCGAGATCCTGGAGCAGGCAGTCGCTGCTGGTCACCAGTTTGATTACCCCGTCAGCTGGGGCATCGACCTGCAGACCGAGCACGAGCGCTTCCTGACCGAGGAGCACTTTAAGCGCCCGACCTTCGTGACCGACTACCCGGCCGAGATCAAGGCCTTCTATATGCGCATGAACGAGGACGGCAAGACCGTCGCCGCCGCCGACTGCCTGGTTCCCGGTATCGGCGAGATTATCGGCGGCTCCCAGCGCGAGGAGCGCCTGGATCTGCTCGAGGCCCGCATCAAGGACCTGGGCATGAATCCCGAGCAGTACAAGTACTACCTTGACCTGCGCCGCTACGGTTCCTGCAAGCACGCCGGCTACGGTCTGGGCTTCGAGCGCTTGGTCATGTATCTGACCGGCGTGGGCAACATCCGCGACGTCCTGCCGCATCCGCGCACCGTGGGCAACGCCGACTTCTAATCGTCTGACGCTAGCTCGCGTCGCCACACGCCAACGCTCATCGCACAAGCGTCTCTCGACATCGGTCGAGAGACGCTTTTTTCAACAGCATCCGTCAAGCTTTTGGCAAGTTTTTGGTCAGTTGGGCAGGGCTGTTGAAAACTCGACCCGCCGTTTGCCGACGACTACCGACCGCCCAGAGCGCCCTGCGCCCCTGGGAAAGCCCCACGTCCTAGGCTCCATACCGTCGCCACCCAAAACGGAAAGGACGTGGGCACCATGACCGAAGCCGCTGTTGAAACCTACGACACCACAACGAGAGGCGCCGCCTCGATGGCAGCCTATCGCGCCGTTCGCATCCTGCAACTATTAAGCGAGAACACCGGCGAGGACAAGGCCATGCTTTCCGATGAGTTGATCCGGCGCCTCGCCCATCCCGACGACCCCGCCCGCATGCCCATCTCGGCGGCGCGGCGCAGCATCTACACCGCCATCTCCGCACTTCGCCATGCCGGATACGAAATTGAGTACAA
>CATZEP010000172.1 GCA_958418185.1 uncultured Collinsella sp.
TGGCCAAGCCCTGGATGGAGTTGATGACCGAAAGGCCGTCGGCTCCCGCGGCCTCGAGAGCCTTGGCAATCTCGGCGACGTTGACCGGAGCCATCTTGACGAACAACGGCTTATCGGTCACCTTACGGCAGGCAGCCATAACGGCAGAGGCGCCCTCGGGCGAGGAGCCCATGGCGGCACCACCGGCGGCAATATTGGGGCAGCTGACGTTGATCTCGTAGCCGGCAGCCCAGGGGCACAGCTCGACATACATCTCGAGCGCGCGGACAAACTCGTCAACGGAGTGACCGGCGACCTGGCAGATGACCTGGCAACCGTCCTTGGAGAGCTGCTCGAGCCACGGACCGGACTCACGGGCAAAGGCAGCCACGCCGGGGTTCTGAAGGCCCACGGAGTTGATCATGCCGCCCGGGATCTCGGCCATGCGGGGCGCGGGGTTGCCGGGCCAGGGCTCGGCAGCACAACCCTTGGTGGTGATGGCGCCCAGTTGGGAGACATCAAAGAAGTTCTGGAACTGCCATCCGTAGCCAAAGGTACCGGCTGCGGTGTTGATGGGGTTCTGCATCTTGACGCCGCCGAAATCGACGGCCATGTTCACGTTACCCACTAGAAGACCACCACCTTGGAAGCATCAAACACGGGGCCGCACATGCAGGCGCCCTTCATACCGTCGACCGTCTCGACATTGCAGGTGTTGCAGGCGCCAAAGCCGCAGCTCATCATGCGCTCGAGCGACACCTCGCAGTACGCGCCGGCCTCGGCGGCAGCGGCGGCGACCTTCTTCATCATGACGGCGGGACCACAGCTGGCGACGTAGTCGTAACCGCCCTCGCCGAGCAGCTCGGCGGCAGGATCGGTGCAGAAGCCGTGCGTGCCCAACGAGCCGTCGTCGGTGCATACGTTGACCGTAGCTCCCAGCGCGCGGAACTCATCGACGCCCACGGCCTTGGACGCGGTGCCAAAGCCCAGACATACGTCAACGTCCACGCCCTGCTCGGCAAGCATGCCAGCCAGGCAGAGCACGGGCGGAACGCCAATGCCGCCAGCGACGAGCAGCGCCTTCCTGGTGCCCTCGGGCACGAGCCAGCCGCGGCCGCCGGGGCCCAACAGATTAGAGGTGGAACCGGGAGCCATCTGCGACAGACGGCGGGTATCGTCGCCCACGACGGCGTACCACAGCTCAACGGTGCCGGCCTCGGCGTCGGCGCGGCAGTAGCTCAGAGGCACGCGAAGCAGCGAGGACGCATCGCCGGGCACGGCGATGTTCACAAACTGACCGGGCTTGAGCGCACTTGCAAGCTTGGGGGCCGAGATGACGAGCGAGAAGATGCCGTCGGCGATCTCCCGGTTCGAGACGACCTCGAAGTCGTGCATGCGTGCAGTGGAAGGTGTGGGCATAGACGCTCCAATCCCCCATGCGGTTGCATGGTCTAAACGAATAGAAAGCGCGGCACCGCAAGGGCGCCGCGCACAAAAGCGATAAGGCTATGCTAGCAGATGCAGCCGTCGGCAAGCGTCTGTTTACCGCCGACAAACACATCGGTGGCACGACCGGTAAGCGTGCGACCGGCGAAGCCGGAGTTCTCGGCACGCGACTCGTAACCGCCCTCGCCAACCGTCCAGGTTGCGGCGGGGTCGAACACGGTCAGGTCAGCAACGGAGCCCGCCTTGACCTGAACCTGGTCGAGGCCCAGGATCTCACGCGGTTTGATGGCCATGAGCTCGACCATGCGGCCCACGCTCATCTTGCCCGTGTTGACCAGCTCGGTGAGCACGAGCGACAGCGAGGTCTCGAGGCCGATCATGCCAAAGGGTGCGAGCTCGAACTCGCGGGCCTTCTCCCACGGAGTGTGCGGAGCGTGATCGGTGACGATAACGTCGACGGTACCGTCGATGACACCCTGACGGATGGCCTCGGCGTCCTCGTCAGTGCGCAGCGGCGGATTGACCTTGAGTGAGGTGTTGTAGGTCTCATCCAGGTCGTTCTCGGTCAGGAACATGTGGTGCGGGGTGGCCTCGCAGGTAACCTGAACGCCAGCGGCCTTACCGGCACGCACGATCTCCAGGCCATGGGCGGTGGAGATGTGCTGGATGTGCAGCTTGGCACCGGTCAGCTTGGCGATCTCGATGTCGCGAGCGATCTGGAGCTCCTCGCCGGCAGCCGGCCAGCCCTCGAGAGCCAGACGGGTCGAGACCTTGCCCTCGTTGATCTGGCCGTGGCCGACCAGGTCCTCGTCCTGGCAGTGGCTCATAAAGACCTTGCCGAACATCTTGCCGTAGTCCATGCAGCGACGGAGCATGCCCGCGCCCTGCACGCCGCGACCGTCGTCGGTAAAGGCGACGGCGCCGTGGGCGACCATATCGCCCATCTCGGACATAGCCTCGCCCTTAAGGCCGCGGGTCATGGCGCCCGACGGATAGACGCGGCAGTGACCGACCTCGGCAGCGCGGGACTTGACGAACTCCACGACGGTGCCGTTATCGGTGATGGGATCGGTGTTGGGCATGGCGCACACGCCGGTGAAGCCGCCCTTGGCAGCTGCGCGGGTACCGCTCTCGATGTCCTCTTTGACCTCATAGCCGGGCTCGCGAAGGTGAACGTGCATATCCACCAGGCCGGGGACGAGGTACTTGCCGGAAAGGTCGCGGACCTCGGCTCCCTCGACGGCGAGATTCTCGCCGACCTCGGCGATCTTGTCGCCGTCAATCAGGACGTCAACGACACCGTCAAGCTCGACGGACGGGTCGACGACGTGGGCATTCTTAAGAAGCAAGGCCATTATCGGCACCTCCAAGCAGCAGATACAGGATAGCCATACGCACGCAGATACCGGCGTAGACCTGCTCCAGGATGACGGAGCGTTGCGGGTGGTCGGCCATATAGGAGTCGAACTCGACGCCGCGGTTGATGGGGCCCGGGTGGCAGATGATCGCATCGGGCTTCATGAGCTTCTCGCGGTCCTTGGTCAGGCCGAAGAGCTTGTGGTACTCGCGAATGGTCGGGAACGGGGCACCCTCGAGGCGTTCCTGCTGCACGCGCAGCATGTAGACGACGTCCAGCTCGGGCAGGACGGAATCGAGGTCGCTCGTCACGTGGTCGCAGCCCAGGACCTCGGGCGACGGCGGCAGCAGCGTGCCGGGGGCGACGGCGAAGGTCTCGCAGCCCATGATCTTAAGGGCGGGGATCAGCGAGCCGCACACGCGGGAGTGGGCGATATCGCCGACGACGGCGACCTTCAGACCGTGGAAGTCACCCTTGTGCTCCCAGATGGTGTACAGGTCGAGCCGGGCCTGCGTGG
>CATZEP010000173.1 GCA_958418185.1 uncultured Collinsella sp.
GGACGCCGCCCTCTCAAGGCGGAGATCACCAGTTCGAATCTGGTACGGGCTACCATGTTTAGATACCCGGTCTTCATTTAGAAGGTCGGGTTTTTTAATGCATGCGGGCTGGTCTGTTAATCCCATTTGCCTCATGGCTTTACGTTTTGCTCATCTCCCATACGGGTACAATAGGCCAGATACTTTGACGGTCAGAAGGAGCCTCATGACGGAGTCCTCTCAGCATGCGCCTAAGCCTCAGGTTGAGGTTTCTGGCGGCGATGACAACAAGAGCGCGCGTCGCGGCGCTATCTTCATCGGCGTTGTGCTAATCGGCTACATCGTCTATCTGGTCGTGACCGGGCAGATGGGGCAGTTTTGGGCCGCTATGTCCAGCGTTCAGATGCCCTGGCTCTTTGCTGCATGCTTTTGTATGTTTCTGTATCTTGTTTTTGGCATCGTGGCGTACGCAATTGCCGTTTGGCTCGACCCCGATTCGCCCGTCGGCATCCGCGACCTCATTTCGGTCGAGGCGAGCGGAATCTTCTTTGGCAACTTGACGCCCATGATGATGGGCTCTACGCCTGCCCAGATTTACCGCCTGACCAAAGCCGGCCAAAACGTGGGCGAGGCAGGTGCCACGCAGTTCACGCGCTTTATCGTGTACCAGTTTGGCCTGGTGGCATGGGGCGCCATTCTGCTGCTTGCCCGCATGCCGTTTTTCGCCGAGCGCTATGGCGACATGACGCTGCTGTGCGTCTTTAGCTTTGGCGGTCACTGCTGCATTCTGCTTGGCATTTTTGCCGTCGCGCTCATGCCCAAGACCGTCACGCGCGTCGCGCACTGCATCATCAATTGGCTCGAGCGAATGGGCGTCTCGGCCACAAAGATCGAGGGCTGGCGCACCTTTGTCGATGGCGAGATCTACTCGTTTTCCGAGAAATTCAAACTCTCTGCCGGCCATTTTTCTTCCATGCTGCTCACAGTTGTCATCACCATGCTACAGCTGGCGTTTTTCTACCTGGTTCCGTACTTTTTGATGCTCTCCTTTGGCCACCACGAAGTCGACTTTTTCTCGGTCATGGCCGCGAGTGCCTTTGTCCAGCTGCTGAGCTCCGCCGTTCCGCTGCCCGGCGGCACCGGTGGCGCCGAGGGCGGCTTCGCACTGTTTTTGGGTCACTTTTTTGGCACGGCATCGACTGCCGGCTATCTGCTGTGGCGTCTGATCACCTTTATCGCGCCGACCATTTTGGCCGCCCCGCTGCTGGGCCTTAAGAGCGCTCACAACGAGAGTATCCATGCACGCTGGGACCGTATGATGCGCAAGCTCGGACGCACGCCTCAGACGCCCTTTACGCCCGTTAAGGCACATCCTGCGTGCCAGGTTACCGTTGATCCCAATCAACGTGCTCAAAAGCCTGCTGTGGCCCCTAAGCCGGCACGCCAGACCTACGTTCGCCAGACTGGCGACGGCATTCGCGTTTCCCCGGCGGCGCTCAATAAAAAGAAGCGATCCTAGGGCCCGGTCGGCGAGTCGTGCGTTCTTGATGACGCTCGTCATTGCGATGTGAGATGTAGGATAATCCTCTTACGTTGATTATCTCCCACATGTAGAGGACTTACAGGTGGACAGTTGACATGAAGGGGACACGTCTATGGCTACCACTAAACCGCGCCTTGACCGTCGCATCGTCCGCAGCCGCAATGCGATTCTTTCGGCGTTTGAGCGACTGCTCATGGAAAAGCCCCTGGCCGATATTACGGTGAGCGCCATCGCGCGCGAGGCAAATGTCGACCGTAAGACCTTTTACGTGCACTTTGGCACGGTCGATGGCTTGCTCGATGCCATTGCCGTCGATGTGGTAGAGATGATTGTGGATTCGGTCGAGAAGACGCTTTCCTCCATGGGTGGCGACACCAACGAGCGCGCACTTGGCGCTGCCGCGTCCTTTTTCAAGACCGTTAACGAGGCACTGTGCAACAACCTGGTGCTCAATCGCCAGTTGATCGAAAACATTCCGCTCGATGACTTTATGGCTCGCCTGCGCGTGCCGCTCGAGCGCGAGATCGCTGAGCGCGATCTGCTGCCCGAGGGTCTAAAGGACGAGATGTTCGATTACTACCTGGCGTTTTTGCTGTCCGGCATTATCGGCATCTATCGCACGTGGGCGTTGTCCGATGGCTCGGTTCCCATCGAGCGCGTCTCGGCGGTCGCCAACGACCTGACGTTGAATGGACTATCGAGTCTGGAATCTCGTTTCGAATAGCACTAGCGCCTTATCCCCCCCCTGAGTTGCGGTGAAATAAGGACTGAATAGGCCTTTTAACAGCTTAAACACTCCCTATTTCACCGCAACTCAGGGGGATTGCATTACTGATAGCGCAGACACTCGACTGGATCGAGCTTTGCGGCGCGGCGGGCGGGGTAGAAGCCAAAGATCACGCCGATGCCGACCGATACGGCAAACGCGATCAGCACGGTCGTAATGGAGAAGCTCGGCGTAATCGTCCCAGTGGCCCCTAACTCGTTCATAATGCCCGAGCTCGCTGCAAAGAACGTGAGCCCCCAGGCCAGCAGATAGCCAATCACGACACCTAAAATGCCGCCTGTGATGCACAGCGCCGAGGATTCGGCCAAAAACTGGGCCGTGATATCGCGTCGGCTTGCGCCCAGAGCGCGGCGAATGCCAATTTCGCGGATGCGCTCGGTCACGTTGGTGAGCATCATGTTCATAATGCCGATTCCGCCCACAAGGAGCGAAATGCCGGCACCCGCGCCCATGATGAGCGAGAAGGCGCCCATAAAGGAGTTGAGGGCATCGATGGCGCTCTTCATGGAGCTTGCCGACACGCTGTCGTACTCGTCGTCTTCCGAGATGCCCTTCATGCTGCGCACCTTGGACTCGATCGTCTTGCAGAGCTCGTCCATATCGGTGCCCTCGGCGGCGAGTGCCGTCACACTGGGAAACGCTGGATTGTCATCGCCGAAAAGCTCGGCGATCGTTTCTCGTGGCATGTACAGGCTCAGCGAGCCCATGGAGTCGTTGCCGCCGTCGATGACGCCAATAATCTGCACGTCTCCGCTTGAAACCTTGATGGTCTTGCCAATCGCGTCCTGTTCGTTGCCGTACAGTTGATCGGCGCCGCCGCGGCCAATGAGCGCCACGCGCGCGCCGGATTTGGACTCGATGTCGCTATAGGTGCGACCGGCGACGATCTTGCTGGCGCCCACGGCGTCGAGCATGTCGCTATCGACACCCTGGGCCATGACGGTATAGCTTT
>CATZEP010000174.1 GCA_958418185.1 uncultured Collinsella sp.
GTGTTTGCACCGGTGTCGGTAACCTTGGGTGCAATAGCGCTCTTTTTCTCATTGACGTAGTACGTAAGCTTGGGCTGATGGTAGTTGCCGTCGAGCATCGAGACCAGGTTATCCGAGAAGTTCTTGGGGATTACGATGGCCGCATAGTACTCACCGCTCTCGACGCCCTCCTTGGCGTCGGCCGCCGAATCGACGAAGGTCCAGCCCAACTGATCGTTCTCCTTGAGCTGATCGACGACCTTATCACCCGCGTTGAGCTCACCCACCAGGTCGTTTTGGGTGCCCTGATCGTTGTTGGCGATGGCAATCTTGATACCCTGAGTGTTTCCGTACGGATCCCAGTTTGCCACGATGTTGTACCAGGCATACAGCGAGGGAATAACGCACACGCCGAGGGTAACCACCAAGGCGACGGGGTTCACAAGTAGTCGCTTAATGTCGCGCTTGAATATCGCAAAGGAGACCTTTGCATCGGATAGTTTGCTGCCGAGACTCACGCTTGGGCCATCCATCCTGTCGTTGAATCAAATCGTACTATCGACAACCATTGTACGTAGGCGCTTTAGCGTCTCAGAGCACAATGGTATTGAGTTTTGCGGGTAGCAATATACTACGAAGACGAATTAACGTACAGTTGTACAGTATCTTTAATTTCAGCATGTCACAAAACCACAACCCGCACAAATTAGCAATTCAAATAGCATCGGGGACGTTCTTAAACGACTAGTCAAACAAAAACGCCCCCAATGACTACTTAGGACCACGAAAGCGTCGCTGGTTGAGCATAAGTCAGCGAAAACGCCCCTAAGCGAGCAAGGTGACGCGAAAGAGGAGGGAAGCGTACTTCGGTACGCGACCGACGATTGAACGTCAGATTGCCGCTTAGGGGCGTTTGCAGCGTCGAGCTGTTACGCGGTTTGGTAAAACCGCGTAACTACCTAACTACATCAAGTTGCAAACAGCCGCCGCGAAGGCAACGGGGTCCTCGGGCAAAATACCCTCGACCAGCAGAGCCTGGTCATAGAGCAGACCGGAGTACTGCTTGATCTTGTCGGCGTCGCCTGCCTTCTGGGCAGCGACAAGCTTGTCAAAGACCGGGTGCTTGGCGTTGAGCTCGAGCACGCGCTGGCTCTTGGGCATGCCGTCGGGCGCGCCCTCGGGTCCCTTCTGGAGTACCTTCTCCATCTCAAGCGAAAGCGGACCCTCGGTGGTGATGCAAGCGGGGGCATCGGTCAGGCGCGCGGAGACGGCAACTTTCTCGACCTTGTCACCGAGTGCCTCCTTCATAGCGCTAAAGAGGTCCTCGTTTTCCTTGGTGGCGTCCTCGGCCTCCTTCTTCTCATCCTCGGTCGCTAGGTCAAGATCACCGGTCGCGACGTTCTTGAGCTCCAGATGACGATCCTCGACCTCGGGCTCGGCACCGTCGGCCACAGCCTTCTCGGCAGCCTCGCGGGCAGCATCGTCCTCGTAGATCTTGGGCATATCGGCGGCAACGTACTCACGCATAGCCTGGAACGTGAACTCATCCACATCCTGCGTCAGCAGCAGCACGTCATAACCGCGGTCGAGCACGCCCTTTACCACGGGCATCTTGGCCAAGCGCTCACGCGAGTCACCGGCGGCGTAGTAGATGGCCTTCTGATCCTCGGGCATGCCCTTGGTATACTCGGCCAGGGTAATCATCTTCTGTTCCTTGGCAGACCAGAACAGCAACAGGTCGGCGAGCTCATCGGCCTTCATGCCATAGCTCGAGTAAATGCCGTACTTAAGGCCGTGGCCAAAGTTCTCAAAGAACTTCTCGTAGGCCTCGCGATCGTTGTCACGCATATCCTCAAGGTCAGCGGTGATCTTCTTCTCGACACGCTTGGCAATGGCCTTGAGCTGACGGTTCTGCTGCAGCGTCTCACGCGAGATGTTGAGCGACACGTCGGCGGAATCCACGACGCCGCGGACAAAGTTGTAGTAGTCGGGCAGCAGGTCGTCGCACTTCTCCATAATCAGCACGTTGGAGCTGTAGAGCGCCAGGCCCTTCTCGTAGTCCTTGCTGTACAGATCGAACGGGGCGCGGCCCGGCACAAACAGCAGGGCGTCATACTCGAGCGTGCCCTCGGCATGGAAGCTGATGGTGCGCGCAGGATCGTCAAAGTCGTGGAACGTGGACTTGTAGAACTCGTCGTAGTCCTTCTGCTCGACATCGGAGCTGCGCTTTTTCCAGATCGGCGTCATGGAGTTGACGGTCTCGAGCTCCTGGTAGTCCTCGTACTCGGGCGTGTAGTCATCGCCAGCATCCTCGGGCTTGGGCTTCTGGCGGCTCTTGGACACCATCATCTGGATCGGGTAACGCACATAGTTACTGTACTGCTGAATTAGGCTCTTGAGGCCCCACTCGGTCAGGAAGCGATCGTAGGTCTCGGCCTCGCCGTCGGCATCGAGCTTCTCGTTCTCGCGCAGCGTCAGGATGACATCGGTACCGTGCTCGGCACGCTCGCCGTCCTCGATGGTGTAGCCCTCAAGACCGTCGGATTCCCACACATGGGCGACATCCTCGCCGTAGGCGCGGCTGACGACCTTCACATGGCTAGCGACCATAAAAGCCGAGTAGAAGCCCACGCCAAACTGGCCGATGATGTCGACATCGGAACCCTGCTGCTCGGCGTTCTCGGTCTTAAACTCCTCGGAGCCGGAATGGGCGATGGTGCCCAGGTTGCGCTCGAGCTCCTCGGCGGTCATGCCGATACCGTTATCCGAAATAGTGATGGTGCGGGCGTCCTTATCAAAGGAAACACGGATGGCCAAGTCGCCCTGGTCGAGCTTGACACTCGGATCCTGAAGGCTCTTAAAGTTGAGCTTGTCGACGGCATCGCTCGCGTTGGAGATAAGCTCGCGCAGGAAGATTTCCTTATTGGTGTAGATGGAGTTGATCATGAGGTCGAGCAGTTTTTTGCTCTCGGTCTTAAATTGACGCATGTGCAGTCCTTTCGCGCTACCCCTGCCCGCAAAAACGGCCCGGTTGCCCGAGCCGCATCGCAGACCTGCTATGTTCAGACTTAGATTTTATAACCTATTAGCGCGCATATATACATACGGAATCGAAAAACTGTATGTCCGAGCGCTCCAATGCGTCAATTGCCAAGGAGTGTCCCCAACTGCCGGCAGGAAAGGAACGTCCCTATCTGCCATCTACGCGCTTGGCCATCCAGACATGGGGTTGGCCCTCGTCTTCGTAATCTACC
>CATZEP010000175.1 GCA_958418185.1 uncultured Collinsella sp.
CGGCGTCGTAGGTTCTATGGGCGGCAACTCGTCTGATTCGTCTACGGGTGATGCAGCAAAGCCTGCCGAACAGACCCAGCAAGTCGAGGAGCAAAAAGAGGCACAAGAACCCTATACGGTTTCGGATGAGGCCGGGGATGCGTCTAATCAGTTCGCGTATAAGATCACTGGCACATTGACCAATAATACGGATAAAGAGCAAAGCTACATTCAGATTGAGTATGTTCTGTATGACGCAGACGGCAATCAGGTGGGAACGGCTCTTGCGAACACCAACCATCTCAAAGCGGGCGGCACCTGGAAGTTCGAAGCGATGAGCACGGTATCTCCCGATCAGGTTGCTAGCTGGGAACGTTCTGATGTGAGCGGCTTTTAACTAGAATAAACAACATGATTACTATGCGATCTGGGGAGGTGAGGCTGTATGCCCGATAAAAAGCTGACCGAAGAGTTGCTCAACGAGCTGCTCGATGCCCCGAGTATCGAGGGCTATATCAAAGAGCATGACTTTGCCGCCCCGTCGCTTTCGGAGTATCTGAAACAGCTTTTGGAAGAAAAAGGGCTGGAGCGTTCGCGCGTGGTGCGTATGGCCGACCTCAACGAAACGTTTGGCTATCAGATCTTTACCGGTGCGCGGCATCCGAGCCGCAATAAGGTGCTGCAGCTTGCCTTTGCCATGGCGCTGACGCTCAAGGAGGCCAACCGCGCCTTGACGGCGGCAGGCGCCAATGTCCTCAACTGCAAGGACCGCCGTGACGCCATCATCATTTTCTGTATCGATCGTGGCTGCAGCCTGCAAAAGGTGAACGAGGAGCTGTATCGCTTTGGTGAGGAGACGGTGAGCTAACAGTTAGCTGCCGGCGGAAGCGCCGTTCACGATATTTAGAACGTGCAGGGCACGGGCGTCATGGGGTGTCCGCGCCCTGCGTTATTATGGACGCTATGGATACTCAGAGCCCAACATATTCCGTTGATGAGCTGACCGCTGCGCTCGCCGAACACCTGGCGTCACTTGAGCGTGATGACAGCTATCGCGTAGACCGCGTGCTCAAGCACTCCGACGTCGAGACGACCGAGCTCGTGTACTTTGAGGGTTCTGGCGGAGGATCTCTTGGCCCCTTTGTTCGCAAGCGCATCGACGCGTCGGCCCAGATTGGCGGAGCGTATGAACGCCTGTTTGCGGCCCAGCGTGCCGGGCGACGTTACGAGCACTTGCCTCGGATTTTCGATTGCCACCGCGTGGGCGACGAGCTCTGCGTGGTCATGGAATACATCGAAGGCGAAACGCTCGGGGCCCTGGTGGGGCGTTTGGGCGCGACGCCCGATTATGCTTGTGAACTGTTTGGCGCCCTTTGTGATGCAGTTGCGGAGCTCCATGCCGGCTTTGCGTCGGCGGGGGAGATGGCTGCGCCGGTGATCCATCGCGACCTAAAGCCCTCGAATATCATCGTGACGGGCGCGAACTATACGCCCGATACAGGCATGACGTTTTCATCGCTGGTGATTATCGACTTGGGAATTGCTCGCGTGTGGCGCGAGGGAGCCGATGCCGATACCGTTAAGTTTGGCACGCGTCCCTATGCGCCGCCCGAGCAGTATGGTTTTGGCCAGACGAGCGTGCGCAGCGATGTCTATGCGCTCGGTGCCCTGCTGTTCTTTTGTCTGACGGGGGCCGATCCCAAGCCAGGTCGGAACATGCGCGAGCAATGCGAGGCATATGATATCCCCGCCTCGCTTGCCGATGTTATTTGCATGGCGATGGCGCTCGATCCGGACAAGCGCTTTGCAAGCGCGAAGGCGCTAGGGCACGCTGCGCGTGCATCCTATGCGTTGTCCGCACCGACGCCGTCGTCTGCGCCGAATGCTGCTTCCTTCCAAGAGCCTCCGGAGCGGCGAGCCGTGTGCCCTGCGCCCGTGCTCCCCACGGATCAGTCTCAGGGTGGATTGCCGTTGGTGCCTGAGCGCCCGAATTTACTCTCCCGCATTCCCGGCACCGTTGGGCGCATTTGGAACGCATTCGTCTATCTTTCGCTACTTGTTTTCTTTGCAGGAAGCCATTTTGCCGTTTTTCATCCTACGGGCGCCAACCAAAACTACCCGATGTGGTTTCTCGCGATTGAGTATTTTATCTTCGTCGACGGTCTCGTAGTGCTCATTCATTTTGTGATGCTCGACAAACGCCGCCTTCGCCGGCGGTTTGAGCTACTCGATAGATACCGCGGTAAAAAGCTTGCAAAGCTCTGGCTCAAGGCTATGGGTGTGCTCTTGTTGGCAATGATTATCATTGTTGCCATTGCAAACGCGACTGGCGTCGTCGATACCTCCGTTGCGTAAAAGAAAAAGGGCCCCAATTGGGGCCCTTTGACGTTGATCTTAGATGCGGTTCATCTGGGTTGCAACCTTGTTGTACCAGTCCTGCCACGTGGGCGGGCAGTACTTTTTGGCGGCTGCCGGGGTAAGCGTGGAGCCATAGTTGGCGCCCAGGTAGGCAACGTGGGCAGAGACGCCCTCGCTCCAGCTACCAAAGCTCCGCCAGCCGCCGCCGCGGGCGCTCCA
The DNA here is from genome assembly GCA_958418185.1 of uncultured Collinsella sp. Taxonomy (GTDB): domain Bacteria; phylum Actinomycetota; class Coriobacteriia; order Coriobacteriales; family Coriobacteriaceae; genus Collinsella. The sequence continues at coordinate 2,557 of CATZEP010000175.1, forward strand.
GCCCCAGGCGTTATAGGAGCCGGCACAATAGAGGCCCTTGCTGCTCTCGATGCAGGCGATGGCGGGAGACCAGCGAGGGTCAACACCGGTGTTCCAGGCTGCCACGGCAAAGTTGTAACCCTGGCCTGCCATGGGGGAGCCGGCGAGGTAGTTGTCGATGCGACTCGTCCACTCGTTGATAAACGAGTCGTAATCGGAGTTGCCGGTATTGGAGTTGTTCACCGTGGTGTCGATAGTGGTGTTGGCGTTATTGGCCTGGCTGTTGGAGTTGTTGCCGCTCACGCCCTCGCCCGAGAGCTTCTCGGCGGCAGCGGCCTTGTCGGCCTCGAGCTTGGCCAGCTCGGCGGCATTCTCCTGCTCGGCCTTTGCCTGGGCTTCGCTGCGAAGCTGCTGGGCCTGTGCCAGTGCGTCCTCGGCGGTTTTCTGCTCGGTCTCGAGTTGGGACTTGGCCTGCTCGAGCTCGGTCTTGTTCTGCTCGAGCTCGGTCTGCATCTTGTTGAGCTCTTCGATCTCGTCGACGCTCGAGCTCGTGATCTGGTTGGTGTACTTGCAGGTGGTGATGAACTCGCCCAGGCTCTGCGCGTTGACCAGGAAGCTCACGATGGGGTTGGTGCCCTTCTGGTACTTATACAGATCGCGCATGGCGGAGCT
>CATZEP010000176.1 GCA_958418185.1 uncultured Collinsella sp.
CGCTCGCTGCGCACCGGCCCGCGTTTATTGCGTGCGCTACGCTTATGCTTGTTATTGCGCCCCATGGCGCCTCCTTACTATCGATAGCCGTTTACACCCCAAAAGTCTACCCAAATGATCCCTAGGGGACGGAGGAAAACAGATCACATAGATAGACCAGCGCCGCTATGATCCGTTTTCCTCCGTCCCCTAGGGATCAAAAAACGGGCCGCCCCCGAAAAGGGACGGCCCGTTGCAGACGGCATATCCGCAGCGCCTACACGCGCAGATAACGGCGCATGGCGATGGCAGAACCAAAGAGACCGATAATGACACCGACGAGAATCAGTGCGGCGTAGGTCACCAGATAGTACTGCATCGGCAGCGCAAACGACATCCAGCCGACGCTCTCCTGCAAACGCGGAATCATCAGATTGCGCAGCAGCTCCAAAACACCGATGGAAAGCAGCGAGCCCAGAATGGCCTGCAACACGCCCTCGGTAATGAACGGCCCGCGAATGAAGCCGTTGCTGGCGCCCACCAGGCGCATAATCGCAATCTCGCGACGACGCGCCGTAATGGACAGGCGAATCGTGTTGTTGATAAAGATGAACGCGATAAAGGTCAGCAGGCCGACGAGCACCACGGCGGCGATACGGATGTAGTTGGTCACCTGGAACAGGCGGCTCACTTCCTCCTGGCCATACAGTACGCTCGCGTTGACGTCGCCGTCGTCCGCGATCTTCTGGAAGTCGGCGTTCTTCTTAAGCTTCTTGGCCGTGCTCTCGACCTGAGACGGATCGTCCATCTCAATCGCGAACGAGGCCGGAAGCGGATTCTGGCCGTCGAGCGCGCTCATGGTGGCGTCGGCGTTGCCCGACATCTTGCTCGTGTACTCGGCCAGCGCGTCGTCCTTATCCTTATAGGTCACGGACTTGACGTTGCTCCACGTCTTGAGCTCGGCCTCAAAGGCCTGGACATCGGCCTGATCAGCGTCATCGCTAATGAACGCGTTGATGACAACCTGATCCTCGACGGTGCCGATCACGGAGTTCAGCATCGCGGAACCCATAATGAACAGGCCGATGATAAACAGCGAAAGGAAGATCGTGATGACGGCGCCGAGCGAGGTGGTCCAGTTACGGAAGAAGTGGCTGATAGCCTCTTTGAGCGAATAGCCCACGTTAGTTGGTGCCATAGTTGCCGTAACCTCCCCTCTCCTGGTCGCGGATTACGTGGCCGCCCTCGAGGGCGATCACGCGACGGTGCATGCTATCGACCATCTCGCGGTCGTGCGTGGCGACGATCACGGTGGTGCCGGTACGGTTAATGCGCTCGAGCAGCTTCATAATGCCCAGCGAAATCGCGGGGTCGAGGTTGCCCGTGGGCTCGTCGCAGATAAGCAGCGGCGGACGGTTGACCATAGCGCGGGCAACGGCGACGCGCTGCTGCTCGCCACCGGACAGCTGATCGGGCAGAGAGTCCATCTGATCGGCCAAACCGACCAGGCGAAGCACCTCGGGCACCTGGCTGCGAATGACGCCCTTGGGCTTGCCGATGCACTGCAGGGCAAACGCCACATTTTCGTAGGCGGTCTTCTGCGGCAGGAGCTTAAAGTCCTGGAACACGGCACCGATCTGGCGACGCAAGAACGGAACCTTGCGGTTCTTGATCTTCATGAGGTCCTGGCCGGCGACCAAAATGCGGCCGCTCGTCGGCTTGACGTCGCGGTTGAGCGTCGAAAGCAGCGTGGTCTTACCCGAGCCGGAGTGACCGACCAAGAAGACAAACTCGCCAGGATAGATCTCGATGTTGATGTCGTCGAGCGCGGGCTTGTTGGGCTGTGCCGGGTAGATCTTGGTGACGTGCTCCATGAGGATGACGGGCTCGACACCGGCCTGCTTGGCCATCTTCTTGCGGCTGGCCTGCGGATCGATGGGTGCAAACACCGACGTAAAGTCGGGGTTGTTGAGCGCATTGTCGAGGCTTGCGACCTCGGCAGCCTGATCGCTCTCGACTACGGGAGCCGCGGGCTGCGTAGGATCGGGAATGCCGGCAAAAAGACCGGACTGCGCAGGCTGTGGCGCCGGAGTCGCAGAAGCCATGGGATCGGGAATGCCGGCCATGACAGGCTGCGGCGCGACAGCGTCCGCCTGGGGCTGATCCACGCGAGCGGTCACCTTCTGCACGGGCTCAAAACCCGCGGCCTCGGAAAGCTCGACATCATTGGTGGGATTGTAGGCAAAGGGATCTGATGCCGGCTGTGCCTGATCTGCCGGCTGTGCGGGGATCGGGCTAAACAGCTGATCCTCTGAATCCGGGGTGGCGAAACGAGTGCCCGCGGCGCCTGGCTGCGTCTTGGGGGCGTCATCGCCCGCACCGGAGGTACGGAAGTGGTTACCCACTGGTGCTCCTTATCGTCGTGCGTTTAAACTACATGAGCGCTTTGTATTTTAGCAGCATTAGCTTTGCTGCACATAAGAAGCATGGCGGGGTTTGGTCTCACCGGCCGGGCGCAGGGTTACCTCCCAAATCGTCCTCGGACATGTCGGAGCTCCCGCTGCGCACTACGTGCGGCGGGAGCTCCTCCGTCCTGCGGAAAGATTTGGGAGGTAACCCTGCGCCCGGCCTGCGGTAACTAAGGGGTCGCCGCGTTTTACTTGGGTGCAGCAGCGCTATGTTTGAGGGCTGAATTGTACTTGACTGGGATGGACCCTTATCCCAAAGGAGGCTTTTTCTTGATGTGGGCTTGATTTGATTGTTGCGCAACTCGGATTTGGATTGTCGATTTACAGTGGCCTCGATAGGAACGCCTATGGTTGTGGGGCCAGTATGAATTGTCCTTATTGTGGAGCTGAGTTGCGCGATGGCGTGAGGTACTGCACGGCGTGCGGGGCTGCCGTCAATGGCATCTCTGCTGATTCTGGGCTTCGGGTAAAACCTCGGAACCACGTTGCGGTCATCCTTGTCTGCATGCTGGTAATTGGCATTGTCGGCGGTAGCTGTATGGGCCTTCATCTGCGGCAGGTGTTGTCGCACTTTGTATCTGCCCATTCGGAGCACGCCATTGTGCTGGATGTCGCGGCTGCGGGCTGGGACACCGATAACGGGGCATCGCGCGTTCCGATACATATTACGGGCAAGACCATCGACGGAATAACGGTCGACAGGATTGAGTTCGTCGCCTCCGATGGCTCTGGCATCAATCTCATACAAGGTGTCTACAC
>CATZEP010000177.1 GCA_958418185.1 uncultured Collinsella sp.
AGGTCGACAAGAAGCTTAAGAGCGAGGGCATTAGCCGCCTGGAAATCGGTCGCGATAAGTTTGTCGACGCCTGCTGGGATTGGACCCACGAGTACGGCGGCATCATCGTCGAGCAGATCAAGCGTATGGGCTGCTCCGTCGACTTCGATAACGAGCGTTTCACCATGGACGAGGATTACGCCCAGGCTGTGCGTAAAGTCTTCTGCGACTGGTACCACGACGGCCTGATCTACCGCGGCAAGCGCATCGTCAACTGGTGCCCCAACTGCACCACCGCCATCTCGGACGACGAGGCTGAGTACAAGGACGAGAAGGGCCACCTGTGGCACCTGCGCTACCCGCTGACCGAGCCGGTCAACGGCCAGGACTACATCGTCGTCGCCACCACGCGCCCCGAGACCATGCTCGGCGACACGGGCGTCGCCGTCTCCCCGAAGGACCCCGAGAAGGCCGCCTTTGTGGGTAAGACCGTCAAGCTCCCCATCGTCGACCGCGAGATCCCTATCTTTGAGGATTGGCACGTTGACGCCAACTTTGGCTCCGGCTTCGTTAAGGTTACCCCGGCCCACGACCCCAACGATTACGCCATGGGCCAGGCTCACGACCTGCCGCAGAGTAACATCTGCGACGCGCCCGCGGTGGTCGTCGAGGGCTACGGCGCGTTTACTGGCATGAACCGCGACGAGTGCCGCGAGGCCGTCATCAAGTGGTTTGAGGAGCACGACCTGCTCGATCACGTCGAGGACCTCGACCACTCCGTCATGCACTGCTACCGTTGCGACTCCGCGCTGGAGCCGTGGCTGTCCGAGCAGTGGTTTGTGGCTGTCGACAAGCTCAAGGGGCCGGCGCTCGACGCCGTCAACTCCGGCAAGGTCACCTTCCACCCCGCGCGCTGGACGCAGACCTACACCACCTGGATGGAGAACCTTAAGGACTGGTGCATCAGCCGCCAGCTGTGGTGGGGCCACCGCATCCCCGTGTTCTACTGCGAGGACTGCGGCTGGGAGGACGCCCTTACCGAGGACACCGACGTGTGCCCCAAGTGCGGCGGCCATCACGTGCACCAGGACGAGAACGTGCTGGACACCTGGTTCAGCTCGCAGCTGTGGACCTTTGCCACGCAGGGCTGGCCGCAAAAGCCGGAGCTGCTCGAGGGCCATCACCCCACGACAGCGCTCGTCACCGCGCGCGACATTATCGCGCTGTGGGTCGCCCGCATGGTCATGAGCTCGCTGTACTTCCTGGACGAGGTACCGTTTAAGGACGTCGTCATCTACCCGACGATCCTGGCCAAGGACGGCAGCCGCATGTCCAAGTCCAAGGGCAATGGCGTTGACCCCATGGACCTCATTGGCATGTACGGCGCCGACGCCATGCGCTTCAACCTGCTGACGCTGTGCACCAACAACCAGGACGTCAAGTTTGACGCGAACATCGATAAGAAGACCAAGAAGCTCATCGACAGCCCGCGTACCGACCAGGCCAAGAGCTTTGTGACCAAGATCTGGAACGCCAGCCGCTTCCTGCTCATGAACATGGAGGGCTACACGCCCGGCGAGCCCGTCGTGGAGACGCCGGCCGACGCCTGGATGTTCAGCCGCCTGGCCAAGGCCGTCAAGATGGTCACCGAGGGTATTGAGAACTACACCTTTGGCGATATGGCCCGTGGCGTGCAGCAGTTCTTCTGGAATGAGGTCTGCGACTGGTACGTCGAGGTCACCAAGGCCCGTCTGAAGGGCGAGGGCCGTCTGCAGGCTCAGCGCAACCTGATCTTTGTGCTCGACACCTCCATTCGCCTGATGCACCCGCTTATGCCGTTTGTCACCGAGGAGATCTGGGACAACATGCCGGCGAGCGTGCTCGACCTGGACGCCGAGGGCAACGTGGACCGCGCCGAGGCGCTCATGATCGCCAAGTGGCCCGAGCCCGCCGACTACGCCAAGTATGTTGACGAGGACGCCGAGCGCGCATTTGAGCTGTGCCGTACCGTGGTGTCTGCCGCCCGCGCCACCCGTTCGCGTTATCGCTTGAGCCCTAAGGCCGAGCTCGACGTGGTCGTGCGTGCCGGTGCCGAGGACATCGAGAAGCTCGAGAGCCTGCGCTCGACCATCGAGCCGCTGGCAAACACCGCTTCGCTGGTCATGGGTACCGATGTTGAGAAGCCGGCCGCGAGCATCGCCGTGGTCGATAGCGGCGTCGAGGCCTTTGTGGTGCTCGAGGGTAAGGTTGACCTTTCGGCCGAGAAGGCGCGCCTGGAGAAGGAGATTGCCGCGGCCCAGAAGGAGCTCGCCGGCTGCGAGAAGACGCTCGCCAACGAGGGCTTTGTGGCTAAGGCTGCGCCTGCGGTGGTCCAGAAGAAGAGGGACCGTGCAGCTGAGCTCAAGGAGATCCTGGCGGCGCTGACTGCTCAGGTTGCTGACTTTTCGTAAGGTTTACTGGGGGACGCGGTTTGGGGCATTGCTCGCTACTGCGAACAGTCCTGCTCGCACGAAGGCCACATTTAGTGGCCTTCGGCTCGTGCGGAACTTGTATCGAGCAAAGCCCCAAACCGCTCCCATAGCTTTTACGTGGTTGTTTGCATCTGCCTGTTAGGGCCACTGGGTTGTGGCCTTGATCTTGCTGCAAAGCGGTGTTTGGCTGATATTTTGAATGGGAGGGGCTCGTTGTTTATTACGGGCCTCTTTTTATGTTGAGGGGACTTTGGCTATGGCAAAGCGTTCTGGGTTGTATTCGGTGCCGTTTGAGTTTGATCTGGTTCCGTTTGATGAGGCTGTTGTTGTGGCGGCCGATACGGGGAGGATTTCTGGCACTGGTACGCGGATGCTTGAGACGGTGATTGACATGCTCGATGAGCTTGGCCGTCCCGATGAATACTTTGATTGCATTCAGATTGCTGGAACCAACGGTAAAACCTCGACAACGCGTTTCTCGGCTTCGATCCTGCGCGGTGAAGGTCTGAAGACGGCCTTGTATACGTCTCCTCATCTTGTGCGTTATCCCGAACGCATGGAGATTGATGGGTGTGTGGTGAGCGATGACGCTTTCGCTCGCGGCGTTTCTGCTGCGATTGAAGCCGGGCGTCGTGTGAATGAACGTCGTGTGGCGGCCGGGAAGAGCGCTTACTTTATCTCACCATTCGATTTGCTGACG
>CATZEP010000178.1 GCA_958418185.1 uncultured Collinsella sp.
AGCACCGCATCCATGTCATACGCGCTCTCAAACGAAGCGCGACATTCGTCGAGCTCCTTAGCAACGTCGGACCTTAAGCTCTCCCTAGCACGGTCAATCTCGCTCTTCGCCCGCCTAACATCACTCGCAGCGCGAGGGATATCGCGCGATTTATAACACTGAGGGTCGTTCACGACCGCAAGCGCTCCCTCAAGGTCGGAGGTAATGTCGATGCCGAGGTCACGCATCTCGGCAAGGCCGGTTTCGCCGAACCCCTTGACCTCATTCCACTTAACAGCGAGCGGCGAGCCTTCAATAAACTGCTTCATACTCGACAGGTCCACCTTGTCCTCCGCGAGGGCTTCCGCTCTCTCGGGGAACTGGTCGACGAGCCATTTCCAATCAGCATTCACCGCGCCAAGCGCAGCGTTAAGCTTGTTAAGCTTCCCGGTAAATTCGGTAGCGAATGGATATGTCGAGGCTCGTCCCTCGGCAGCGCGGAACGCTGGAACTTCCTGCTCGAGATAGGTCACCATCTCGCCTGCGATGGACTTGGCATCGCCGCCAACGGGATTGGTACCCACGAGTTTTCTAAACGAGCTCTTAATCGATGCAAGACGCTCGGAAGACACGGCCTCGACCTTGGCAACGACAAGTTTATCCATATCGCGACCAACTTTGAGCGCCTGCGCGAGAGCGGTGCCCTCGAGGAGCGACCCTGCCTTACGAATCTCGACGCGACCGGCGGCGTAGAGCGTCGCCACCGCATTGCGAACGGCAACGTCGGGCCATCCGTACTCGTCCTTCGTAAAGTGCGCCATCAGACTCGACGTGCCATCGCCGCCGACGGTTACCGCGTAGCCCGAACCCATGATGCCGATCCAGCTAAGTACCGTCTGGGCATACTCGGGAAGAGGAAGGTCGATCATCGATTGGGCCGGCAGACAGCTGTTGTAAACGTCTCTGTCGGTGTAGTTCTGCACAATTTGTTGCAAGCCCGTGTAGCTGCGCCGCACAAGTTCGCCCACAGCACACTCGATGGCGACCTTGCCCGAACCACTCACAGAATCGGTAATGTTGACTCCAGAAACATAGAAGCGCGCCTCTCCAATCAGCTCATCTAAATCGGCGCGGAGTTTACGCGACTGCGCGTTGAGTACTGCCCTCTTGTCAGCGATTATCGCGTTGCGAATCTCGTTCGAACCACTCGCCTGGTTTACGTACTTATTTGTCTTTACGAACAAGGCAACATCGTTGAGAAACGCATTGGGATTGTGCAACACAACCGTGAGTGTCTTGGGGCCAGAGGTTGGAACATCCACGATACCACCGGATGGAGCATCGGTCACAATGTCAACAGTCAGGTCGTTACTCGAACGTCCGATGGCGTCGCCGTTCACCTTAAGATTGTATGGGAAGGCATGCGAGAAGGAACCATTCTCGTAGCTTGCGCGCGAGGCGCCAACGATATCCTTAAACGCATCGCCAATCATGTCGCGTACATCCGAGGTCTGAATCTCCGTCGTACGGATTCCCGTCTCGATCTCTTTCTCATCGTCGGTAAGGTACTCATAGATGTTCGAGTTAGGATTACGACGTATGTAGAGCTGACGCTCAAGCTCGGCAAGCGCATCCTTAATTTCCTGCTCGAGCGTTGCCGTGTTCTGCTTGAAAGAGCCATACAGGAGCACGCGCAGGTTTCCCGGCGTTGCCTTGAAGTCCTTGCAGTATTTGACGAGCAACAGTGCCTTGAGGACGCGGATTGCCGTGGGCATGTCAGCAAGGTTTGTCTCGGCGATGCTGATGGCACCATAGACCTCGCTCTTTAACGAGTTGCGTAGCCCTTCGAACATTGAGTCGAACGTTGCCAGATTCTGGCCCTCCGTCGAGCCGTCACCGCGGTTGAGTTCGACGCCGACCTCCTGAAACACGCCGAGCATGGAGCGGGCTCCCGTAGAATGGTGCTTGCCCGTGAAAGCATTGTAGTCGGAAAGACCACGCATTGCAGTGATGAACAGGTCAAACTGATAGGGCACAAAGGGGTACGTGCCTACAAAATCGTCCTCATCCTTGTAGCCCACATAGCGCTTCGAACCATCGGCGAAATCAAAGAGCACCGGGAAGTCGTCCTTGTACCTGTCGTACATTGCGCCCAGGGCGGGGAGGGCATCGCGGCTCTTGGCCAGAAGACGCTGCTTGATGACCTCCTTGGCGTCCTTGGACGTGAGCTGCATCTTGACCTTGAACCGTGCCTGGATCCTAGAGAAGTCGTTGGCGGATCTGTCGGTCATCTGACCGATGGTGTCCTCCATGTTCTCCTGGCTGGTGACAACCACCCATGAAGCGCCGTCGCACACGGTGGCGAGTTCCTCTGCAACGGATTGCAGATTGGTCATCAAGTTTGAATCCTTGGCGATGTACTGGCCGGCCTCGTCGACGAAGAAGTTCAAGCGGAACCCGGGTCCGTGTGCGTCGATGTATTCTTTTACGCGCAGCGCGAAGGCGTGGATGTCAGGCTTGTAGGTCTGCTGGTAATAGCTTACGACGTTGCCGTTGGTTCCGGGCTCATTTCCGCACACCTCGTCGAAAGCCGCGGTGATCTTGGTACCGTAAAGGAGCGCCGCCTTGCGGACGTCTTCCCACGGTTTTTCGGTTGCCGCCTCGATCCTCGCCTTGAATGCGTCCAGCAATCCCTCTCGATCGAGGTCATATTCCATTTTGGCGATATGCTGCTGGTCGCCGTCAAAGTAGCCGCAATGGTGGTTGAATACCTTGATGAAGGCGGCAAGGAGACCTCCCGCCTCGGTGCGGCCCTGGTTGGGCGCGATGATGTCAATGTTGAAGAGGATCGACTCGCTCGGATGGCGGGTGCGGGCCACTTCCATGGCGCCCCGCAGGGCAGGGTCGTCCTCGAGCTTAGGCAGGATATAGTCAACGGCGCGTTTACCGGCAACCTCCTGGTCCTCCAAAAGCACTGCGAGAATCTTGAGCATGTGAGATTTACCGCTACCGAAGAAGCCCGCGATCCATGCGCCATTACCGGTGGCATCGGGATCGTTGTACTCATCAAAGAAGCGGTTAAGGTGACCGGCAAGTTCGGGAGTAATCACGTACTCGTCGAGCTCGTTAGCAAGATGCTCAACGCTGGAAGCCTTCA
>CATZEP010000179.1 GCA_958418185.1 uncultured Collinsella sp.
ATAGAACGGTTGCGAGTGGGTTACGAATCTGCACGTTCACTTTATCTCGGTAAAGCAAAGGACGAGCCCGGTGTGAGCAGGCAAAAATGATCCCTTGGGGACGGAGGAAAACGGATCACTGGGTCAGGCCGACCCCCTCAGTGATCCGTTTTCCTCCGTCCCCAAGGGATCATGAAGTTGAATGCCAGATTGCCCGAATGCATCCCGCGTAACTACAAATCGGTTCCCGCACCCAGCAGCTTGCGCATGACCTGTTCGGGGTTGACCGAGCCGTCGCGCGGGGCCAGGGCGGTGATCTTCTTCTGCATCTTGTACTCGTGCAGCTCGTCCTCGAGCTGGCGCACGCGAGCGCGGAGCTTTTCGTTCTCGCGCTCGCGCTCCTCGGCACGCTCCTTCATATCGAGGATACGCACCACGCCGGCAAGGTTGATACCCTCGTCGGTCAGCTGGTTGATGAGCTCCAGGCGCTCGATATCGGCACGCGAATACAGGCGCGTGTTGCCGCCCGAGCGCTGGGGGTTCACCAGGCCCTTGGACTCGTAGACGCGCAGAGTCTGCGGATGCATGCCGGTCAGCTCGGCCGCCACGCTGATCATGTACAGCGGTTTGTTCCTATTGTCCTCGGCCATGCTACCTGACCCCTTTCCGTCTCGTTATCGTCCATCATAAGCCCGCGGGCGTGGTCGTGCGCCGCAACCGCCCTAGTACGTCGCTTTGTAACGATTGACCTTCTCGCGATAGTCGCGCGTGTCGGCCTCGCGCAGCTTGGTCATGGCATCGCGCTCGTCATCAGACAGGTTCGTGGGAACCTGCACCTTGATCTCGACGAGCAGCGCGCCCGTACGGCCACGGTGCTTAACGTCGGGCGCGCCCATCTCCTTAAAGCGGAACTTCTTGCCCGTCTGGGTACCCGCGGGCACCTTCAGACGAACCGTCGCACCGCCGGGCGTCGGCACGTCCACCGTGCAGCCGAGCGCCGCCTCGTAGACCGAGACCGGTACCTCCATGGTCACGTCGGCACCTTTGCGCTTAAACAGCGGATGCTCCTCCACGTGCGTGGTCACGACCAGGTCGCCGCGCTCGCCGCCGGCAACGCCATACTCGCCGCGACGTTTATAGCGCAGCTTGCCGCCGTCGACCGCGCCTGCAGGCACCGAGACCGTAATGGTCTGCTGCTCGCCCGTCGAGGGAATACGGTAGGTGACCTTGTGCGTCACACCGCGAAACGCGTCCTCGGCCGTCACATCAACGGTCAGCGACAGGTCGCCGCCCTTGCGAGCGCGGCTGCGGCCAGCGCCGGCACCGGCAGCGCCCGCAGCCCCGGCGAAACCCGAGCCCCAATCGCTGCCCCAGGCGCCGTTGCCGCTAAAGATGCTGTCGAAGATGTCGCCCCAGCCGCTGGCGCCCGCACCGGCACCGTAGCCGCCGCCATACGCGCCGCCCGCGCCCGGCATGCCGCCAAACATGAGCATCTGGTCGTACTCTTTGCGCTTCTTCTCGTCCGAAAGCGTCTCGTAGGCCTCGCTGATCTCCTTGAACTTGGCCTCGTCGCCGCCGGCATCGGGGTGATATTTTTGCGCGAGCTTGCGAAACGCGCTCTTGATCTCTTTGTCGGAGGCGCTCTTGGATACGCCCAGGATGTCATAGAAGGTTTTGCCTGCAGCCATCGTAGCTCCTCTCCTGTTACGTCCGCCGTCCCTGCGGACGACGGCTCATGCTTTCATATGGCACTAGGTCAGAAAGGGCCCCGGGTGTTGCCCCGGGGCCCTTCTCAATTACTCCTCGGTGCTCTCGGCCGTATCGGCCGTAGCATCCTCGGGCGCCGCTTCGGGCTCCGGTGCGGGGCGCTTATCGCCACCGTAGGTCACCGTCACCATCGCGGAGCGCAGGATGCGGTCCGCCATGCGGTAGCCCTTCTGGTACACGTCGTTGACGGTCTCGTCGTACTGCGATGCGTCCTCGACACGACCCACAGCCTGGTGCTCGAGCGGATCGAACGCCTCGCCCTTGGGGTCGATGGGCTCAACGCCCTCGTGCGCAAACACATCGAGCAGCTTGGCATGCACCGCGTCAACGCCATCGACGAACTGCTTAAAATCGTCGGAAAGCTCCTGGCTACGGGCATGGTCGATCGCACGCTCGATATCGTCAACCACCGGCAGCAGCGCGGTGACGAGCTTCTCGGTCGCGCGCTCGCGCTCGGCGATGCGCTCGTTGGCAGTGCGGCGACGGAAGTTCTCCCAGTCGGCCTGCAGACGGGCAGTGCGCTCGGTGGCGTCCTTTGCCTTGTCCTCGGCGGCCTTCTGAGCCTCTGCCGCAGCATCGAGCTCATTGCGCACGTCGGCAAGCTCCTTCTGAGCCTGCTCGAACTTGAGCTTAAAGTCGTTGTCGGCGGCTTCCTCACCGGCGCGGATAGCGGCTTCCACCATCTCGTCCTCGGTCATCGTCGCCTCCTTGTTGGAATCCTCTACCTGGTTCTCGGCAGCCTCGGCGGCCTCGGCCTCGTTGACCTCGGTGTCGTCGACGGCCTCTACGGGAATCTTCACGTCCTTCTCCTCAGAGTCAACGGGGGCGGCGCCAGCGGCAGCCGCCTCCGTGCGAGCTTTACGGGCGGACATGATTACTTGTCCTCGTCGTCCACAACCTCGTAGTCGGCGTCGACAACGTCATCGTCGGCAGGCTGGGCACCGGCGGCACCGTCGGTCTGCTGCTGAGCGTCGGCGTAGACAACCTGGGCCAGCTCGTAGGCCACAGACTGCAGGGACTCGCCGGCGGCCTTGATGGCCTCGACGTCAGAGCCCTCGAGCGCCTTCTTGGCGTCGGCGATAGCGGCCTCGGCCTTGGACTTCACGTCGGCGGAAACCTTGTCGCCCAGCTCGTTGAGGGTCTGCTCGGTGGAGTAGCACAGGCTGTCGGTCTGGTTGCGGACCTCGACCTCTTCCTTCTGCTTCTTGTCCTCCTCGGCATGAGCCTCGGCGTCCTTGACCATACGATCGACTTCGTCGTCGGACAGAGCGGTGGAGCCGGAAATGGTGATCTGCTGCTCCTTGCCGGTGCCCTTGTCCTTAGCGGAGACCTTGACGATGCCGTTGGCGTCGATGTCGAACGTGACCTCGATCTGCGGCACGCCGCGGC
>CATZEP010000180.1 GCA_958418185.1 uncultured Collinsella sp.
GGATAAATTGCTTTTGCTGGGCGCTCTCGGCGCTTTGCGGACGCTGGAGCTCAACGCCTAGGTCTTGCTCGAGCCATTCAATTGCTTGGGGAATGCTGTGGACAAACGTCTGGACAAGCTCGGGGTCGGCGACGCCGCCACCAACGGTCTGGATGGTATCGATGAGGTCTTGTTCGTCGTCTTCGTTAACGGGTCCGATAAGCCCCAAGCCCCAGGTTCCGGGGAAGAAGCTCGATCCACTCATAGTCTTTCCGGCGCTTGCCACAGTGACGGTTGCACCCGTGCGTGCCGCTTCGATGGCGGCGCAAAGGCCCGCAATGCCAGATCCAATTACCAGTACGTCAGTCGATTCCATCGGATTCCTTTCTCGTCCGGCGCATTGTCGCACGGGTGATCGGCAATGGGGCCGCAAAGACTCGGCAAATCGGTAAAGGGCACATATGGCAGGTGGGCGTCATGGACGCTCTGGCGCTCCGTCTCATCACATCTCGTATTTCGCCCCAACTGATATATCGGCTCTCGAACGCTTTGTGGCGACAAAAAAGAGCCGCTACCCGGGTGGGTAGCGGCTCTAAAGCTCAACTACATGAGCATCGCGCTGGCGCGATTAGGCCTTGAGGGCCTCCTCGACGGCGACAGCGCAGGCGACGGTGGCACCGACCATGGGGTTGTTGCCCATGCCGATGAGACCCATCATGTCGACGTGCGCAGGCACGGAGGAAGAACCGGCGAACTGGGCGTCGGAGTGCATACGGCCCATGGTGTCGGTCATGCCGTAAGAGGCAGGGCCGGCGCCCATGTTGTCCGGGTGCAGGGTACGGCCAGTGCCGCCACCAGAAGCGACGGAGAAGTACTTCTTGCCAGCCTCGAGGCGCTCCTTCTTGTAGGTGCCAGCGACGGGGTGCTGGAAGCGGGTCGGGTTGGTGGAGTTGCCGGTGATCGAGATGTCGACGTTCTCGTGCCACATGATGGCAACGCCCTCGCGGACGTCGTCGGCGCCGTAGCAGTTGACGGCGGCGCGGGGACCATCGGAGTAGGGGATGGTCTCGACGACCTTGAGCTCGCCCGTGAAGTAGTCGAACTGGGTCTTCACGTAGGTGAAGCCGTTGATGCGGGCGATGATCTGAGCGGCGTCCTTGCCCAGACCGTTGAGGATAACGCGCAGCGGCTTCTTACGAGCCTTGTTGGCGTTCAGAGCCAGGCCGATAGCGCCCTCAGCGGCAGCGAAGGACTCATGGCCAGCCAGGAAGGCGAAGCACTCGGTGTCGTCGGAGAGCAGCATGGCGCCCAGGTTACCGTGACCCAGACCGACCTTGCGGTCCTCGGCGACGGAGCCGGGAACGGTGAAGGCCTGGATGCCCTCGCCGATGATGGCGGCAGCCTCAGAAGCAGTCTTGGCGCCACGCTTGACAGCGAGAGCGCAGCCGAGGGTGTAGGCCCACTCGGCGTTCTGGAAGGCGATGGACTGGGTGTTGTTGACGATCTCACGCGGGTTGAAGCCCTTGTCGGTGCAGATCTGCAGAGCTTCCTCGAGGGAGGCGATGCCGTTGTCGGCGAGGCACTTGTTGATCTTGTCAGCGCGGCGCTCGTAACCTTCGAACGTAACAGTCATAGTTATTTCCCTCCCTTTCTACTCGTGAACCGGGAACACGCTGGCGACGGAGTGAGTCTCCTCGTCGGTGCGCGGGTCGATGTACTTGGCAGCGTTCTCCCACTGACCATAGTGGCCCATAGCGCCAGCGATGGCCTCCTCGGGGGTCTTGCCGGCCTTGACGGCGTCGGTGAACTTACCGAGGTTCAGGAACTCGAACGCGATGATCTCGTTCTTGTCGTTGAGAGCCATGCGGGTGACGTAGCCCTGAGCGAGCTCGAGGTAACGAGCGCCCTTGGCCTTGGTGCCGAACATGGTGCCGACCTGAGAGCGAAGGCCCTTGCCGAGGTCGTCGAGGGAGGCGCCCACGGGCAGGCCGCCCTCGGAGAACGCGGTCTGGCTGCGGCCGTAAACGATCTGCAGGAAGATCTCGCGCATAGCAACGTTGATGGCGTCGCAGACGAGGTCGGTGTTGAGGGCCTCGAGGATGGTCTTACCGGGAAGGATCTCGGAAGCCATAGCGGCAGAGTGGGTCATGCCCGAGCAGCCGATGGTCTCAACGAGGGCCTCCTCGATGATGCCGTCCTTGACGTTCAGCGTGAGCTTGCAGGCGCCCTGCTGAGGTGCGCACCAACCCACACCGTGCGTAAGACCGGAGATGTCGGAAATCTCCTTAGCCTGGACCCACTTGCCCTCCTCGGGGATGGGTGCGGGGCCGTGGTATGCACCCTTGGCAACGGGGCACATGTTCTCCACTTCCTGTGAGTACTGCATGCCTCTCCTCTCTATCGTGTTGGCGTCCCGTCTGGGGGTCGTGGCTGGCGATTGCCGGGCGACCCTTCGAAAGGGACATGACATGCAGCCCCTATAATACCGCGAAATGCACGGAATATTCGGCGAACGGCTCAGTTTTCGTAGCGAGAAGTCCGGAAGTTTTAATTGAAACGGTTTAACTATATGTTCTGTGGTCGCGAACTTCCGTAGAGGGGGTTCGTCTTGGGCAAGCTTTTGGTCAGCTCTTGTATGCGTTGCGGGGGTTGACCTGTTGCAACGGTGCCGTTCGCCGCCTGATTACTGCCTTTGGCCGCGCGAGTGTATTGTTTTGCGTGAATGTTTTGATGGCACGCTTCAATCGTGCTGTATTGGATGGCAAGCAGATCCCGGCGAAAGGAACGCCATGCAGCGCGTTTGGAGAACGGTTACCGGCTTTTACCATGTCTGTGCCCGCGGTACGGGCAAGCAGCTCATCTTTGAGGGCGATGAGGACCGGTGGGAGTTCTTGGAGCTGATGCGTGAGTGCTGCCGCAAGGCGGGCGTGACGGTTATCGCCTGGTGCCTTATGGGCAATCACGTGCGTCTGGTGCTTGCAGATTACGAGGACGCGATGAGCGCGGCGATGCACCGGCTGCTTTTGACGTACGCGCGGCGGTTCAATAAACGCACGGGGCGCACGGGCCATCTGTTCCAGAACCGTTTTGACCGGCGCTCGCTCGATACCGACTGGCAGGTGATGGAGGCTATTCGCTCCGTACACGCCG
>CATZEP010000181.1 GCA_958418185.1 uncultured Collinsella sp.
GGCCATTTTAGCTACCCCTATATGCAGGATTGATTTTACTTGCGGCTCATCGAAATCGTGGGCAGAGGGAGGGTAGCTAAAATAGCCCCGTCCAAAAAAGACTGCCCGCGCTCCATTTTGCTCGTTAGCCTTCCTTGCGGACTTTTTGCAGGTAGCGGTAGACGCTGGGCTCAGAGATGCCCAGCGCGGCGGCGGCGCAGGCCACGGCGCCCTTGAGCATGAACCCCCCGTTACCGTTGAGGTGGCGAATGACGTCCACGCGGTCGCTCTGACCAAGCGACGCTACATCCAGCCCGCGCGCGCTCAGCAGCTCGGAAATGCTGCGGTCGATGAGCTCCTGTGTAGACTCCGAAAGGCTTTCGACCTCGATAGGGGCGGGCTCCGTGCGCGTCGGCGCCGCGTCGAAGCACGCCATGAGCTGCTGCGCCATGGCGTTGATGGAGCGCACGGTCGAGAGGTCGGTGTTGACGCAGAGCATACCGACGATCTCGTCATTCTCGCGGATAAAGTACGTCGCCGACTCCAACGTCTTGCCACCGGCACCGCGCCCCTCGTAGCCCGTAATAAACGGCAGGTCGCGATACTTGGCGTCGTGCATGATCTTGAGCGCCAGATCGGTGGCGGGACCGCCGACCTTGCGGCCGCTCACGATACCGTTGCGGATATCGACGATGGCGTGGTCGGGATCCGAGAAATCGTGCAGGACGATCTCGCTGTTTTTGCCGAGTATCTGCTCCAGGAAATCGACCATCGGCAAAAAGCGACGTACGGTCTCGTTCACGGGCAACTCCTTGGGGTGAAATCGGAAATGTTCATAACAATTTTTTATCATGGTAACACGGTGTCTATTGACTCGCATATTCGCAGGTACATTGCGTAATATAGACGAGCGGTAGGAATTTGGCGGTAAACGGTCGACCAAAAGAAAAGTTAGATGTTATTTTGACTGGACACTTTCCCTACCTGCATAAACGTTTAATATCAGCTGAAGAATAGTCTGATAACAAAAAATTATTATTGAGAATGAGAAAATTCTTAAATACGATATGCAACGAAGACACAACCTCAGCCCCGCACTGCGTCACAATAGAATGTTAGATGCGAAAACAACTACTTCTAGGATTGGTGGTCAAATGGCCCAGGAGACGGTTACGAACGGCACTGAAGCCCTGTTCACTCGCGAAGGCATGCCGCCCGTTAAGGAAATGATCCCGTGTGCCCTTCAGCACGTACTGGCATCGTTTGCCGGCATCATTACCCCGGCGGTCATCATGGCCGGCGTCTACGGCTTTAATAGCCAGCAGAGTACCGACATCATTCAGGTCGCGCTCATTCTTTCGGCGATCGACACGGCCCTTCAGGCCTTCGCTCCCTTCCGTCGCATCGGCGGCGGCCTGCCCATCGTCATGGGCGTTTCGTTCGCGTTCCTGCCGGCCCTGCAGGCCATGGGTGCCTCGGGCTTTAGCTTTGGTGCGCTGCTGGGTGGCGAGATCGTCGGCGGCGCCGTCGCGGTCCTCTTTGGTCTGGCCTACAGCAAGATCAAGTGGCTGTTCCCGCCCGTCGTGACCGGTACGGTCATCTTCTCCATCGGCGTTTCGCTGTATCCCACGGCCGTCAAGTATATGGCCGGCGGTATGGGTACGCCGCTGTGGGGCACCCCGCAGGCCTGGTGCGTCGCTCTTATCACCTTCGCCGTGGTCTTTGCGCTCGCCAACTTTGGCAAGGGCACGCTCAAGCTGGGATCCGTGTTCTTTGGCATGATCGTTGGCATGATCGTTTCGATCCCCTTTGGCATGATCGACTTCTCCAGCGTCGCCACCGCTCAGGTCTTCGCCCTTCCCAAGCTCATGCCCTACGCGCTCGAGTTTGATCCCGAGGTCTGCATTACCCTCGCCGTCGTGTTCCCCATGGTTGCCATCCAGGTTATCGGTGACGTCTCCGCCGCCTGCCTGGGCTCCATCGACCGTATGCCCACCGAGCGCGAGCTCTCCGGCGCTATCGTGTCCCAGGGCCTCACCTCTATGGTCGGCGGTCTGCTGGGCGGTCTTCCCACCAGCGCCCTTGGCCAGAACGTGGGCATCATCTGCTCCAACAAGGTCGTCAACAAGTGGGTCTTTGTGACCATCGCGGCCGTCTTTGCCGTCGCCGGTCTGTTCCCGCAGCTCTCTGCCGTCCTTTCCGCTATCCCGCAGCCCGTCATCGGCGGCGCGACCGTCGGCGTCTTTGGCACCATCACCATGAACGGCGTGCGCATGTTCACCCGCGAGGGCCTTACGCAGCGCACTACCACCATCGTCGGCACCTCCGTCGTCTTTGGCCTGGGTATCTGGATGGCCAGCGGCTGCCTTGCCGGCGAGGGTATGCCCACCTGGGTGTCCACCGTCATCGGCTCCAATGCCGTAACCCCCACCGCCATCATGGCTATTGTCCTTAACCTGATCCTTCCGCAGACGCCGGTCGTGGCTCAGCACATCGATGCTGCCAAGGACGCTGCCGTGGATCTGGTCTTGCCCGAGAGCAAGAAGTAACCAATTCGGTGCTATTCGTCGGCGGACGCATCGCCTCGTCCGCCGACGTCATGCGGTGCCAGGCCGCACTTCAACCGCCCCTTTTGCGTGCGTCGCTTGTCGAATTACGTTATAGCTAGCTATATTATAGGAAGGTATAATATAGCTAGCTATAACGTAAAGGAAGGATGGTCCTGTGTTTATCGGAAGAACAGCGGAAATGTCCGAGCTCAATCGACTGTATGGCACGGACTCCTTTGAGATGCCTGTGATTTACGGCCGCCGCCGCGTGGGTAAAACGCGCCTTTTCACAGAGTTCATCCAAGGCAAGAAGGCTATTTACTTTCAAGCCCGTCGTACCAATGCGGAGGCAAACCTGCACGGCTTTAGCCAGGCGATACTTGCAGGTTCGGTTGGTGCTGCAGGCGTGTCGTTTCGCAGTTTTGACGAGGCGTTCGATGCCTTGGCTACCATGGCTCGCACGGAACGTTTGATTGTCGTGATTGACGAGTACCCCTATCTCGCCCAATCGAATCCCGAGATCAGCTCGTTGCTGCAAGACAAGATCGACCACTTGTACAAAGAGACCAAGCTCATGCTTATCCTGTGCGG
>CATZEP010000182.1 GCA_958418185.1 uncultured Collinsella sp.
TGGAGGCGGCGGCGTCGAGCAAGTGCAGCTCGGTGCACAGGAAGGCGGCGGTAGAATAAGCCATCTTCTCGGAGGCACCGGAAGCCATGAAGTAGATCATCTTGTCGTCCTTGAAGTCCTCGGCGAACTTCTTGGCGAGCTTCTTGCAGTGCTGAGCGGCGTTCTCGCAGAGATCGAAGATGTTGGTGAGGCCGGTGATCATGTCCTCGTAGTGGTCATAACCCTCGGTCTGCTGAAGGATCTCGAGAGCAAGAGCGATGGCGTAGCCGGGCTTCTCGCACTTGGCAGCGTAGTTGGCGTGGAAGCCGTGGACGATGACGTGGTCGGCGTCGACGGTCAGAGCGGAGCCAGCCTTGTTGGTGAGGGAGACGACCGGGCAGTTGTGCTTCTTGGCGGTCTTGTTGGCCTCGACGGTCTCGGGCGTGGAGCCACCGAGGGAGCAGGTGATCACGAAGGTGTGCTCGTTGACCCAGGAGGGCGTGTCGTAGTTGAACTCGTTAGCGGTGAAGATCTGAACGTTCAGCTTGTCCGTGTTGTTGGCCAGGAAGTACTTGGCGGGGTACAGGTCGGACATGGAAGCACCGCAGCCGACGAAGGCGACGCTGTGGATCTCGTGGTTGGACAGGACGTCAGCGACGATCTGCTTAGGGAGGTTAAGGTCGATCTCGTACATCTGACACATTCCTTTCGATTTTTGCGGCGCCACATTGCCGGGCGCACGCAGGGTTACCGTGATTTGGACCGAGTCGCCGGCCCGTTGAGGATGTGACAAAGGGACTGCCCTTTGTCACGTATAGGGATGGAAGCCTGCCTGGGGTATGGGATGCCAGGCAGGCTCCCCGGGGAAAGCGGTTAGACGCTTGGTCGCGACTAGGCAAGGATGCCGGCCGCGGAGAGGGCGATGCCGCCCACGATGGCGATCACGAGAAGCCAACCGGTGTTGACGTTCTTCTTGATGAGCCAGTACATAAGGCCGGTGAGGCCGAGGGAGATCATCTGAGGCATCATGCCGTCCAGGATGTCCTGGATAACGACGGTGCCCTCAGCGAACTGCAGCGGGGTGGTGGCGCCGATCAGCGTAGCGATCATGCCGCCCACGGACATAAGACCCACGATGCCGCAGACATACATGAGCTTCTCCATGAGGTCGCCGCCCTGAAGCTTGCTCAGGTACTCGTGACCGCCCTGATAGCCCATCTTGGCTGCGAACCAAGTGATCAGCACGGAGGGCACGATGGAAATGAGCATGGCCAGGATCGGACCCATGATGGAGCCCTGCTGAGCCAGCTGAACGCCCAGGCCAAAGGCGATAACGCGGATGGTGCCCTGGAAGAAGGAGTCACCGATGCCGGAAAGCGGACCCATAAGGGAGGTCTTGACCGCGTTGATCGAATCGGGATCGAAGTTCTCGGGATCCTTGGCGTACTCCTCCTCCATGGAGGCGGCGAGGCCCAGGATGAAAGCGCTCGTCTGCGGGGTGCAGTTGTAGAACGCCATGTGACGGTGGTAAGCCTCTTTCTTAGCAGCGAGCTGCTTGGGGTCGGACTCATCCGGATAGAGGCGATCGAGCGTGGGAACCATGCCGTAGAGGAAGCCCATGTTCATCTGACGCTCGTAGTTCCAAGAGGCCTGGATGGCCCAGGAGCGCCAGAAGAACTGGCTGACCTTCTTGTTCAGGGACACGTCCTTGGTTGCGGTTGCCATAGTGTGTTCCTCCTTAGTCTTCGTCGTCTTCGAGCGGATCGTAGTCGGAATCGACACCGGCGGCTGCATGGGAACCGTTGAACTTGAAGCCCATGAAGACGACAGCCAGGCACACACCGATCAGAGCGACCGCGATGACGGACAGGTTGAGGTAAGCGGCGAGCAGGAAACCGATGAACAGGAACGGAGTCATACCCTTCTTGATCATCATGGTGAGCAGCAGGGCCAAGCCGTAGGCGGTCATGATCTTGGTCGAAACGTTAAGACCAGTGGACAGCCACTCGGGAACCATGTTGACGATGGCCTGAACCAGGTCGGTGCCAACAAAGACGGCGAGGAAGATCGGCAGGAAGTACATGACGGCGTACAGACCGGAGCCGGCGCAGATGTGCATACGGTAGGCGGTCTTGAACTTTCCGTTATCGATCGCGTTATCTGCCACATGGGTGAGGGCGGCGATGATGGAACGGAACACGATGCCGAGGAGCTGACCCAGGACGGCGACCGGGATGGCGATCGTCATGGCGGTCTCGGCGGAAGCATCGGTCAGGCACGCAAAGGCAGCGGCCACGATGCCGCCCAGGACCATATCGGGCGGAACGGCGGCGCCGACCTGCACCAGGCCCATGGACACGAGCTCGACGGCGGCACCGACGGCAAGACCGGTGGGCACATCGCCCAGCAGCAGACCGACGAGCGTAGCGCCAACGAGGGGCTGCTCGAAGTTAAGACGACCGAGCAGGCGGGAGTCCCACATGCAGAACACGCCGACGAGGCCGACGAGCACCGCACTGATGAACGTATTCATACCCTTCTCCTTTCAGTCAGGCAAAAGCCTGGTTGATTACAGCTTGGCGTCGATGTCGACGCTCTGATACGTAGGGGTCTGCTGGACATAGAGCTTGATGCCCATGTCGAGCAGCTGGTTGACGTCGGCCTTCTGGGTGGCGTCGAGGAAGACGGAGCTGTCCTTGCCGCCAATCTGATCGGCACCGTCGTGGTTGGCGGTGGCGCCCAGGTTGATGGCGTCGAGCTTGTAGCCCTGGCAGAACTGCAGCATCTCGGCCGTGTTGCCAAAGACGAACATGACACGCTCACCGAGGGTGTTGAGCTTGTCCATCTTGGCGAGGGCACGCTCGACGGTGAAGACGTTCAGGCGCACGCCCTGGGGCTTGGCCAGCTTAAGAGCGCCCTTCTTGATGTCATCGTTGGCGGCAGCGTTGTCGACGACGATGATGCGCTCGGCCTGAACCTTGGTGGTCCAGGTAAAGACGACCTGGCCGTGCAGCAGACGGTAGTCAAGACGTGCGAGGACGATCTTGGCGGGACCGGAGCTGTGACGGGACGCCTTGGCTTTCTTGGCGGGAGCCGCGGCGGCCTCGACCGGTGCGTTGGGGTTGGTCAGACCGG
>CATZEP010000183.1 GCA_958418185.1 uncultured Collinsella sp.
AAGATGACCTCGATGACGACAGCACCGCCCATAAGGTAACCGATCTTAAGACCGAGGGTGGTGACCGGGGTGATCAGCGCGTTGCGCAAAACGTTGATGCCGACGACGACCTTCTCGGGAACGCCGGCGCCACGGGCCATGCGGACGTAGTCCTTGTCGAGTTCCTCGACCATGGCGGTACGCACGATACGAGTCATCTGACCCGTCAGCGGAAATGCCAGGGCGATAGCGGGCATGATCATACGTCCCAGATAGCCAGCCGGGTTGGTGGTGAAGTGAGGCAGAGCACCGGACGCCGGGAGCACCTTAAGGTAGGAAGAGAACAGCAGAATCAACAGAACGGCAAGCCAGAACGACGGGGTTGCCAGGCCGGCGATGGAAAAGACGCGGATCACTTGGTCCGGCCATTTATCGCGATACAGTGCCGCGATGACGCCGAGCAAAAACGAGACGACCGCGCCGATGGCAAGACCGATGAAGGTCAGCTGCATCGTGACGGGCAGGGCCGTGGAGATGCGCTTGGCAACGGAGTTGCGAGCAGCACCATAGGTGCCCATGTCACCATGGATCAGATCGCCCATGTAGCGCACGTAGCGCACGGGCCAGGGGTCGTCCAGACCATACTTCTCATGGTACTCGGCAACCGCCTCGGGCGAGGCACCGTCACCCAACGCCGTATAGGCGGGGTCGGTCTTGGAGAACGACATAAGGAAGAACACCAGGACGGTGACGCCCAATGCCATGATCGGCAGCGCCACGAGACGCCTTCCAATCAAACGTAGAAAGTTGTTCACGTTCTCTCCCCTTTCTTTTGTCGGTAGGACCAACTGGTATATGAGTATGGATACTCATTACAAGACCCGAGCGACATCGAGGCCGCCCGGGTCTTTGTTTCAACTATGAGGACGTTGCCTTACGACCGACGCCCCACATATGACTCAAGCGAGTCTTAGGCCTTGACGGTCGCGACGCCCCTGAAGGACATGCTCGTCGTGCCGATGCCCTTGAAGCCATCGAGGGCCTCGCCGTTGGGCGCGGTGGACGGATCGTCCCAGGAAGCGGAGACGGTCTTGACGTGGACAACGGGGTACAGAACAGCGTTGTCGGCGATGATGTCGAAGCACTCGTTCCACTTCTTCTGCTGCTCGTCGCCCTCGGCGGCAAGAGCCTCGTCCATGAGACCGTGGAGCTTCTCCCACTCAGCGGACTCCTTCCACGGGCAACGGGTCTGCATCCAGACGTTGTCGCCGTACCACCAGTTGAGCAGCAGGTCGGGGTCAGCGCCGAAGCAGGACGGATCGCCAGGGGCAAGGAGGATATCGTAGGCCTCGCCGCCGTCGATGGCAGCGTAGGTGGCCGGCGAGGTATCGGTCTGGATGGTCACCTCGAAGCCGAGAGCGTCGAGGTCGTTCTTGACCTGGGCGGCCATGCCCTTAATCTGCTCGTTGTCGGTGGTGCGCAGGGTGATGGCACCCGGGGTGATGCCGGACTCCTCGATGAGCTTCTTGGCCTTCTTGGCGTCGGTCTTGTACACCGTGGAAGCCTCATGATAGTTGGTGAAGCTCTTGGGCAGGTAGCAGCTGGCAGCGGTGGCAAGGCCGGCGAAGGTGTTGCTTACCATCTTCTCGGTGTCGAGCGCGTACATGACGGCCTGACGGACCTTGACGTTGTTCCAAGGCTCCTTGGCGACGTTGAACATGATGAAGCGGGTGCCGAAGCCCTGGACGTTGTCGATCTTGCAGCCAGCGCTCTCGAGCTGGTCGACGGCGTCAGCGGTGACGAGCTCCATAACGAGCGTGGAGCCTTCCTGCTGGGCGGTAACGCGAGCGGTGGGGTCGGTCAGGATGCTGTACTGGATCTTCTTATCCTCGGCAGCATACTCACCGTTGTACTCGGGATTGGGAACCAGGGTGATCTCGGTATCGGAGATAGAGTCGTACATCCAGGGGCCGGAGCCGATCGGCTGCTTGGCGCGATCCTCCTCGGTCTGGGTGGCCGGGGTAACGCGGATGATGGCAAGACGATCCTTGAGCAGAGAGAAGTTGGGGACCTTGATCTTGACCGTCACGGTGCTGGTGTCCTTAGCCTCGATGGACTCGAAGGGCTGGAAGAACGGAGCATAGGTAGCGGAAGCGGCGCAAGCGGTGTAGGAGGCAACGACATCGTCAGCGGTGACCTCGGTGCCATCGGAGAACTTGGCGCCCTTGCGGATGGTAACCTCGAAAGTGGTGTCGTCCACAGACTTGGGATCATCGGTGGCGAGCTCGTTGAAGGTGCTGTAGTCGTGGTAATCGATGCCGTAGAGGCCCTCGACGACGTGCCAGTTAGCACCCAGGCCCACAGCGGAGCCGGTGCTGGCGGGGTCGAAGCTGGACGGAGCGTAAGCGGAACCAGCGGTGATCACGCCGCCGCCACGGCTGGCGGAATCAGTGGAACCGGAAGCGGAACCTTCGTCGCTAGAGCTGCCACCGCAGCCAGTGAGACCAAGCCCTGCGACAGCAGCGACGCTGCCGGTGAGGCCGAGGAACGAACGCCTGGACATACCCTTGTTGATGATGGCCATGTCTTCTCCTATCAATAGAGAATCTTACCCGGGAGCACCTAGACTTGCCCCCGCGCAACTTGCGGACGATATATACCTTACCTACCGACGAACCCAACTGAGGTGCCGCGCTCGGCGACCGATACATACATACGCTTGAACGGTATTTACTACCGTTCACCGAATTCATTGACAAATGATTCGACAGACAGTATGTATCGACGAGGTGAGATATCAGTCATCGTCAACCCGCAGGATAGCAGGGTTGTTCACCATGGCTAGTCAAACGTTTTAGCGTTAATAAAACCCGAAATCGACAGGTAATCGCCGCGAAATAAATGATTGAAAATCGGCCAATCATGTATATCAGTTGTTTAGAAGCACGTTTAGTTTTCGGAACGGTTGGCCGATGCCTGGGCGCGTTCGGCATTCCATGCAACAAGTGCCTCGTGGACCGCTTTGGCGACATCGGCCGGAACGCCTCGAACTTCTGCAATCTCCTGCTCGCTTGCTGCGCGTAAACGCTTCATCGAGCCAAAATGGCGCATAA
>CATZEP010000184.1 GCA_958418185.1 uncultured Collinsella sp.
GATAATGCGAACGCCCGCGGCTCGGCCCCATAAACCCACCATCTTTGGGTACAAATAACCGCAGACAACTGACCGTGCCACGCCAGCCACCCAGGAGCGGACACTATCCATGAACCAGATACTTCTCTTTATCGGCCTCGTCATCATTTTGTGTCTGACCATCAAACCCGTCGGCAAAAAGCTCCCCTTCCCCACCCTGCTCATCTTTATCGCGCTTGGCATGCTGTTGGGCGTCAACGGGCCGGCGCACATCGACTTTAGCGACTACGCGCTCACCGAAACCGTCTGCAGTACGGCGCTGCTGTTCATCATGTTCTACGGCGGCTTTAACACCAACATCGACCGTGCCAAACCCGTCGCCGCGCCCGCGGTACTGCTGAGCACCCTCGGCGTTATCGCCACCGCCGGCATCACGGGCACCTTTGCGCACTTCGCACTGGGCTTCGACTGGATCGGCGGCCTGCTGCTGGGCTCGGTCGTGGCATCGACCGATGCGGCCAGCGTCTTTAGCGTGCTGCGCGAGCACAACCTGTCGCTGAGGGACGGCACCGACTCGCTGCTCGAGGTCGAATCGGGCTCCAACGACCCCGTCGCCTACATGCTCACCGCAGTGCTCGCGACCCTCGCGGCGGGCGGCGACATCGACATTCCCGTACTGCTGGCCAAGCAGATTATCCTGGGCGTGGGGCTGGGCCTTGCCATCGGCTGGACATCCAGCCGCCTGATTGAACGCGCACACGCAACGGCCGAGGGCGCGCAGACTATCTTTTTATTCGCTGTGGCGATCGTCGCCTACGCGCTGCCGAGCTACCTGGGCGGCAACGGCTTTTTAGCCGTATACCTGGCAGGCATTGTGCTGGGTGCGAGCGACATCACCGGCAAGGTCGAGATGGCGCACTTCTTTGACACCCTTACCGAGATGGCCGAGATGACCATCTTCTTCTTGCTCGGCCTGCTCGTGACGCCTGCGCGCCTGCCGCAAATGCTGTTGCCGGGCCTGGCGCTCATGGCGTTTATGCTCTTTGTGAGCCGCCCCATCGCCGTCGGCCTGCTGTTGGCGCCCTTTAAGACGAACCCTCGCCAGGTTGCGCTCGTAAGCTGGGCGGGTCTGCGCGGCGCAGCTTCGGTCGTGTTTAGCCTCTTTGCCGTGGTGGCCGGTGTTCCCGGTGGGCACGACCTGTTTGACCTGGTGTTTGTGATTGCCGTATCGAGCATTGTGGTGCAGGGCTCGCTGCTGCCGGCAGTGGCAAAAAAGCTCGACATGATCGACGCAGAAGGCGACGTGCGCCGTACGTTTAACGATTACCGCGGCGAGGACGGCATGTCGTTCGTCAAGCTCAAGGTGGGCGCGGGACATCCGTTTGCCGGACGCTCGCTCGCCGATATTGGCAGCGCAACGGACATGCTCGTGGTCCTGGTGCTTCGTGACGGTGCGCACCCGGTGCTGCCCAACGGCGATACCGTAATTGAAGAAGGCGACCTTCTGGTTATGGCTGCGCCGACGTTCGAAGAGCGTGCCGAGGTTACGTTGCGCGAGGTCACCGTGACGCCCCACGGTCGCCTGGCCGGCCAGCGCCTGCGCGACGTGCCGCAAGGCAAGCATCCCTTTATCGTCGTGATGCTCAAGCGCGACGGCCAAACGATCATCCCCGACGGCAACACCCTCATATACGCCGGCGACGAAGCCGTCATCGCCACGCTAGCGTCGTAGCCATCTCCACCCATAAGTTGCGGTGAAATAGGGACTGAATAGGCCTTCTAACAGCCTAAACAGTCCCTATTTCACCGCAAGTTATTGAGGGGATAAGGTTGAGGGGTGGCTATGGCTACCAGCCGTCGTCCGTATCGTCGCCTGCGGCGAAGACACGGAGGTCGAGGCCTTCGCGTTCGGCTCGGGCTAGGAGCTCTTGGGGCGACTCGTCCTCGATATCCATCACGTCAAGCATGGCGGCCGGAAAGCCCACGCCCGCCGCAGACCCCACGCGGTCGAGCAGGCTCTCGCGCAGCTGACCTACGTCAACTTCGATCTTCATGGTGAAACCTCCTACCGGCCAATCGCGACCGAACAAACCGCACACCCCAAATGATGTGCAATAAATACCAGATACGGCCATAATAAAACAATGAACATCAGGGAGGTTGCGGACGATGGATAAGCTCGATGCCATGACGAAACAAGTCAGGGACTTTTGTGATGCACGCGACTGGCGCAAATATCACACGCCAAAAGAGCTTGCCATCGGCATGGCAACTGAGTCCTCCGAGCTCCTTCAGCTCTTTCGTTTTGTGAGCGACGAGCGCATTGCAGAAATGTTCGAAGACACCGAGCAACGCCAAGCTATCGAAGACGAAGTCGCCGACACGCTCCTTTTCCTTCTGCGTTTCTCAGATTTAAATGAAATCGACCTGCCAGCGGCGCTTTCGTCTAAGCTCAAGCGCAATGGCGAGCGCTACCCCGTCGACGCATCATCTAACGAATACAGAAAGGCGAACCATCATGAGTAATGAGTTCGCCCTTCGGCAATACACGCTTCCCCTACCCCAGCCCTTTGAGACAAGCGAATCGCTTCAGGACTTTGGCACGCCAAAGCCTGGAGCCCATCATGACGAGAGTTGGCCTGTCCTTTACATTCTTACCAACAGCAGAAACAAGACGGCATACATCGGCCAAACAACCAATTACCAGCGCCGTATGAAACAACACGCTGCAAACGTGGACAAGGACTTCGACCGGACCCTTCTGATCGACAATCCCACCTTCAACCAATCCGCAACGTTCGAGTTCGAGAATCGACTTATTGAGCTGTTCTGTGCCGACGAAAAATACCAGGTCACCAATGCCAACAACGGCTATGCCCAATTCGATTATTTTGAGCGGCCTCAGTATCGCCAGAGGTTCCGAGACCTCTGGACAAAGCTTCGCGAAGAAAACTACGCGATTCATCCGATTGAAGAGCTCGAGAACTCCGATCTGTTCAAGTTCTCGCCTTTCAAGACGCTTACGCCCGACCAATACGAAACGATCGAGACGATTTTTAAACGTCTCGAAC
>CATZEP010000185.1 GCA_958418185.1 uncultured Collinsella sp.
TTTCCGATTGCGTTAAAGGGAGCAGCCACAGCCTAGCCCACAAAACGCACCGGCGAGGTAATCGTCGTCACACCAGAGCGGACGGCATGAATCGGTCCCGCCTCGCCCTCGCGAATGTAAAACGTGAGCAGCAGCACCGAAATTACGCTGAAAACAATCAACGGGCGCATACCCGTTGATTGTCGCTTGGTATTCAGATTTGAAGAGAAACCCGAAGATCGTGCCAAATGGAATCCACCTTTTGGAAATTAAGCATTGGTCTGGACGAAGCCACCGTCAAACGCGTTGGCCTCGAGCACGCGGGCGCAGCCGTTGACGACGTTGTCGAGCGCCGTAGGGCTGACGTTGACCGAAACGCCGGTCTCGTCGCGCAAACGCACGTCGAGACCGCGCAGCAGCGCACCGCCACCAGTCAACAGGATGCCGTAGTACATAAGATCCGAGGCAAGATCGGGCGGCGTGGCGTCGAGGGCGTCCTTGACGGCCTTGGCCATCTCGTCGAGCGGCTTGTTGAGCGCGCGACGAATCTCCTCACTCTCGATGCGCACGGTCTTGGGCAGGCCCGTGATCACGTCGCGGCCGTTGACCTCGACGTCGAGCTCGTCCTTGAGCGGCACGGCAGAACCGACCTTGATCTTGATGTCCTCGGCCGTGCGTTCGCCGATAGCCAGGTTATAGGCATCGCGAACGTGGGTGAGGATAGCCTGGTCAAACTCGTCACCGGCAATGCGGATGGACTGCGACACGACGATACCGCCCATGGCGATAACGGCGACCTCGGTGGTACCGCCACCGATATCGATGACCATGGAGCCAGTGGGCTCCTCGACAGGCAAGTCAGCGCCGATGGCAGCGGCCATGGGCTCCTCGATCAGGTATGCCTGGCGGGCACCGGCCTGAATCGTAGCCTCAAAACCGGCGCGCTTCTCGACCGACGTGACGCCGGAGGGGACGCAGACGACAACGCGCGGACGCGGGGTCCACGGATAGCGCTTCTCGGACGCCTTGTCGATAAAATAGCGAAGCATGGCCTCGGTAACATCGAAGTCGGCGATAACGCCGTCCTTAAGGGGACGCACAGCCACAATGTTACCGGGCGTACGGCCGAGCATGCGCTTTGCCTCGATACCGACAGCCAGGATGCGCTCATCGTTCTTGTCGATGGCGACAACGGAGGGCTCGCGAATGACGATGCCCTTGCCGCGCACGGAGACAAGCGTGTTGGCGGTGCCGAGGTCGATGGCAAGATCGCCCGCATAGCTACCGAAGAACATATCCATCAAAGAAAACAACGCAACTCCTGATGTGTTGGATGATTGCTGGAAAACTACTAGCCCATCATACTAGCGCAAGCCCGGCACCTCACTTGCGGTGAAGCACCGGGCAGCGCCAAATCTCATAAGGTCACTACTGGTTGTCAGCGGCCGAAAGATCGATGTCGAGCGAGGAGACGGCCCAACCGATATGGTTGTCGGAGCGCACGAACTTGACGGTGTACTCCTGCTCGCCGCCCTTGGACAGCGACGCCTTGACCTTGGCGGTGGTCTCGGTCATAGACTGATCCATGCCCTCGATGGAGACGGTGGCGCCCTGCGGGATCGAGGAAATGATCATCGCCTTGGCGTCCTCGGACAGGCTGGAAGCAAGACAGGACTCGGCCTTGGCGGTATCGCCGTCACCGGCGGCCTGGAACAGGTCGGTGACAACAGACTCCTGCGAGGGGAAGCCCAGGCCGCGCGTGTAGGCAAAGCCAAGACCGCCTGCGGCAAGGACAATCAGCAGAAGCAGCACCAAGAAGACCTTGAGGCCCGTATGGCGATGGCGACGACGGACCTTGGCCTCCTTGCGGTCCTGCTGAACCATCTCGGACTCGGACAGGGTAAAGAAGCCGGTGTCCGAGGGGTCGGGCATAAACTGACCGGTAGCACCCGTGGGGTCGAGCGGGTCGACGGCGGGAGCATCCATCGCGGGAGCCGGCGCCGTGGCCATGGCCGTCTGGGCCGAAAGCGCAGCGAGGGAATCTTGCACGCGGGCAAGCTCGTCGGCCTGCTCGGGCGTGAGCTGGTAAATGCCATCGGCGGTGGCGGCGTTAAAGGCATCGAGCGCGTCAGAGGGGCGACCGGCGGCAGAGAGCGCCTCGCCCATACCGGCGTTAAGCGCACGCGTGTCATCGCGCGGACCGGCAAAGTCAATGGCCGTGCGGTAGGTCTCTACGGCGTCTGCCGGACGGCCGAGCTTAATGAAGCAGCGGCCAAGATCGCCGAGGGCGGCGGCGGGAGCCGGGTTGGCGCCATCGATGGCAGCCTGACGGAAGGCGGTGCCGGCATTGGCATAATCGCCCGACTGGAACAGGGCGTTGCCCAGACCCAGATAGGCCTTAAACGGCGTGGCATAGGATGCATCCTGCGTTGCGGCAGAGAACGCCTGGGCTGCGGTCACATAGTCACCCACGGCAGCAAGCGCCTTGCCGCGGTTGGTAAGCAGCGCGCCGCGCTTGCCATAGGTACCGTCGTTAAGGGCGGCGGCGTAGGCCTCGGCGGCCTCGGCATACATGCCCAGGTGCATCAGGGCGTTGCCGCGCAGATGGTCGGCCTCGCCCATAATCTCACTGGGGGTCTTTGCCGCACCGAGCATCTGGGCGGCAGCGGAATAATCACCCGCGCGATAAGCGGCGCGGCCCTGTTGGATCAGCTGGCTATTCAAGGAAGTCCCCTTTACTCGTGAACGATCTCGACATGGACGATCTCGTCGCCGGCACGCAGCTGAGAAATCACATCGAGGCCCTCGACCGTGGTGCCAAAGACGGTGTAGCCGGAGTCGAGGTTATGCTGGGCGCCCAGGCAGAAGTAAAACTGCGAACCCGCGGAATCGGGATCCATCGAACGTGCCATGGCAAGCGCGCCGTCGACGTGGCTGTTACGCGGATTGGTAGCGAACTCGCCCTTGATGCAGTAGCCGGGGCCGCCGGTACCGGGCATGCCGTCGGGGCCCGCAAGACCGGCGGCAACATCGGCGCCGGCCGTATCGCGG
>CATZEP010000186.1 GCA_958418185.1 uncultured Collinsella sp.
CCACAGCTCGCTCACGCTCGAGGCAAAGAGCGCCAGGCCGAGCGGAATCATAATGAGGCTCGCAAAGCGCACGATGGCGTTGAGCGCATTCATGATCTCGGAATTGACCTTTTTGACGTACTTGGCCTCGTTGTTGATCTTGGCCACGTAGTTGTCGGCGCCAACATGGATCACGCGGGCGCGCAGCAGGCCCGAGTCGATAAAGCTGCCGCTCATGAGCTCGGAGCCGGGCTGCTTTTTGATGAGATCGCTCTCGCCCGTCAGCAGGCTCTCGTTCACGAGTGCCTCACCCGAAACCACCACGGCGTCGGCCGGAATCTGGTCACCGCGCCCCAAGCGGATGATGTCATCGAGCACGATCTGGTCCAAGTCGAGCTCCACCTCGGCACCGTCGCGCACCGCGATGGCCTTCTTAGAGGTCAGCAGCGTAAGCTTATCGACCATCTTCTTGGAGCGCATGGACTGAATGACGCCGATGGCGGTATTCAAAAACACCACGAACAGGAACGTGAGGTTCTTGAACGATCCGGTCAGCAACACCAAAATCGCCAAGACAGCGTTGATCAAGTTAAACAGCGTGCAGAGGTTCTCGATGATAAGCTCTTTGACCGATTTGGTCTTAAGCTCCATGTTGCGGTTGATCTTACCGGCGGCGATGCGCTCCTCGACCTCGGCGGTCGAAAGCCCGCGCTCGATATCCGTTGCTGCCATACCACGTCCCATCACGTCGCGTCGGTATAAGAAAACCGCCCGGACCATGCGAGGTTCGGACGGTCTTACGTTCGATGGTGCCCCATGTTGGATTCGAACCAACGGCCTTCTGCTCCGGAGGCAGACGCTCTAATCCCCTGAGCTAATAGGGCGAACGGTTGGCATTATACCCAAGTGCGCCACGGGCTAACAAAAGAATAGAAAAAGCTTTGCAATTACGTAGGAGACACGGCGCAGAGGCTCACTTTAGAACGCAAAAGTGAAACAATTAGTATAAACTCTCATGCACATATATAATGGCTCGCGATGCGGGCCGTTTTTGCAAGAGCTATCCATCGAGGTGAGAGGCACACCATGATTGCGATTTTAAAGCAGAGCGCCAGCGACGAGGCCGTCGGCCATATCGTCAGCTGGATTGAGAAGAAGGGTCTCAAGACCGACGTCTCGCGCGGCGAGAACGAGACCATCATCGGCCTGGTGGGCGATACGACCAAGATCGACCCGTTCCTGCTCGAGTCCATGGATGTCGTCGAGCGCGTGCAGCGCGTCTCCGAGCCCTTTAAGCGTGCCAACCGCAAGTTCCACCCCGAGGACTCCATCATAGACTGCGGCCACGGCGTCAAGATCGGCGGCGACCAGTTCCAGGTCATCGCCGGCCCCTGCTCCGTCGAGGGCGAGAACCTCATTCGCATCGCACGCCGCGTAAAGGCCGCCGGCGCCACGATGCTTCGCGGTGGCGCCTACAAGCCCCGCACCTCCCCTTACGCCTACCAGGGCATGGGCCCCGCCGGCCTGGACCTGCTATGCGAGGCATCCGCCGAGCTCGACATGCCGATCGTCACCGAGATCATGGACCCGCGCGACGTGCAGGTCTTCTTGGACAAGAAGATCGACGTCATGCAGATCGGCGCCCGCAACGCGCAGAACTTCCCCCTGCTCAAGGAGGTCGGCAAGACCAAGACCCCGGTCCTGCTCAAGCGCGGCATGTCCGGCACCGTCGATGAGTTGCTCATGGCTGCCGAGTACATCATGAGCGAGGGCAACGACAACGTCATCCTGTGCGAGCGCGGCATTCGCACCTTCGAGACCCGCACCCGCAACACCTTCGACCTCAACGCCGTGCCGGTGCTGCACCACCTGTCGCACCTGCCCGTCGTCGCCGACCCCAGCCACGCCACCGGCTACACCCGCTATGTCGAGCCCATGGCGCTCGCTGCGACCGCCTGCGGCGCCAACGGCCTGGAAATCGAGGTCCACGACGACCCGAGCCACGCTTGGTCCGACGGTGCTCAGGCCCTCACCCCCGACCAGTTTGACGACACCATGCGCCGCATCCGCGCCATCCGCGAGGTCGTCTGCCAAGAGACCGTTCAGGAGTAACCCATGGGTACGGTGAGAAACGCACGCGTCAACCAGGGTGGACCCAAGTGCGCCGGCATCGTGGGCCTGGGCCTGATCGGCGGCAGCTTTGCCCGCGGCTATGCGCAGGCGGGCGTTCGCGTGCTTGCCTGGGATCCCGACGATGACGTGATGACGGCCGCCAGCATGGGTACCGTCGCCGGCGAGCTCAACGACGAGACGCTCGGCAAGTGCGACATCATCGTCCTTGCCTGCTATCCTAAAGGATGCATCGAGTGGCTCGAGGCCCACGCCCAGGCGCTCGCCGACGCCACCGACACAGAAGCCATCATGGGCCCCGTGGTAATCGACACCGTGGGCGTCAAGGGCATTGTGTGCGAGCGTGCCTTTGAGCTCGCACGAGAGCACGGCTTTTACTTTGTGGGCGCACACCCCATGGCGGGCACCCAGTTCTCGGGCTACGCGCACTCCCGCGCCGACTTGTTCCAGGGCGCACCGCTCGTGCTCGTTCCGCCTGCGGTAGACGATGCCCTTAAGCTGGAGCTCTTGGGCCAGGTGCGCGAGATGGTGCGTCCCTTGGGGTTTGGCAAGTTCAGCGTGACCACCGCCGCCGAGCACGACCGCGTGATCGCATTTACGAGCCAGCTCGCACACGTGGTGTCCAACGCCTACGTAAAGAGCCCCACCGCCCAGGTCCACCACGGCTTTTCAGCCGGTAGCTACCGCGACCTCACGCGCGTGGCACACCTCAACCCGCAGATGTGGTCCGAGCTCATGATCGACGACGCCGATGCTCTCGCCTTCGAGATCGACCACCTGATCGACTCGCTCGGCGCCTACAGCCGTGCGCTCAAGGACCGCGACCAGCGCTATCTGGAGAATCTCCTTGCCGAGGGCGACCGCATCAAGCGCGCACTCGACGACG
>CATZEP010000187.1 GCA_958418185.1 uncultured Collinsella sp.
TACAACCCTCACGAGATCGAACCTCGTTGGCAGAAGGCTTGGGAAGATGCCGACCTGTACAAGGTCACGGAAGATCACGCCAAGCCCAAGAAGTACGTGCTCGAGATGTTCCCGTATCCGTCGGGCGACCTGCACATGGGCCACGCGCGCAACTATACCATCGGCGATGCCATGGCCCGTCAGGCCCGCATGCGCGGCTTTGACGTGCTGCACCCCATCGGCTTTGACGCCTTTGGCCTGCCTGCCGAGAACGCCGCCATCAAGCACAATACGCAGGCTGCCGCCTGGACGTATAAGAACATGGACCAGGCGCTCGCCACGATGAAGCGCATGGGCTTCTCCTACGATCTGGATCGCATGGTCAAGACCTGCAGCCCCGACTACTACCGCTGGGGTCAGTGGATCTTTGAGAAGCTGTGGGAAAAGGGCCTGGTCTACCGCAAGAAGAACCCGGTCAACTGGTGCCCTAACTGCAAGACCGTTCTGGCCAACGAGCAGGTCACCGAGGGCAAGTGCTGGCGCTGCGGCACCGAGCCCGAGAAGCGCGACCTGGAGCAGTGGTACTTCAAGATCACCGAGTACTCCCAGGAGCTGCTCGACGACCTGGAGAAGCTCCCCGGCTGGCCCGAGCGTGTCAAGCAGATGCAGGCCAACTGGATCGGCCGCTCCGAGGGCGCCGAGGTCGACTTTACCCTGTGCGACCAGGATGGCGAGCCCATCGAGGGCGACGAGGGCAAGATCACCGTCTTCACCACGCGTGCCGACACCCTCTTTGGCGTCTCCTTCTTTGTCCTGGCTCCCGAGTACGCTCGTCTGCATGAGCTCGTCGAGGGCACGGAGTACGAGGAGGCCGTCACTAAGATCGTCGAGGACTCCAAGCATATCTCTGCCGTCGAGCGTGCCCAGGGCACCCTCGAGAAGCACGGTGCCTTTACGGGCCGCTACGTGGTGAACCCCGTCAACGGCGAGAAGGTTCCCGTGTGGGTTGCCGATTATGTTGTTGCCGACTACGGCACCGGCGCCGTCATGGCCGTTCCCTGCGGCGACCAGCGCGACTTTGAGTTTGCCCGTAAGTACGACCTGCCGATCGTGCCGATCATCTTGGACGATGACGATCGCGCTGCCGTCGAGGCCAGCGGCGAGACCATCGATACCTTCCATGCCGAGACCGTCGACTGGGATTGCGCCCACGCTGCCGAGGGCACGCTCGTCCAGTCCGGCAAGTACACCGGCATGCGCGGCGGTAAGCACTCCGAGGGCGAGGCTGCCATCGTGGCCGACCTCGAGGCCATGGGCTGCGGCCGTCGCAAGGTCGAGTTCCGCCTGCGCGACTGGCTCATCAGCCGCCAGCGCTATTGGGGCAACCCCATCCCGGCTATCCACTGCGAGCACTGCGGCATTGTACCCGTGCCCGAGGATCAGCTGCCGGTGACGCTGCCCGAGAACCTTGACCTGGGTGCCGGCGAGACTCTCGCCGAGTGCAAGGACTTCTACGAGACCACCTGCCCGGTCTGCGGTCGCCCGGCCAAGCGCGAGACCGATACCATGGACACCTTCACCTGCTCCAGCTGGTATTACCTGCGCTATACCGATCCGCACAACACCGAGCTGCCCTTCTCCCGCGAGGCGGCCGACCGTTGGATGCCCGTCGATAACTACATCGGCGGCATTGAGCACGCCATTCTGCACCTGCTTTACAGCCGCTTCTTTACCAAGGCGCTACGCGACCTGGGCCTGCTGAGCGTGGACGAGCCCTTCACCAACCTGCTGTGCCAGGGCATGGTCAAGGACGAGAACGGCGACACCATGTCCAAGTCCAAGGGCAACGTCGTGCCCCCGAGCTCGGTTATCGAGCCCTACGGCGCCGACACCATGCGTCTGGCGATCCTGTTTATCGCTCCGCCCGAGAAGGACTTCGACTGGGATCCCAAGGCCGTCGAGGGCGCCAACCGCTTTATCAAGCGCGCCTGGCGTATCGTGTGGCAGCTCGTCCAGTCGGGTGACGCCAACGTGGCCTTCGACAAGTCCGTGCTCGACGAGACCGCGATGAAGCTCTACCGCGAGCGTCACCGCACCATCGCCAAGTGTACCGAGGACTTCGACCGCGGCCAGTTCAACACCGCGATCTCGGCCGTCATGGAGCTCGTCAACGCGGCGAGCGCCTACCTCAACGCCACCGAGGGTGCTGACCGCGACAAGGCCCTGTGCTACGGCGTGGCCAAGGACATCGTGAGCGTCCTGGCGCCCATCTGCCCGTTCTGGGCCGACGAGCTGTGGCACGAGGCACTTGGCTGCGAAGGCAACGCCTACACCGCCGCCTGGCCCGAGTTCGACCTGGCCGAGTCCATCGAGGACACGGTGCAGATCGTCGTCCAGGTGCTCGGCAAGGTCCGTGGCCGCATTGACGTGGCCCGCGATGCCTCCAACGAGGAAATGCAGGCTGCCGCCGAGGCCGCCGTCGCCAAGTG
Source organism: uncultured Collinsella sp. (assembly GCA_958418185.1). Taxonomy (GTDB): domain Bacteria; phylum Actinomycetota; class Coriobacteriia; order Coriobacteriales; family Coriobacteriaceae; genus Collinsella. The sequence goes on from CATZEP010000187.1 coordinate 2,469, forward strand.
GACCGAGGGCAAGACGGTCGTCAAGGCCATCTGCGTGCCCGGCAAGCTGGTCAACCTGGTGGTCAAGTAAGCACTGCGAGCATAACTGAAGCATAAAAGACGAGGGGCGATCCGGTTGGGTCGTCCCTCGTTTTGCATGTACCTGCCTAGGTGTCTTCGGTCAATTGTCCTATTCTTGTGGAGAAGCTGTGCGCACGCTGACCGGCAGATTCGTACTGTGCTTGCACGTTTTCGCAGGTATTGGTATAGTTTGCTTGCAAATGAAGTTGTAATTGAAAGAAGTGGGGTTTCTGCTCCGCTTCTTTTTTGTATGGATGGAGGTGCCGCAATGGTCAAGACCAAGACCGAGCAGGCGATCATCGACGCGCTCGAGGCCGTCGCTCCCCAGCACGATGTCGACATCGTCGACGTTGAGCTCGTGGGTGCCACCAAGGCCCCCTGCGTGCGTGTGCGTATCGAGGGTGCCGAGGGTCAGAGCCTGTCGCTCAACGACGTCACGGCCAA
>CATZEP010000188.1 GCA_958418185.1 uncultured Collinsella sp.
AACCTGTGGGGCATCGACACCGATCAGCCCGATGCAAAGGGTGGCACCGACCGCCTCACCTACGCCCCGCAGCTCAAACACGGCAGCGGCGCGGGCGGCCTCTCCGCCGGCACCACATGCGCCTACGACCTGGGCGCCCAGTGGTTCTGGGTCATGGACGACGACGTGCTCGTCATCCCGGAGGGCATCGAGCGCCTGGCAAAGTGGACCGACCGCTACGACGTTATCCAGGGTTCGCGCCTGGACTTCGACGGCGGTGCCTTCTTTTGGCAGTACCAGCTCATCCTTTCGCTTGGTATCCCCAACCCCATCGCTAAGTGGGACCTGGGCCCCGAGGGCTACCGCACCATGAACCAGCTGTGCTTTGAAGGCGGCCTGTTCTCGCGCCGCGTAGTCGACAAGATCGGTCTGCCCGATGCACGCTTTTTCATCTACGGCGACGATGCCTGCTACGGCTATGTTGCGAGCCAGCACTTCCCCGCCGCCGTGGTTGCCGACGTGGTGCTCAAGCGCGCCCGCGCCGTCTCTAACTGGGACATCGCCGGCAAACGCCAGCTCAACTCCACGAGCGACACCAACCGCTACTACATCATGCGCAATCGCGGCTTTTTGGCCCGCTACATGCAGATCTACGGTGACTACCACCCCATGCTGTTCCGTCTGGGCAATGCCGCGACCTTTTGCAAGGAGTTCATTCGTCTGGCAGCGGTCGACAAGTGCTTTAAGACCGGCATCCCGGCGCTGCGCCGTGGCATGAAAGATGCTCGCAAGATTATCAATGATCCCGACTGGAAGCCCATGCCACCCATGAAGGACGCAGAGTAGCGGACACCCCTACAGCCGCTGGCACACCGCTGCCACACGACACCCGTCAAAACCAAACCCCCAGCGCATGCGGCCCACACCGGGTCGCGGCACGCGAATCTTGTCGATACCGTCGCGCTCTATGTCGAGCAGCGCCTGAACGGCCAGCAGCTCTAGGCCCAGCGCGTTCACACCGGGGTCAAACATCATATTGACCGTTATCAGCGGACGCTCGTCGAGCATGCCGATCGTGTCTGCCACGTCAAACACAGCGCCCGTAGGAAAAACCTGGATGTCCCAGCGATCCGCGCCACGCTTTCGCCTCGAGGCAGGATTGGCATAGCCCGGCAATCCAAAGCAGAGTCCCTGCAAGAGCAGGTGATATGGCAGCTGCGCATCTGGGTTGTTCGCACCGATTCCCGCATCTCCCAGGATGCGTTCTAACGCCCGCTTCACCGCACCCTCGTCCCCACGGCACAACCCATCTCGAAACGTATCGACGTCTCGAACGTCCTCGGCAGCACGCTCAAACCAATCAATAATCACCAGACGAAAGGCCTGGCGAAGCTCGTTATTGGGCAACCGAAGAGCACGGGAGCAGATGTCGTGCTCCGATTCCTCAGTCATATCTGTCGTCAGGAAACCGGACAGATACAGCGCCGTCCACAGGCCATCATCAGGCGAGGCCTCTGGCCCCGCAGCGCCCAAAACAAGCGAGACCTCAACGCATCCATGAGCCTCGAGCAAATCGAACAAGACCAAAAGGCGGTCGAGATTCCACCCGGCAACTACCCTACTCAGGCAATCGGCATACCCATACAGATCGGCTCGCACAGGCGCTGTGCAGCCTCGGTCCAGAAAACCGATCACACGCGTCGGACTCGAGCAATAGGCCCTGCCAAACCGATATCCCTCGAGCCATTCACGCGCATCATCCAGGTATTCCTCGCGTCCAGCATGACTCAACAGGGCCTCAACCTCGGCATCCGAAAAGCCGAACCAACGGTCGCACCACGTCGAAAGGGGCGTCGAAAGACGATACGAGCAGCTGCGCGAAGAAAGCGCCGCCTCGGCAGGACCGGGACGCTCCCCCATCAGACACGTCAACCGTAGCGAATGGGCCGCGGTGGCAATGGCGTCGAACAGCACACGATCGAGCAGCTCCGCCGGACCGACGACGGAAGCGTCCCTCGCGCTCGCACGGCGCGACCACGCCGCGTCGTACCCATCAACGAGCAATACAACCTGCTCATCGCAGGCAATCTCCAGCAGCTCAATGAGCAGACCAAGCACCGAGTCAACCTCGGCCTCGCTCGCCACGCCCCGCGCAACGCGTTCGATGTGACGTACCTTGTCTCGAGCTAAATCCGGAGCTTCCAAGAATGGCATCAAGCGAGCGCATTCGCCCGAAAGAGCATCACGCACGACGCCGACAACAGAGGCACCACGCCTCGCAGCGCCAGAAAAGTCCAGCGATATCACTGGATAGCACGCGTACTCATTCCGATAGCGCCCGCCATCCGCACCCCAAATCAGAGTATCGGCAAATGAAATCCGACCGGCGCGACCGACTGCGGGACGCTCCAGAAAAGCCTTGAGCATCGACAAGTTCATGCTCTTGCCAAAACCCTCGGGTCGGCAGCACACCATAACGGACGCATCGCAATCCAGCATATCGGCAATAAACATGGTCTTGTCGACCAGCGTGCAGCAACCAAGAGCCTCCGCATAGTCGTACATGCCGATGGGCAAAACCACATCGTCGGTACAGCCGATTAGACGCACGCCAAAGCCGGCAGCACAACCATTATTTGCCTGTTCAGACATCGCAACGTTCCCCTTAAATCGCAGCATGATGCCAATTGTAATGACCGCCTCGCACGTACTGATGTCGGTACACAAACAGATCGGGCAACGGTAGCAACATGGGGCGTGAGGGGGCATAACTAATCGTTGCAAAACAAAACAGGGTCCGATGCAGCAGCACCGGACCCCGTCCCGACTCTTTAGCTATCTGACAACCGAGAGGTTACCCCTCAGAACCGTCCTCACCGGCAGCTTTATTCTGCTGATCGAGCTTATGCTTGCCACTCACAATAGACGTGGCAC
>CATZEP010000189.1 GCA_958418185.1 uncultured Collinsella sp.
GGGGAGGCGCTGGGGCGGGGGCCGCGGGGGGCGCGGGCCATGGCGCCGAAGACCGAGTAGCCGCTGTGGTAGCCGCGGACCGTCTCGGTGACGAGCCGGCGCAGGCTGAAGTTGGCGTGGGCGCGGTCGCGGGCCTCGCGGGTGGCGGCGGAACCGCGGAAGAAATACGTGGCGCCGATGATTAGCTGCTTAATGATCAGGCTCAACGGGCCGGCAATGATTTCCGTCACAACTACGAGAAGGCCGATGAATACAACGGCGCCCAAAGCGAATGGATTGAATGCGCTATGCCCCGGTGCCGGAAGCCCCGTATGCAGTACATCGTCTCCGCCAACGTTCAAGTACATGCGGTACCAGACCGAGCAGAGCCCCCAAACCGTAAAAATACGCAGCGGGAAATACCGAACAATGGTGGGAATCGCGTCCACGATGCGCGAAAGATTGATGTTAAAGCGAGGGCGATTCGCACCCTCGTTGTTTACCGGAGTAGCTGCCTCCGGATCGCCCGGAAGAGGCACGCCGGCGCGTCGCGCACGCAGGCGGTCGAGACGCTCCTGAGTAGAAACCGTTTGAGCCTGCGGTACTTCTGACGAAATGGACACTCCCGCAGTCTCACCCGCGAACGACGTCGCGTCCTCTTGCTGTCCCTCAGCACGAGCACTATAAAGACGGGCGAGACGCTCTTGCGCCGACAGGCCCTCTTGCTGTTTATCGTTTGCCATATGTTTTGCCTTCACCTATTAGTAATGGAAGTGCGTCTGGGCATAGCGGTTAAGCGCATACCCAAACTCCCTGGTCACCGTCTTGTTAGTGTGCGTCTCCATCTTTCTGGTCTGAGGATTACGCCGGTTAAAGACGAACGTGGGCATAAAGCCGCTCACTTCTTGAAACCCGCTCAGAGAATTAAAGGGGATGATAATCGGCGGATTGGAATTGCCCGGAGCGAAAAGCCTGCCCGCCACTGCCTTGCTATGACCCAGGCCTGGAACGAGTGACTTGACCACAGAATGGTTATCGAGCGTTGACCCCTCACGCTTGGCGATAATCTCAAGGTGGTTCTCGTAGATCCTGATGGAACACGGACGTCCATCGTACGAACCCAAACCTTCATTGATCACCACGTCGTTTCGAATCTCACGTTGAGCCATGTTCGAACGCAAGTGTGTATTTGTTTGAGAGCCGCGTTGAGACGCCACGTTCTCAATACCCAACATGTCATCAAAGGCAGCCATGGCGCGTCGCTCGGTACCATGGAGACCGTCATTGCGTTGCGGTGTATTGGGAACCTGCGGTCGAGGCACCACCGGTCGCTGTTGGCGACCATTATTGGAATCCGAGAAAAGATTCCCCAGTCGTAGCGTGGGCATACCATGCTCCTATCGTTTATCAAAATTAACAGGTCACCAAGGAGTCAGAAACCCTCCTTGGCGACCCAAAACGGTTCATGAAAAGAGCGACCCGCTCTATTAGGCGGAAAGGAAAAGGTAGAAGAAGAATGCGCAGATTCCAAAGCCAATCAGCATCACAATAAATCCGAAGATACTAAGCAGCTGTGCAATGGTCACAATACCCCAGAGGAAAAACTCGATGACGATCGGCAGGATCCAAGAGAAAAGCCAGGTGCGAATCGACTTTGCACTACCGGGGTGAGCATCGTCTCCAAAGAGAAGCATGACCGTCATACCACCGATGAGAATCGCCATTACTACGTCAAGCTTGGTAAACGTGTCGCCATCAACAAACATCGTTCCCATAAACCCAAAGGCGCTGGTGACAAGCGGAACGAAAACGACCAAGCGGCCAGCATAGCGTCCCAGTCTGTCCATCAGCTGCGGATCCATGTAAAACGCCGCCGGCGCACGACCACTTGAAAATGCAAGCGAACCGACCTGAGCAAGAGGCTTGTCCTCTGCCGACATCGCAAGCTCCTCAAAAACCTGCCCCTTACGATCGGCAAACTCAACGAGCTGGAGCAAATATCGTTCAAGCGCATCCGAATTGGCATCGATATCGTTCCTAAGCGCGCTAACACGATCGGCGGCCGAATAAGAGCGCAGAAGATTGAGAGCGAGAAAACCAAAGCAGCCAATAAACGCAACCGCCAGGAAAATGCCCGCAAGCGGACCAAACGAACCCCAAGAAACAATCAGCTGACCAAAGGCACCACGGGAGCACATGATAAGAATGCAGTAAAGAAGCGCCACAAGAACGGTATACATCAAAACACCCCGCTGCTCCTTCTTTATGGCAGCAGCGCGAGCATCGCTATCGGCAATACCCTCAACGACACCGTAATCGCGTGTATCCTGCTCGATAGCGGCCTTTAAGGAGCCGTCTGCAACACCGCGGCTATCCTCGAGGAACTCAGCATATTCGGCAGAGGAGATCAAGCTTTCATCTGCAAGAAGCCTTACGCCGCGAGCCGCGAGCAACCGCTCGTCAACGCCTTGGGATATAAGCTCGGCCACATAGCCGCGTGGCACGGCATCGTCGCCGACCTGAGCGCAAAACAGCGCATTGCGCGTGCAGGGGCGCGTTCCGTGCTTTCCGTCGACTTCCCAGCCGTTCACATACGGAACAGGCGTGAGCTCCATATCTTCCCGAAGCTTGATTCCCTCAAGACGCGCGTTGGAACCAGCCTGAATGAGCATGGAAACGGCAGTGTTTGCCGGCGGATTCAATCCGAGCAGGGCAACTTTAACCGCCTCGCCCACAGAGCCTTGGGCCGAGTCGTAGAGGTCGGTGTGGGCGGCAAGCCACAGCCAAGCAGCATAGCTACCAAATTTACGATAAAACGCGCGCACCGCTTTCTTATTGACCGCGACCTTATCCATATAATCGATCACGACATCTATATCGACGGCTCCGTGCGAAGTTGCCGCATCTCGAGCCGAGATAATTGCCGCCATCTC
>CATZEP010000190.1 GCA_958418185.1 uncultured Collinsella sp.
GCTCACGTTGACGGGTGCCGACACGGGGTGTCGTTTTGAGTTGGGGCAGCGCGTGATTATCGAGGTCTCGCGCGTCAACACTACTCGCGGACATTTGGACTTTAAGCTCATTCATTAACCGGCACGGAGTGAGTATCGGCAGAGCGTAGAGGGCGGTCTTTCGGGGCCGCCCTCTTTGCGTGTCTCTTGATTGCCCTGCCATGAGCTCGGCCGCTTCTTCATATGCTTTTGGGAGATAGGACCTACCAAAACAAACCTGTCCCTATTTGGCAGGTTTACGAGAGAGCGGGGATGTTGTGGCAACGGTATATGGGTATGCGCGAGTGAGCTCGCGCGATCAAAATTTGAATCGCCAGTTGGATGCGCTGAGCGCCTATGGCGTGGAGCCGGCGAATGTCTTTGCCGACCGTGCGAGCGGTAAGGACTTTGATCGCCCACAGTATCGGGAATTACTTCATGCCTTGGCTTCCGGCGACGTGTTGGTGGTGCTTTCCATCGATCGGCTGGGCCGAAACTACAGCGAGATACTCGAGGAATGGCGTCGTATAACCAAGGAACTTGGTGCGGCCATCGTTGTGCTGGACATGCCGTTGCTCGATACGCGTGCGAGAGATTGCGGCGGATCGGATGTGACCAGCACGCTGATTGCCGATATCGTTTTACAGTTGTTGAGCTATGTGGCGCAGGTGGAACGAGAGAACATCCACCGTCGTCAGGCGGAGGGAATCGCGGCGGCGCGGGCGCGCGGCGTGCGTTTTGGTCGACCCCGCAAGCCGTGCCCTCCGCAATTTGAACGAGTGCGCGATATCTATGAGGCGGGCAATATTACCCGGAGTCAGGCGGCAAAGCGTTTAGGTGTGTGCGTGGGGACCTTCGATCGCTGGATGCGCGAGACGGAGTAGGGGTGCCGGGGACGCGGGCTCAACGGCTGCCGTCGCCCACCCCGACCCGCTTGCCCCCGTTTGCATGTGGATGGGCACCAACATCCGTCGTGTCGCCCATACCGTAGAGTTCTTCTTTGTTGGGCTGTTTGCCTCGTCGGCGGCGGTGTGCTTGGATAAGCGCATAACCTGTCCCATTGGCGCCCACGCGAGACGCCGTTAACAACCCTGTTACGAATCATGCGACCTTGATGAATCATTTTGTGTCGCGCGTATTTCCGAGCGGTCGGATTTGAGGGGCGAGTGGTAGAATGCCCGCCCTTTGTGCGCCATGATGCGGCACAATGTACCGTAAAAGCTGTTTATATCCGGTACGAATCGTTCGTTGGTCTTTAATTCTTCTCAACGGAGGTGTTTGAGATGGCAAACGGATTGCTTTTAAGGCTTCGCGAGCGTGAGCTCAGCGCAAGTCCGGCGGAGCGCAATGTCATCGCATACGTGAGTGCTCATCCGCATGAGGTGGTCGGGCTGTCCGTCCGCGGTCTTGCCGATGCCACGTTCTCCTCGCCCTCGAGCATTTTGCGCTTTTGCAAGCGCTTGGGTTTTGCGGGCTACAAGGAGTTCCAGCGCGAACTGATTGCCGAACTTGCGCTCCTGGGCGACAGAAAGGACGTTGCCCTCGAGGACATCTCCGTGGATGACAGCGTCGAACGTATCGTGGGGAAGGTGATGAAAAGCAACGTGCGCACGATCGAGGCGACGGCGCGAACACTCGATTACACCGTTTTGGAACGATGTGCAGCCTATCTTAAGCGGGCGCGCATGGTCAATCTGTTCGGTATTGGTGCTTCTCGCTTGGTTGCACACGATCTGGCACAAAAGCTCATGCGTGTCGACAAGGAATGCCATCTGTACGATGACTGGCACGACCAACTCTTGTGCGCCAAGAACATGCACGAAGGCGATATCGGCATTGCTTTTAGCTACTCGGGCTTAACGCAAGAAGTACTGGACTGCACCGCCGAGGCCCAACGCCACAACTGTCCCGTTGTGGCCGTGACCAAAGTAGATGGATCGTCCAAGCTTGCCACCATGGCCGATGCCGTGCTCGGCGTTGCTGCAAGCGAGCCCTTGGTCCGCAGCGGTGCCATGGCCTCGCGTATGGCTCAGCTTATGGTTGTCGATGCCCTCTACGCTGCTTACGTTGCGAGCGATTACGAACGGGCGACGCATGTCATCAAGCAAAACTACATCGAGAAACAGGAAAGATGAGGTGAACAAAATGCTCGATTTAACAAAATTCACGACAGAACAGCGAAATCAAAAGTCAATGGACCTCGACACGATGACATCGCTGCAAATCGTCACGACGATGAACGATGAGGATCTTCGCGCCGTCCAATCGGTCACGAAAGTGTTGCCCCAGGTTGCCACGGCAATCGACTGGGCTGCCGAGGCGCTCGAGCGCGGTGGACGCGTCTTTTATATGGGTGCGGGCACGAGCGGTCGTTTGGGCGTGCTCGACGCGTCGGAGTGCCCACCCACGTTTGGCGTATCGCCCGATCTGATTGTCGGACTCATTGCCGGAGGCGAGAGAGCGTTTATCAAGGCTGTCGAAGGTGCCGAGGATAGCGAGGAACTTGGCGCGAGTGACCTGCGGGAACATGGGCTCTCCTCCAAGGATCTCGTCGTTGGTTTGGCGGCAAGCGGTCGTACCCCCTATGTGGTGGGCGGCCTCGCGTACGCCAAGGCAACCGGGTGCAAGACCATTGCTATCGCCTGCAACCAGGGGTCGAGGATCGGGGAGGACGCAGATCTTGCCATAGAGCCCGTGCCCGGCCCCGAGGTGCTTACCGGCTCAACGAGGCTCAAGGCGGGAACGGTCCAAAAGCTCATTCTCAATATGATTTCGACCGGTGCCATGGTCAAGATTGGCAAGGTGTACCAAAACTTGATGGTCGATGTGCAGCAAACGAACGAAAAGCTGGTGGTGCGCGGCCAGAACATCGTGATGGAAGCGACCGGCTG
>CATZEP010000191.1 GCA_958418185.1 uncultured Collinsella sp.
CACCCAGAATGATCTTGCCGATCGGCTTCTTTCCCTCTTTTGCCATTATGCATCCTTCCCACGATCCGGCTACCGTGCCGGCACACAGCACATCGTAGGAGGCGGCGAGCTCAAATTCATTAGCTGGGAGCTAATGTCGCAACACAACTTGCCATCCGACGCTCATTGAGTCTTTTTTCCTTCACCGAACTCATGCCTTTGTTGTTGACTATTAAACATTTAGACGTAAACTGCTTTGTTACCTTGTCAACATCTGAAAGGAACCTCATTGGGAAAAGACGTACTGGTGCAGCAACTCGTCGACTCGTTCGACAGCTGGCCCGCCAAAAATTCCGGTTGCGGATCGTCCCGCATGACACAAGAGCTCTATCCTTTTGACAAGCTCTTCTCTCCCATCAAAATTAACAAGCTCACCGTCAAAAACCGCATTGTCATGGCACCGATGGGCAATATCGACATGTGCGAGGAAACTGGCCGCCCCAGTGACATGATGCTGCAGTACTTTTTCGCCCGCGCCAAAGGCGGCTGCGGCCTCATCACAACAGGACTCGTGCCGGTAAGCCACGGCATCGATACCACGGTCACCGAGCTGGACAAGCTCACCTATTTCCCGCGCATCGATCGAAGCCGAACCGTTATGGCAGGCTGGCGCGACCTTGCCCAAGGTGTCCATGCCTTCGGATCGCGCATTTTTGTCCAGTTTACGGCTGGACTCGGCCGCGTGGGCAACCCGCAATGCCTCATCACACAAAAGAAGTTTCCGGTCTCGGCGAGTTTCTTGCCTAACTACTACATCCCCGCCATTCCATGCATGCGCCTCTCGGACCAAAAGCTGCGCCGTATCGTAAACAATATCGGCCAAGCGGCGGCCGATGCCCATGCCATGGGCATCGATGGCGTCTATTTGCACGGGCACGAGGGTTATCTTATCGAGCAGCTCGGAAACCCCGCCTTTAACCAGCGCAAGCTCGGACGTTATGCCGATTGGCGGCAGTTTGGCCTCGATAGGATCAAAGAAATCCGTCGCCGCGTTGGGCCCGACTACCCCATCATGTACCGCATCGACCTTTCGCTTGCACTCGAGGAAACCTATGACGAGCAGGTCATGCATTCGACCTATCTGGGACGCATGCGCGGCGGCCGCACAGTCGAACAGACCCTGGGTTATATGGAAGAGCTCGTGGCGGCGGGAGTAGACATCTTTGACGTCGACCTTGGTTGCTATGACAACTGGTGGATGCCCCACCCGCCTGCGAGCATGCCCGCAGGCTGCTTCGTTCCCGTGGCGCGCGCCGTTCGAGAGCGCTTTGCCGCCGACAATATCCGCTCCAATGCCGGCCTTCCCGTACCCGTTGTCGCGGTGGGTAAGTTGGGCTACCCCGACATTGCCGAACGCGCCCTTCGCAATGGCGACGCCGATATGATCATGCTCGGACGCCCGCTGCTTGCGGATCCCGAGTGGCCCAACAAGGCGTACGCCGGTCGCGTGGCAGATATTCGCCCCTGCATCGGATGCCAGGAAGGATGCCTCAACGAGTTTGTCGAAGGGGGCCATCCGCAGTGTGCCGTCAATCCACGCTGCAGCTTTGAATACCTCATGCCCCAGACACCCGCTCCCGCCAAAGAACCCAAACGCATAGCGGTGATAGGAGCCGGACCCGCTGGGATGGTCTGTGCGCTAATCGCCGCGCGTCGTGGCCACGACGTAAAGCTCATCGACGCCGAAGATGAACTTGGAGGAAAACTCCTCTCCGCCAGCGCCGCCCGGATCAAGTTCGACCTCGATAACTACCGATCATATCTTGTTCGACAGGTGCGCGAGCAGGCAGAAAAACCCAACGGGAACCTGACACTCGAACTTGGACGGGCAGCACGCGCCGAAGATCTTGCAAAAGCAGGCTTCGACGCAATCGTGTGCGCGACAGGCACTTCCAATGCGATACCGCCCATCCCCGGCCTTACGGAGCTTGCAGCATCGGGCCATGCCGTGCAGGCAACGCAGCTACTGCGCCAGCCCGCACTGCTTGGCAACGCCAAAACCGTCGCCATCATTGGCGGAGGGGCCGTGGGCTGCGAGGTTGCCCAATGGCTCACCGTCGAACACGGCATACCACAGGTCAGCGTAATTGAAATGCTGCCTCACATGATGCAGGGCGCCTGCACGGCAAATCGCGGCCACCTACTCCATACGCTCAGGGGACGCAATGTGCGGCTCCTCAATATGACACGCGTCGAGCGCGCGGAAGTCGGCGGCAAACGCGAGTCTGGAGCCCCATCGAGGTGTGCGCGTCTCCACTTGAGTCGCAACTGCCACAAAAACGTTCCCGACCCCTACGTCTCGTGGTCACCGGTCTTGCCCGAGAACGTCGAAAACCCGCTTGCACCCAAAATCGGCAACGACTGGAAGTCACTCGAGCTAACCTGCGACTTGGTAGTCATTGCCTGCGGCGGACACCCCGACGACGCGCTGTTCTACAAACTGCAGCAGACGCACGCCGCTGACGAGCTGCATAACATCGGCGATGGGTTTGCGCCCGGCCGTGTGCTCGAAGCGGTCCGTGCGGCATACCGACTCGGCACCAATATCTAACACGAAAGGATGGGCTCACAGATGAACCTGACCTCCCAACAACAAGCCCTGCTCGACGGCGCCAAGGGCCCCGCCATGGCCAAAGTGGTCAAGACCCTCGTTATGTACGGCGAATGCTTTGGCGCCGAGCGTATGGTTCGCGTGACCGGCGCAAACGGTCATCTTGTCACAAGTTTTGGCCTCTCCATGCTCGGTCCAGTCTATCACCTAATGGATGCGCTGCTGAAAGACGGCGCCCCGTCCGGACAGTCATGCTCGGTCGACCCGAGGCCCCTCGACGGCGCCGTCCCGGCCAACCCGCTGCAAAA
>CATZEP010000192.1 GCA_958418185.1 uncultured Collinsella sp.
CCGATCAGGCCAAAGCCCGTAATGTCAGTGCAGCCATGAAGCTCGAGTCCCTCGGCCAGACGAATCGGTGCCTCGTTGAGGGTGCGCATCGAGTCAAACATGGCTGCGGCCTCGTCCTGCTCGATGAGCTCACCCTTAATGGCCGTGGTGATGATGCCCGAGCCGATCGCCTTGGTCAGCAGCAGAACATCGCCCGCGCGTGCGCCGCTGTTGGCGAGCATGTGGTCGAGTGCGACAAAGCCGCTCACGGACAAGCCGTACTTGGGCTCGTCGTCGTTGATGGTGTGGCCGCCCGCAATGGAGCAGCCGGCCTCGACGCACTTGTCTGCGCCGCCCGCCAAAATCTGCCCGGCAACCTCAACGCCCAGGCAGCTCGGAATGCAAAGCAAGTTCATGGCATGGCTCGGCCGCCCGCCCATGGCGTAGATGTCCGACAGCGAGTTTGCCGCCGCGATCTGGCCAAACAGGAACGGGTCGTCGACCATCGGTGGGAAGAAGTCGATGGACTGCACGAGCCCCAGGTTCTCCCCTACGCGAAAGACGCTCGCATCGTCGGAGGTATCGAACCCCACGAGCAAGTTGTCGTTATGCACATTGGGTAAATCGCCCAGGACCTGGGCGAGGGCTCCGGGAGCCAACTTAGCGGCTCAACCGCTCGCGGCCGTCATAGACGTGAGCTTAATCTGATCGTCAGCCATCGATACCTCCTCTCATCGGGCAATCATTTTCTCCCAGTATACGCATGAATGCGAGCCTACGGCGGATGCATTAATTGAGCGCCTGCGCGCGAATGCCCGCACCGATGGCACCGGCAAAGCGAGCCTGGGGCGAGGTGATCACCGGCGACCCCAGCAGCTCGCCCAACTGCTCCACCACGAAGGTGTTCTCACACAAACCGCCGGTCAAGTAGTACGGGGCGCCCGCGGCCTGCCCGGCCATGGTCGCCACGCGCGAGACCACGCTGTCGATCACGCCACGCGCAATATTCTCGCGCGGCTCACCGCGACCGATCAGGCTGATAACCTCGCTTTCGGCAAACACCGTGCACATGCTGCTGATCTTGGTGGGCTCACCGGAACGCGCAAGGTCGGCCATCTGCTGCTGGGAAATACCCAGACGGTCGGCCATGATCTCCAAAAAGCGCCCCGTACCGGCAGCGCACTTGTCGTTCATGGCGAACTTGGCCACGCGGCCACTTTTAAGCTGAATGACCTTGGTGTCCTGGCCACCCACGTCAATCACCGTGCCGTGATCGCCAAACAGGCGCACGGCACCGGTACCGTGGCAGGTGATCTCGGTCACGACCTTGTGCGCATAGGGCACGGCGACACGGCCGTAGCCGGTCGCGATCACGCGCACGTCGTCGGAAGCCACGTCATAGCCGGCCGCTGCCAGCGCCTCGCGCAGCCGCTCGGAAGTATCGACCGAGGAAAACCCGGTTGGCTGCACGCACGTCCACGCCACCGAACCCTCCCCGTCGACCACAGCAGCCTTAGCCGCCGTAGACCCGATATCGATCCCGATCCCTATCATGGCTCTCCCCCAATCTAAACATCAAAGACAGCGGCGCGTTCAGGCGCCTTAGCTCTAGGTTTCTCAGGTGCCTGAGGAAGCTAGAGCGTCTCGATAAAGGCGGCGATGCGGGTCTCGATCTGGCCCATGTCGCCATTGCTGTAGTCGGTCTCGATCTTCATATACGGAATGCCCGCACCCTCGACGGCCTCCTGCATGCGCGTGCTCTCAACGTTGAAGGTGTGGCAGGCCTGTAGCACGCTCTCTACCACGCCATCGACATGATACTTCTCGCACATAGCCAGCGTGTTTTCCATACGACCATCGTTGGGCGTCATGACCGAGCAGTTGATATCCAGGTAGCGGTCGGCGATGGCGCGCAAGATGTCGGGAGCCTCCGGGTCGATCATCATGGCCGCCGTGCGCTCGCCCGAGCAGTCGTCCATGCACACGACCACGCCGCCGTTGGACTCGATGGTGCGACCGATCTTGTTGATCACGCCGCCCACCGGGCAGCCGGTAATCAGAATGCGCTTGGCATCCGCCGCAACCGGACGCTCGCCCGCGTCGTAGGCCTCGCGCAGCTTGGCAACCTTTTGCTCCAGCTGCTGCGTATAGGCCTCGATATCAAAGCTGAACGTACCGGCAAACATAGTGCTCATCAGGTCGACGCCGCTCATGGCCGCCGGTTGGTTGGCCTGCAGCGCAAACATCTCGAGCTGGGCTGCACGCAAGCGGTTGCGACGGCGCACGGCGGCGCGCAGGTCGTCATCGGTAATCGTAATGCCGTAGAAGCCCTCGAGCTCCTCCTTGAGCAGGCGGCACTCCTCGTACCAGCCTTCACGCTCGTAGGCGCGATCGCGACCCTGCGGCAGGTGCAGAATGTGCGTGCGCTTGAGCTCGTTGAGTAGCTCGTACATCTTCTTCTTGCCGTCGCAGGTGGTCTCGCCGATGATCATGTCGCTAAAGTACGTAAACGGACACTTTTGCGAGTAGGCAAAGCCGTACGTCGATTTGATGAGCGGACACAGATTTGCCGGCAGCACCTTCTCGGCCTCGGGAATCACCTCGTCGGATGTGCCGCACAAAGCCACACTTGCAGCGCCCGCGGCATCGATAATCTCGAGCGGCGTATAGCTGCACAAGAAGCCGACCAGGCGATTACCCGCCTGCTTATAATCCTTGACGCGAATAAACGCCGCCTTGCGCTGTTCGTTGAACTCCTCAAACGTGGACGGCAACGGCTGCTCAATATTTTCCGACATATAACTCCTAAACCTTTCAACCAACCAAGGAAACGGCTTTCCCAGGTGCCCGAGGTTGCCGTAAAAGAGGAGCGCCGCGTACTTTGGTACACAAGCGACGGTTTGAACGGCA
>CATZEP010000193.1 GCA_958418185.1 uncultured Collinsella sp.
GTTGCCGTCCTTGTCCTTGCCGGTCACGCGCGTGTCGTATGCCTTGGGGCTAAAGCTCACCGGCTTCTCGGAAAGGCCGAGCGACAGCCAATGCGCGCGCATCTGCTCGCAGGTGTAGTGGTTGAGCAGGTCGTCTGCCGGCGGGGGAGGCGTCTGCGAGGACGAGCTGGCCTTTTTGCCCATGTAGAGCAGGTGGTAGCAGGCGCTGACGGTGCTCTGCGTGAGGTCCCAGCCCAGGGCCTCCCACATGGCGGTCTGCGCGATGCAGTAGAAGTAGATGTTGTCCTGACCGATGAACTGGTAGATCTGAGCGTCGTCCGAGCACCACCAGTCGCGCCAGTCGAGTGAGCTGTGCTGATAGGTGGGCGCGGGGACCTGCGTGGAATCGGCGGCGGGCTCGCCCATGAGGGCGGCGTCCTGGGCGGCGATACCCTCGGTTACGCCGGCGGCGCGGGCATCGCGGGCGAGCACGGTGCGGGTGTAGCTGATGGGCGCCCACAGACTCTCGGGCCAGCACCAGCAGGTGACGTCGTTCACGCCGTCGACCTCGGGCACCGGAACGCCCCAGTCGATGTTACCGGTGATGCGGAAGGGCACGAGCGCCTTGCCGCTGCGGAAGCGCACGCCGCCGTTGGCGAGCACCGCGTGGGCGTCGTCGCGCTCCTTCCAGCTGGGGAAGGTGACGGTAAAGCTGCTCTTGTTGCCCTCGGGCTCCAGCACGGTGTGCTCGGGCAGTTGATCCTCGACGGCGTCGAAGGCCTCGCGGAACTTGTTCTGGATGTAGAGCTGTGCCGGCAGCAGCCACTCCTCCATGGTCTTGGAGACCACGGAGCGAACCTGCGGGTTTTGGGCGAGCTTGGCGGTGTAGGTCTTCATAAAGTCGAGGTAGGCCGGCAGGTCGAAGTAGAGGTTGTCGACCGGGCGCAGCTCGGGCACCTCGCCGGTGAGCTGGCTCTTGGGCGCGATGAGCTCCTCGGGCTCAAACTGGTGACCCAGGTCGCACTCGTCGGCGTAGGCTTTCTCGGACTTGCAGCCCTGAATGGGGCAGCGGCCGATCACCTGACGGCCGTTGAGGAACGTGCCGGCCTTGGCGTCGTAGAATTGCAGCGTGGAGCGCTTGGAGATGGTGCCCTGCTCATGCAGGCGCTCGATAATCTCGGCGGTCACCTCGTTGTGAATCCGAGCAGCTGGTTCAAGGCCCGAGCCGCCGTAGATATCGCAGCTGATGTTGTAGTTGTTGAGGGTCGCGGCCTGGCGGGAGTGATTGGACTCGACGTACTCGCCGATGGACTTGTCGTAGCCTTCGTTCTCCTTGAGCTTGCGGTAGCTCTCCATGATGGGCGAGCCGTAGCAGTCGGTGCCCGAGGTGAAGATGACGTTCTCGCGGCCCAGACGGTCGCGCAGGAAGCGGGCGAAGAAGTCGGCCGGGACAAAGACGCCACCAACGTGGCCAAAGTGAAGGCCCTTGTTGCCGTAGGGCTCGCCGGCGGTAACGATGGCGCGGCGAGGCCAGCTGGGACGGTCGTTCATGGAGTATTTGGATGCCATGGGACTCCTTCGCATATGGTGAGAGCGCGGCCGGGCGCAAGGCCTGACGACGCGGTGGTCAATTCGTGCTTATCATTCGACATTATCGCACATGCGGACGGGTACGTGGCAGGGGCGCTATCCTAAGATGTTATGAATGAGATTTCCAACATACATGCGTTTGAGGACGAGGATTTTCTGCGCGCCTGCTTTGTGTGGGGGATGGCAGTGCTTGGCGCATTTGCCGTGTGCCTGGTGCCGGTGTTTATGCTGCTGGGCGGGCCCGCAGACTTGGATGTGGCGGACGCGGGCGGCTGGACGGCGGTTTTGGGCTGGATAGTCGGCTTGGCTGCGGTTTCGGTGGCGTCATTTGCCGTGCACGAGCTGGTGCACGGTGTGTTATTTAAGCTTCTGGCGCCTGCGGGCGCGAAGGTGACCTTTGGGGCGAATCGCGAGACGGCGATGATCTATGCCTGCGCCGAGGGCGTGGTCTATTCGCGCCGGCGGTACGTGGCAGTTTGCCTGGCGCCGACGGTTGTTGTGACGGCGGCGTTTGCCCTGGGGTTTGCGTTTTCGGGCTATCCGCTGATGTGCTACCTGGCGGCCGGCTTGCATTTGTCGGGCTGTGTGGGCGACTGGTATTACGTGCGGACCATCCTGCGCGACCGCCGCATTGTCGCCTGCGAGGACACGTCCTTTGGCGTCCGCTTTTTCGCAAGGTAGTCTTTTGGGATGATTTTTCTGGGACGGGGATTAAAAAATCATTAGGTACGCAATGATTTTTTAATCCCCGTCCCAGAATAATCATTGCGGGGGAGGAGATGTTGATGAAGCCGTTGTTGTTGCACGCCTGCTGTGCGCCGTGCTCGCTTGAGCCGGTCCGTCTGCTGCGCGAGGAGGGGTTTGAACCCACAATCTGCTGGACCAACCCCAATATTCAGCCTCACGATGAATGGCAGCGGCGTTTGGACGAGCTGCGCCGGTGGTGTGCCGATGGCGACATCGAGCTTGTCGAGGCGGGGGAGGACCGCGAGCGCTGGGAGGCCGGCGTGGCACCGCTGGGTGCCGATCGGCCCCGTCGCTGTCGTGCGTGCTATGCCCTGCGCTTGGCCGAGGCGTGCCGTGTGGCCCAGGAGCGTGGGTTTGAGTTTGTGGGCACGACGCTCGCCGTCTCGCCGTATCAGTTGTTCGAAACCTGCAATGATGTGCTTGAACGCTTGGCAGCGGCACATGGGCTCACTCCGGTAATTCGCGATTTTCGCCCGTATTATCCCGAGGC
>CATZEP010000194.1 GCA_958418185.1 uncultured Collinsella sp.
TGGTCTTGGCGGCCTGGCCAAACTGGTCGTAGAAGCCGGGCATGACGCCCATAGGATCGACAGTCACAAACCAATACGCACCACCGCACACGGCGGCGAGCACCGCGATGACGATAAGCGGTTTGGGGATATGGCGCTTGTGCTTGTGATAGGCATCCTCGTCGGGATGGACCTTGCGCTTGGCCTTTTGCTTTTTGGGCTGGACATCATCGCGCAGGGACACCGGTGTGGGGATATCGACCTTGGGGATGCCAAAGTCCTTATCGAAGGCAGGCAGCACGCAGGTCTCGTTGGGATCAGCGGCATCCGAGAGCACCGCGGCGGCAGAGGCCGGCGCATGGGGCACCTCGGTATCGATCTGCTCCTGCGTCAAGCGCGGAAAGCCGGCCGTGCGGCCTGCTGCCAGATCGGATGCAGCCGCGTCTTTGGAAAGGATGCCCGGGGCGGGGCGCCCGCACTTGGGACAGGTGCGATCATGCGGGGACAGGCGTGCGCCACAACCATCGCAGAATACGAACTCGGTATGCTCGGGACCGTCGCCCGGACCAACGTATGCGTTGCAATAGGGGCAGAACGAGGCGCCGTCCTCTATGGTCTTAAGGCAATGCGGGCAGATCACGGCTTCCTCTTTTCGGAGCAATTCATACAGTCGAGGTTAGAGCATAACATCGCCACGCCCCCACAGGAGCAAGGCACCAATTCAACATCGCCAGGGTAGTCTTTGTGGAGGGATGATTTTTCTGGGACGGGGATTAGAAAATCATCCCCCGGGCGGCTGAAGCTAGGCTTTATTTGCGGGCTTTTTCTTCTTGCTCGGCATCGAGACCTTAATGCCCTGGGCGGACTTGGTCACACGCGAGCGAGTGACGCCCGTGCCCTTCTTTTTCTTGGGCTGGGCCTTTTCCACACCCTCGAGCGCGCGAACCTCGGCCTCGCGAGCGGTGCGCTCCTCACGGCGCTGCGCCATATCGGCGGCGACGCGCTTGGCAAAACGCTGGGCAGTTGAGCCCGTCGAGCTCACCTTGCCGCCACCACGACCCAGACGGACGCGAACGCCACGGCCAAAGCCGGTGGCAGCATGGCGACGACGCGGCTTAAGCGAATCCATCATCGTGGCGAGCTTAAAGAACACCGTGCAGGTAAAGACGACGATCGCCAGCAAGATAACGGCCTCGCCCATCGACAGGTTGGCGATGGACAGCAGCTGCGGGAATCCGATAACACCCGCCAGGATGCCGACAACGACAAACACAAAAAGCACCACACGCAAGGGCGTAAGCGGCTGCGAGATACGCCAGATCAGACTCACGCTCGCCGCACACGACGTAAGCAAGCACATGGTCGAAAGCGTGAGCTGGTTAAAGCCAAACACGCGCGCTACAAAGATATCGAGCGCCGCAGCCATAATAACCGCCAGTGACGCCGGCAACGCACGCTTGAGCACGTTGGTCAAGAATGACCCCTTCACGCGGGCGTTGTTGGGCTCCAAACCCAGCACAAAGCCCGGCGCGCCGATGCAGAAGAAGTTGATGAGTGTCATCTGAATCGGCTCGAAGGGATACGGCGGAAACGCGATGCACAGCGCCGCCAGGCCCATCGAGAACAGCGTCTTAGTCAAGAACAGCGCCGCAGAGCGCTGCAGGTTGTTGATGGAGCGACGGCCCTCAGCCACCACGGCGGGCATCGAGGCAAAATCGTTGTCGACCAGCACGATTTCGGCCACGTTGCGCGCAGCATCGGAACCGGCAGCCATGGCCACGGAGCAGTCGGCCTCCTTGAGCGCCAGCACGTCGTTGACGCCGTCGCCCGTCATGGCAACGGTATGGTCGCGACGCTTGAGCGCCTGCACGAGTTCGCGCTTTTGCTGCGGCGTCACGCGACCAAAGACGTGATAGCGATCCACCGCGGCATCAATCTTGGACGGCGTATCGAGTGTCGTGGCGTCGACGTAGGCATCGGCCCCCGGAACGCCCACCACGCGCGCGATCGACGACACCGTGCGCGGGTCGTCGCCGCTGATCACGTTGAGGGTCACGCCCTGCTCGTTAAAGTAACCGATGGTCTCGGCGGCCGAGGAGCGAATCTCGTCGCGAATGGTCACAAAGCCCACGGGCTCGGCCTCGCCCACCATATCGCCGTCGGGCGTAAAGCCGTCCACACGGGCCACAACAAGCACGCGGCAGGTGTCGGCGAGCTCGGGCACACGGTTCTCGACCTGCGCAAAGACGCGCACCGAAAGCACAAATTGCGCTGCGCCCATCACATAGGAGCCCTGCGCAAACGAGGCACCGCTCCACTTTTTGGACGAAGAGAACGGAATGACCGCCAGCGGCTCGGAAACCTCGACCGGGCGGTCAGCGTAATAGTTGAGCAGCGCCTGACAGGTCTCGTTGGCGTCTGCCGAGGTGGCACGCGCCACGTTGGCGAGCGCAAAATCGAGGACCGTGGTCTCGACGGGGACAGCTGCCTCGTCCGAGTCCGCGCCAAAGCCAACGCCCTCAACAGGCAGCGGGTAGGTACCCTCGACCTCCATACGGCCCGAGGTAATGGTGCCCGTCTTGTCCAAGCACAGCACGTCGACGCGCGCGAGCGTCTCGATACAGTAGAGCTGCTGCGCGAGTACCTTGCGGCGCGCCAGACGCACCGTGGCGATGGCAAGCACCGACGAAGTCAGCAGCACCAGGCCCTGCGGAATCATGCCCAAAAGAGCGCCCACCGTAGACAGCAGCGCCGACGAAGGCACGCGACCGGCAAGCAGCTCGGAAAAACACCACGAAAGCGCGCTATCGCCCGGC
>CATZEP010000195.1 GCA_958418185.1 uncultured Collinsella sp.
GTCCTGTGCAACCCTTCCAACCCCTGCGGCAAGGTCTTTACGCGCGAGGAGCTCGCCTTTATCGCCGACCTCTGCAAAAAGTACGACGCCTACTGCATTACCGACGAGGTATACGAGCACATCGTCTACGCGCCCCACGAGCACGTCTATATGGCCACGCTGCCAGGCATGTTCGAGCGCACCATCAGCTGCAGTTCGCTGTCCAAGACGTACTCCATCACCGGCTGGCGTCTGGGCTACACCATTGCCCCGGCCCAGATCACCGAGCGCATCAAGAAGGTCCACGACTTTCTCACCGTGGGTGCCGCCGCTCCCCTGCAGGAAGCCGTCGTCACCGCCCTCAAATTCGACGACAGCTATTACCAGGAGGTCCTCGACCTCTACGCCGCCAAGCGCGACCTGTTCTGCCAGGGACTCGACAGCATCGGTCTTGAGCACAACGTGCCACAGGGCGCCTACTACGTCATGATGGACATCTCTGAGTTTGGATATGATAGCGACCTCAAATTCTGCGAGGACCTCGCGTCTAAGGTGGGCGTGGGCGCCGTACCCGGCTCGAGCTTCTTCCGCGAGTCCGTCAACCATCTGATTCGTTTCCACTTTGCCAAGCGAGACGAGACGCTTAACGCGGCGCTGGAGAACCTCAAGTCACTGCGTGATAAAATCAAGCCGCGCGGGTAAGGACGGCCCAGCAACTAAAGCAACCAAAGAAGCCTCGCACCGCCCGCCGCGTTGCGAGGCTTCTTTTTATAGCGCTTTCTTAAATGGTTTAGAGCTCTATACTTTAGTCACGGAGCAACTCGTCCCAGAGAGAGGAATACTATGGCAGAGCAGCAGCTTATCGGAGCGCTCGAGGCTGGCGGCACCAAGATGGCCTGCGCCACGGGCTATGCAGACGGTACGGTCCTGGAGCGCGAGCAGATTGCGACCACGACCCCGCAGGAGACCGTTGAGGCCGTCAACGCATGGTTTGCCGACAAGGGCATCGCCGCGCTGGGCATTGGCGCCTTTGGCCCCACGGCAGTCAACCCTGCCTCGCCCCAATACGGCAAGATCCTGGAGACGCCCAAAACGGCATGGCGCTACTTTGATCTGCTGGGCACCATTCAAAACGAGCTCAATATTCCCTGTGGCTACGACACCGACGTCAACGTCGCCTGCTTGGGCGAGGTCACCTTCGGTTGCGCCCAGGGCCTCACCGACGTGGTCTACCTGACCATCGGCACCGGCGTGGGCGCCGGCGTGCTCTCGGGCGGCCAGCTCGTGCACGGTATGATGCATCCCGAAGCCGGCCATATCCTGGTCACTCGCGACCCGCGCGACACCATCGGCGAGCATAGCGCCTGCCCCTTCCACGACAACTGCCTCGAGGGCCTCATCGCCGGCCCCGGCGTTAAAAAGCGCTGGAATGGCAAGAGCGCCGGAGACATGGCCGAAGATCCGGAGGCCATGGACCTGCTCGCAGGCTATCTGGCACAGGCGCTCATGACCTACACGCTGTGCTACGCACCGCAAGAGATCATCATCGGCGGCGGCGTGGCCGACCACACCCCCATCGTGCCGCTCGCACGCAAAAAGTGCGCCGAGATGCTCAACGGCTATATCGTCACGCCCGAGGTCAACGACATCGAAACCTACATTGTCAATAACAGCCTTGAGGGCAAGCAGGGCATCATGGGTTGTCTGGCCCTTGGCGCCCAGGCGCTCCAGTAAAGGACACATCAGCGGGGCGCAGCGTAGCCAAACTCGCAAAACGCCCGGAAAACGCCGTCACGCCCCGCAGAGGCCCTCAAACGCACAAGGCCGCCTAGGACCAAGCAAAACGTCCTAGGCGGCCTTTTTGGTGTACATCAGCGACCGTAAGAGATATCGGAGTACGACGCCTGTCGTCGCCCCGCAGCAGTCGATCATCACATCGGTAATCATGCCGGCGCGACCGGGCACAAATAGCTGGATCGTCTCGTCGATAGAGGGGACAAGCAGCAAGAACACCGCCGTGGGCAGCAACACATCAAACGTACGCCGGCCTTCGAGGTCAAAGGCGTGCGTCGCCAAGATGCCAAGCACCATGTACTCGGTAAAATGAGCGCACTTGCGCACGACGAAGTTGGTGACCCACTCGTATGGAAGCCCCAGGGCCTGCAAAAAGCCGCGAATGGATTCCATAATCGACAGGCTCAACGAACCAGAGCCCGTACCGGGAACCAGCGAATTGCCCCAAATGACGAGCACCATGGCGCAGGCGGCAAGCGCCCATTTTCGATCGAGTTTAACCATGAGGCAATTATGCCTCCGCGCGCAGCGGCGTAAAGCTGGCGGTACCGCCCTCGATAACGCTCAGATAGGCACGACCCGTGCGCTTGACGGCCGCAGACTGCAGACGGTTGATTTCTTCCTCGAGAATCTGATTGACGCGCTCATGACGACGGTTTTCCATAACGCCGGCAGCGATAGCCTCGGCGCGCTCGATACCCTCGCGCGAGATACGCGCGGTATCCTCGGGAAGCACGGAACTGTGGCGGCCGACATAGACGGGAGCAGCCGACACAGGTGAGGCTGCAGGCGCAGGCACCGCCACGGGGGCGGGCTCGGCAGCCTCGGCCATGATCGCCATAGCGGCGGCCCACATGTCCTCGTGGCCCGAATAATCGGCCATGGGGACATCTTCCTCGAGGGAGGCATCGGGGAGACAGTCGGTATCCGCGCGATCCTGGGCATCGATAGAGGCAGTGATGGCGGCGGGCTCGTCCCGATCGGCGAGGT
>CATZEP010000196.1 GCA_958418185.1 uncultured Collinsella sp.
GTCCTTTGGTAGGGCCTGGTAGGCGATTGCGAGCGCGAGATGGGCTGCATGGCAGTCTTTGACGGCGTGAGCGAAGGCGGGCACGGAGCGGCCGCCTCGACGCTTGCTGCTCAGGCGTTTGCGCAGGCCGTGCGCGTCTTTGATACCGATGCTGTCAACGCGTTACAGGAGCGCCTACGCATGGCGGGCGAGCGAGCCGAGAACGATGTTGAGACGTATGCGGCTCGCTATGGACTGTCTGTTGCCGCATCCACGGTTGCCGGCCTCGTGGTTGCTCCTGACGGGCACGGTGCTGTTTTTAATGCCGGCGATTCTCGCGTGTACCGACTGCGCGGCGGTGTGCTTGCCGTGCTTAGCTGTGACCATACGCCTGAGCGGCGCGTGGGCGGCGTTGGCGCTGAATACAGGGATGATGCCGTTTCACATTGTATTGAGCTCGCGATTGGACTCAATCAGGGCGGTCGCAATCTTGAGGTCAAGACGACCGTGATGCTTCCGGGCGATCGCTATCTGATCTGTTCCGATGGTATCGATGGGCAGATTGCACAGGAACGTTTGCAGCAGATGCTTGCGAGCGATTCGACATGTGCGCAGTTGTGCGAAGAGCTGTATGCCGAGGCTCGGGTGAACGGCTCGACGGACGATGCAACGCTGATTGTAATTGAAGTGGGGGAGTAGCCATGTCTGATGAGACGATTACGGTACACCGAGATGGTGGCAATGGCAATGATGAGACCGTAACGGTGCGCCGCGGGAATGCGCCCGTAGGGGGAGAGACGGTTACCGTGAACCGTGGCGACCAGGCCTCTGCGCCTGGAGAGACCGTGACGGTACGTCGAGCCGACGCTCCGGCATCTGGTGAAACGGTCACCGTCCGCCGCGACGACGCGCCATCGACAAACGAAACCGTAACGGTGCATCGCCCGATGACCGAATCGAATGGTGAAACAGTAACGGTTGCGAGACCGTCTGTTGGTGCGTCCGCCGACGGCAAGACCGTTACTGTTTCACGCCCTGGTACTTCTGCGGCAGGCGAAACTGTCACGGTGCCGCGCGCTGCGAGCCCCGACGGCCAGACGGTAACTGTCTCGCGCGGCGCCACGGCCAGTCCCAACGGTGAAACGGTGACCGTTTCTCGTGGGGGCGCACATGCTGCCGCTGCATCTGCCTCGCCTTTTGTTGCGGAGAATGCGACGGTTGTCTCGAATGACGGGCAGCAGTTTATTATTCATTTGGGACAGGTCATTGGCCATGGCGGTCAATCTACCATTGTTGCCGCCGAGCGGGTGAGCGATGGTTTGGCATGCGTTGCCAAGGTCTTTAAGCCTCTTGTGGGCGCCGAGCGTTCGGCATATCAAAAGGTGGTAAGCGCCGTAATGGGGCTTAATGGCCGCCCCGTGTCTCAAACGCATCTGCTGCCCATCTTTGCCTATCTGCACCAGGGCCTGAGCGCGACCGAAGTGGGTGCTGCGGCTCCTCAGCTGTGGGATGTTTCCATTACGCCGCTGGCCACATGCCTTTTTGATCGTCCCCGTAGCAAGAATATGGTTAAGAGCCGCGTGATTCCCGAGCTCAGCCAGGCAATCGAGTTGCTCCATACCGAGCTTGGCATTGTCCATCGTGACATTAAGCCGCAGAACGTCTACCTGTACGACAAACAGATCGTGCTCGGAGATTATGGCTCCGCCCGCTCGCTTGCCGGATTTGACAGCCGACTGACGAACACCATGACGCGCTCCGACGGCTACACGCCCGGTCGTGGCGGCATGGTCGACCCTCGTAACGACTGGTATTCGTTTGGCTACACGATCTGGACGCTCTACGAAAACAATGTCCATCCGCTGCAGGAGTTCATAAACGACAATACGCTTTCCGATCGCCAAGAGACGGGCGAGCCTGCAGACTTCAACCATCCGGAAGATGCGACCTTGGGGAACCTGCTCAAGGGTTTGACGTTTGAGCTATCGGGCGAGCGCTTTGGCTACGAAGAGGTCAAAGACTGGATGGCCGATCCAGAACATTTCTATCGCAAACTTCCCACCATGGATGCCGGTAGCGCACGCAAACCTTACGAGTTTGCCGGCAAGCTGTATAGCGATCCGGTGTTGCTCGCTCGCACGCTGTCCTCCAATTGGGACGAGGCCAAGCTTCGCATGAGCCAGCAGCAGCTCGAAAACCTGATGGGCGACTGGGGTGAAAATGACCTGCAGACCAGGATTCACCAGTTGGTCGAAGAGGATATCCAGACAGCGTCCAATCCCGACCTGGCCCTTGCTTGCGTAATCTATGAGATGTCCAACGGCAAGATTATGTCGTGGCGCGGCGAGGATGTCTCGCTCACCGATGCGAGCGATGCCCTCCCGGCACGCATCGCCAAGATGGATGTCACCGAAATTGATCGCTACGCCGTTCTGTCCGGTCTCGACGGGTCAAAATCGTCAGGCGTGCTGCCTTCGGGATTTTTATCTCGCATTCTTTCTCAAGACAACGATCTTAACGATGAGCGCGCAAAGCTTGCTGCCGATATTCATGAACTCGAAAAGTTGGCACTGCACTCGAGTGATCCTCATTTCGCCGCTTGTTTATTCAAGGGGTTGCTGACGCGCAACGAGGAGAAAAGTTCTGCTGCTCAGACGGTGCTTATGTCGGTTGTTAATCGTCCGGCGGCGTTTTTTGGCGTTTGCTCGTCGGCTCACAAGCTGGATGAATTCTTGCTCAATTTTGCGGGCGTTTCTGAG
>CATZEP010000197.1 GCA_958418185.1 uncultured Collinsella sp.
CGCTGGCACGCCGCCTTCTGAGAGCAAAGTGCGGCAAGTATAGTAGAGTCGTTACACATTACTAGGTTCAATTGTTGAATAGTCAACAGCTTGAAGTGTCGGTGTGGAAATCGTCAACTGGGGAAGAGGAATGCCGATGGGGGCGTTGGAGATAGGCAAACGGCCGGTCGTGCTGTTCGATTTCGATGGCACGGTGGCCGATACGGGTCGGGCGGTGATGACCTCGACGCGCAAGACGCTGACTGCGCGCGGGTTTTCGGAGGCGCAGATGGGTGATCTGCGCCGCATGATCGGGCCGCCCCTGTGGAAGAGCTTTCACGACTTTTATGGATTCTCCCGCGAGGAGTCGCTGGTGGTGGCCGACGAGTACCGCGCCTTTTTTGATGAGCTGGGACCGGAGGAGTATCCCGTGTTCGACGGGATCCCCGAGCTGCTGGATGGGTTGGTCGCCCAGGGCAAGCGTATGGCCGTGGCGACGTCTCGCATGGAGGCGAAGTGCATCGATATGGTTCATGAGCTGGGGCTTTGCCAGTTCGAAGCCGTGGTTGGCATGAATCCGCCGCAGGGGCGCGAGACCAAGGCCGATTCGGTCCGCGATGCCCTGGCGGCCTTGGGTGCGACCGCGGACGAGGCCGTGATGATCGGCGACCGCTTTAACGACGTCGAGGGCGCGCATGCGATGGGCGTGCCGTGCATCGGCATCTATTCGGGCGCGGCGGCGCCGGGGGAGCACGAGGCCGCGGGCGCCGATGCGGTGGTGCACTCGGTGGCCGAGCTTGCTAAACTTTTCGCTATATAAGTATGTGATGTGAGGGGCGGGCACGCTCGCCGCTCATTGGTAAGGAGGTCGTCCATGAATCAGGTGGAGCAGAGCGTTGCCGAGTATGTCGACGAGGTCTGGGAGGATGTCGTCGCCGATATCGAGCAGCTGGTGAGCTATCCGTCTGTGGCCGTTGCTGCCGATGCGGAGCCCGGTGCGCCGTTTGGCCGCCCGGTCCGTGATGCGCTCGATTGCGCGCTCGGCATTGCGCAAAAGCTCGGCTACCAGACGAGCGATGACGAGGGCTATGTGGGCATTGCCGATATCCCTGGCCGCGGCGACAAGCAGCTCGCGACCATCTGCCACGTGGACGTGGTTCCCGCCGGTCCCGGTTGGAACACCGACCCGTTTGCGATGGAGCGCCGCGAGGGCTGGCTGCTCGGCCGTGGCGTGATCGACGACAAAGGCCCGGCGGTGTTGTCGCTCTACGCCGGCGCCTACCTGCTCAAGCACGGCATTGTGCCGCGCTATACCTTCCGCGCGCTGCTGGGCTGCGATGAGGAAGTGGGCATGTCCGACGTTCACCATTATCTGGAGAACCACGCAGACCCCGACTTTCTATTTACGCCCGATGCCGAGTTCCCGGTCTGCAATGCCGAGAAGGGCCAGTTTGGGGCGACGTTTGTGAGCCCCAA
Source organism: uncultured Collinsella sp. (assembly GCA_958418185.1). Lineage (GTDB taxonomy): Bacteria > Actinomycetota > Coriobacteriia > Coriobacteriales > Coriobacteriaceae > Collinsella. Next base: position 1,456 of record CATZEP010000197.1, read on the forward strand.
GATCGACGGCGGCCGTATTGTGTCCTGGAGCGGTGCCGAGGCGAGCAACGCCATTCCGTCGCAATCTATCTGCGAGCTCGCGATTGCCGCCGATGAGCTGCCGGCGCCCGTTGAGAACGCCGACCGCCTGGAGATCACGACACTCGATAACGGGCATGCGCAGATTTTTGCCCACGGTATTGGCGGCCATGCCTCGATGCCCGAGGGAACGATCAATGCCGTCGGCCTGATCGTGTCGTATCTGCGCGAGGCCGAGGACGCGTTTGGTGCGCGCGACGAGCGCCTGCTGACGCCTGCCGAGCACGAGTTTGTCAAGTTTCTGGCCTTTGTGCATGCGGACGCCTATGGCCGCGGTCTGGGTATCGACGCGACGAGCCCCGCGTTTGGCCCGCTCACGTGCAACCCCGGCGTCATCCGCGTGGTGGATGGCTACATTGAGCAGGTCATCGACGTGCGCTTCCCCGATAGCACCAGTGCCGATACCATCTGCGAGCAGCTCGAGCCGCTCGTGGGCCGCTTTGGCGTGACGTATCGCGTGGGTCGCGCAAAGGTGCCGTTCTCGGTGTCTGCCGACGATCCGGCCGTGAAGGCGCTTATCGATACCTATAACGAGTTTACGGGCAAGCATGCCGAGCCCTTTGCCATGGGCGGCGGCACGTATGCGCGCAACTTTGCCCGCGCCGTCTCGTTTGGCCCCGAGGAGACCGGCCTGGAGCCGCCCGCATGGGGCGGCCAGATGCACGGCCCCAACGAGTGCGCCAACGAGGAGCAGCTCAAGCAAGCACTCAAGATTTACATCGTGGCAATCCTGCGCCTCAACGAGCTCGAACTTTAAGATTACGCGGTTTCCCAATCTAAGTTGCGGTGGAATAGTTCCTAGAATGGGCCATTTGATGCCCAAACAGGAACTATTTCACCGCAACTGCTTTTTATCGGTGTAAAAGGCGGGTCATGCTTGGTGGTGAATTTGTTATTCGTTTGTAAAGCCGAGCCGCGCTTGCGGTAAGGGTCTATCAATAGCCCGTAAGAAACCGCAGTTGGCGCGGGCGCTGCCCGATCGGGGGCCGTATCTTTCCAAACAGCAAAGCGGGCAGGGTGCCCGCGATTCGCATGTATGAAAGGAAGATCATGCTCGATCAGGCTTATTCTCGTCGTCAGTTCCTCGGCCTTGCTGGTGGTCTTGCCAGCATCGTCGGTCTCGGTCTCGTTGGCTGC
>CATZEP010000198.1 GCA_958418185.1 uncultured Collinsella sp.
AACACCAGCACCGAGGCGCCTGCCAGCATCACGATAACGTGACCGACAAGCGTCGTCTTCTTCTTGGACACGCGAGAGGCGAGCTGTGAAGAGACGAGCATGGCGGACAGCGCCATCATCAACGGGATGATGCCGATGATCATCTGGACGGCAGCGATGTTTTCGTTGGGAAACGCCGCCGCAACAGAGGCCACGATGGGGACGGGCACCAACATGCCCATAATGCACATGGCGGCAGCATAAATGCCCACCAGGTACTTGATCTTGGTTTTATCCATGATCCATCCTTACACTTAGAAAAAGGGTCGGGGCGTCCGGACGTCACCATCGGCCGCCCCAAACACAGCACTATCAGTCGTTGAATCCGGTGAACACGGGCTCTCCGCTGTACACGAGCGCTTCCTCGACGCCATCGAGCACGCGGCAGGCGCCAGACGCCATCGCCTCGAGTTCAAACTCGCCGGGATAAGCCGATACGGGGGCAATCCAAGAGCAGCACTCCTCAATCGAGGCAACGAGCTCCTTGCTGTGGACCATGCCGCCTCCGAGCAAGATGCCGTCGACGTCGCCCTTCAGCACGCAAGCCATCTCGCCAATCCACTTGCAGATTTGGTAGATCATTGCATCCCAGGCGCGAGCTGCGGCCTTATCGCCCGCAGCGGCATGATCGCACACCTCGATGGCATCGGAGGTACCCAAAAGATCGACAAAGCCGCCGGTCTTCATGCAATGGGCGCGGGCGACATCAAGACCGTGCTCCGCAGTGTACTTTGCGACCTCGATCGCGGGAACCGATCCGCAGCGCGTCGGCGCCATGGGACCCTCGCCGCCGACGATGTCGTTGCCATCTACCATCTTGCCCTTAAGATGAGCCGAGATAGAGATGCCGCCGCCGATATGGCAAACGATGAAGTTGCACTCATCATAGGGGCGACCGAGCGTTGCCGCATGGCGGATGGCGGTCTCTTTGAGATTAAGGGCGTGCAGGTGCACGTTTCGATACACGCCCTTAATGCCCGTCATACGTGCGAGGTCGCACAGCTCGTCGGTATCGGGAGGATTCACCACAAAAGAGGGCTTTCCCGTCTTTGAGGCGAACTCATGGGCAATCTGGGGACCCAGCTGTGCCGGGTGCTGAATGCCATTTGCGCCAACGCGAGCATGCTCGAGCATGACCTCATTGATGGCATACGTACCACCGGGCAGCGAAAGCAAGCCACCGCCGCGACCGACAAATGCATCAAAGTCCTCGAGCTTTAGGCCCGCCTCCCCCAGTGCTCCAAGAATCAGATCGCAGCGATACGGCATCTGAGCCGAAACCCCGTCGAACTGGGCAAGGTCCTTCGCATCATGCGCAACGTTCTTGCTGAGCTTGCACTCATCGCCCTCAAAAACGCCCACCTTCGTGGAAGTGGAACCCGGGTTGATTACCAGAACGCGCCAGGGAGTCTTTTTATCGGACATACCTTAAGCCTCCTTAAGCGCCTGGGCGCGCACGCAGCTCATCACCACGTTGCCGACGATCTCATCGACGGGCGCAGAGCGCGAGCAATCGCACACAATCTTCTTGAAGCCCTGAAGCATGGGGCCGTAGGCATTGGCGCCGGTCAGATTCTGGATGATCTTGACGCCGATATTGCCCACGTTGATATCGGGCCAGATGACCACGTTGGCTTGGCCCGCAACAGCGGACTCACGGCGTACCTTCTTGGCCGCAACCTTGGGGTTAATCGCCGAATCAAACTGGAACTCACCGTCGATGGCCAGGTCGGGACGGCGATCGTTGGCAATCTCGCGAGCACGACGCACCTTTTCGACAAGCTCATTGTCCATCGAACCGTCAGTCGAATGCGAAAGCAGCGCGCAACGGATATCCCATCCGGTCAGTGAGCGCACCGTTTCGCTCGACGAAATCGCGATCGAGGCAAGCTCCTCGCTCGTGGGGTCAACGCAAACGGCGGAATCGCCAAAAGCCAAAAGGCCGCCTTCGCCGCCGTTCCAGTTGGGAATGTCGGCGATACCGCACGAGCTCACGGTGTCCACCCCGTCGGCAAGGCCGACGATGGTCTGACCCGCCAGGATAATATCGCCCGTGGCGTTATCGATACCGGCGAACATAACGTCGACATCGCCGAGCACCTGCAAAATCAGGGCGCGCTCAAGCGGACGCGTCATACGGCGCGCAGCGCCCTTGGGCTTAAACTTGCAATCCGGATGAGAAAGGTAGCGTTCACAGCAGGCGGCGTTCGCCTCCTCGTCGGTCACATCGACAATCTCGATGCCGTCAAGGGAGATGCCACGCTCATCGGCAAGCTCCTTGAGCTTACCGCCGTCGCCGACCAGCACGCATTCGGCAAGATGCTCGGCAGCGATCTTTGCGACCGCCTGCATCATGGTCTCGTTTTCGCCCTCGGGAAAAGCAACGCGCATAGGCTTGGCGGCAGCCTGCTCGCGCAGGGTCTGCATCAGGTCCATGGCAGCTACTCCATCTCTTCGGCAGTGCGCTCGATAAGCTCGCCGATGGTCTTCATGACCATGACCTCGCGCACAGGAACCTCGGCGTCGAGCTCGTTCTCGATCATGGAGGTCAGCGCGATCATCTTCATCGAGCCCTTGCCCAGGGTCTCGAACGTCGTCTCGGGGGTCACATCGCCGTCATAGTTGTAAGC
>CATZEP010000199.1 GCA_958418185.1 uncultured Collinsella sp.
TCGACAGCCAGCGAGCGCACTACGTCGTTGGTGCCGAACGCCTTGAGACCCGCATCGGCCGAGGCGATGATGGCAGCGATGCCGTCCTCCATAAGTCCCTGCAACGCCGCGCCGATCACGCCAAACGTCAGCCAAAAGACGAGACCCATGATCACCAGGAACGCCGGGATAGCCGTGTAGCGACCCGTCAGGATGCGGTCAATCTTGACGGAGCGCACGTGCTCGCGGCTCTCGTGCGGCTTGACGACGCAACGCCCGCACACGTCGCCGATAAAGCCGAAGCGCATGTCAGCCAGCGCAGATAGACGGTCGGTGCCGGCCTCGCCCTCCATTTGGCTAATGATGTGCTCGATGGCGTCGAGCTCGTTGCGGTCCAGGTGAAGCGCCTCGGTCACCAGCTCGTCGCCCTCAACCAGCTTGGTCGCCGCAAAACGCACGGGAATGTGCGCCGTCGCGGCATGGTCCTCGATAAGGTTGGCGATGCCGTGAATGCAGCGATGCAGCGCGCCGCCGTCCGGACCATCGGGCGCGCAGAAGTCCAGGCGACCGGGGCGCTCGCGGAACCGCGCCACGTGCAAGGCATGATCCACCAACTCGCCAATGCCCTCGTTGCGGGCAGCACTAATGGGAACAACAGGCACGCCCAGCAGGCTCTCGAGCAGGTTGACGTCCACGGCGCCGCCGTTGGCCGTCACCTCGTCCATCATGTTGAGCGCGATGACCATGGGTCGATCGAGCTCCATAAGCTGCAGTGTCAGGTACAGGTTACGCTCGATGTTGGTGGCGTCGATGATATCGATGATGGCGTCGGGGTGCTCATCCAGGATAAACTGGCGGCTTACGATCTCCTCGCCCGTGTACGGCGACAGAGAATAAATGCCGGGCAGATCGGTAACGCTTGCCTCGGGGTGGTTGCGGATGGTGCCATCTTTGCGGTCGACCGTCACGCCAGGAAAGTTACCGACATGCTGGTTGGAGCCCGTCAGCTGGTTGAACAGCGTGGTCTTGCCGCAGTTTTGGTTGCCGGCGAGGGCAAAATGCAGCGGTGCGCCCTCGGGCACGGCCGTCTTTGCCGCGCGGGGCGAATACGTCCCCTCGCCCAGGGCCGGATGCTCCGTCGTGCCGATTGCGGCGTTAGCGCGCGGACCCGTATCGGTGTCGTGAATGCCCACGAGCTCGATGCGAGCGGCATCGTCCTTGCGCAGCGTCAACTCATAGCCACGCAGGCGAATCTCGAGCGGGTCGCCCATAGGGGCGTACTTCATCATGGTGACTTCGGTGCCCGGCGTTAGGCCCATGTCCAAAATATGCTGTCGGAGTGCCTGATCGTCCGATGCCACCGATGCGACAACGGCATCCTTTCCAATCTCGAGTGTATCGAGCCTCACGTCCGCGTTCCTCCCCCGGCGCCCACAGGGCGTTGCATTTTGTTTATCTTGGCTAACCGTTTGCCATGGCTAACCAATTGTAACCATGCATGATAGCGCGAACACACAACGATGTTCAATCGACAGATCGGTGCAAGGGGGATTCCGGGCCGTGGTTTCCCCGAGGACCGAAAGCCGCCCGCCCCCTCGACAAAATGATCCATTCCCTTCGTCGCATGCAAAACAACCAAGGAGTGTCCCAAGGCGCCGGCACAACAGGAACGTCCCCAGCTGCCGGCAGCATTTCGCCGCAACAGCAAAGGCCCGCGCTGGCAACAAATGTCACCTGCGCGGGCTTGGTGGGCGCTCACATAGGCACGTTATAGAGACCCACATCAGCTATGGAATGCCAAGTAGCACCGATACGCGATGCCCGCCGGCTTACCTAGCAATGAAACTCGCCATAGCCTTAGACAATCGGCGCAATGCCGGCAAAGTGCAGATACAGCGAAATGATTGCCACGACAATGACCACCGCTGCGATCAGCTTGTCGTGCAGATGCGGAAGTACCGGCTTACCGCGGCCTCGCTCGCCCAGCATATAAACGGGAATGGCCGGAGCAAAAAGAATCGTCGTGATCATAACGCCCTGAAGACCCGTCGACCACACCAGGAACAATGTGTAGATGAAGCCGAGCGTACCGAAGAAGCGCGCCTTGCCGACGCTTGGCGCATGCGGCCCGTCCAGATGCTCGTTCTTCCAGCCAATCACCATGTAATAAGCTGCCGAGCACACGTACGGAACTAGGATCGTATTAACTGCGCAGCTGTAGAAGAACTGGTACGTGCTCGCCGCCACATACGACACGATCAAGAAGAGTTGCGTAATGCCGGAGCTCACGAGAACCGTTACCACCGGGGCGTCGTGCTTGTTCGTCTTGGCAAACGCCAGAGGGAAGGATCCCTGGCGTGCTGCCTCGAACGGCGTCTCGGACGCAATGATGACATAGCCCAGCATCGCGCCGACCAGCGAGAGAATAACGCCAAGGTTTACGATGGCAGCGCCAACAGGACCGATTGCGCACTCGAGAATTCCCGCCATGGAGGGCGTTGCGAGCTGTGCCATCTCCTCGCGCGGCATAATGCCGAGTGACAGCATCGAGATGATCAGATACAGCGGGAACACAGCCGCGAAGCCCACTGCCGGCGCGCGGCCGCCCTCCCGCACGGCCTCTGCACGGCCC
>CATZEP010000200.1 GCA_958418185.1 uncultured Collinsella sp.
ATGCGAGATGGCCGAGGGCTCGGGCGTGCAGGTTGAACTTGCGTCGGGGGCGGTGCCGCTCTTTGACCAGGTGCTCGATATGGCGCGTCTGGGCATTATCCCCGCGGGCTCCTACCGCAACCAGGACTTCTTTGGCCCGCGTGTGGCTGCCGACGAGGACCTGGAGCCGGGTATGTTGGATGCGCTGTACGATCCGCAGACCTCGTGCGGCCTTCTTATTGCGGCACCTGCTGCCGATGTGGATGAGCTTGCGCGCCGTCTGCATGCCGAAGGACGTATCGCCGCCGTCGTCGGTCGCGTGTGCGAGCCGGTGCCAGACGGTCCTTCCGTCCACGTTGTCCGTTAACGACACGTTTATTGAGCTATGTACTGTTCTAAAACGATTTATTCGAAAGGAAAAGCTATGTCTACCAAAATTGAAGTCAATGCCATGGGCGATGCCTGCCCGCTGCCCGTCGTCAAGACGCTCAAAGCTCTGAAGCAGCTCGATGGCGAGGGCGCCGTCGTGACCTCGGTCGATAACGAGACCGCCGTCAAGAACATCTCCAAGATGGCGCAGGAGAAGGGCTGCACGGCCTCGGTCGAGAAGATCTCGGACGCCGAGTGGCACGTGACCGTCTCGACCGCCGGTGCCGTGGCCGTTGCGGACCCCGAGCAGGACGGCGCCGCTTTCTGCGACGCCAGCGCCGGCAAGGGCAAACTTGTCATTTCCGTCTACACCGATTGCATGGGCCGTGGCGACGACGAGCTGGGCCACAAGCTCATGAAGGCGTTTATCTTCGCCGTGACGCAGCAGGAGGAGCTGCCCGCGACCATGCTGTTCTATAACGGCGGCGCCAAGCTCACCGTCGAGGGCTCACCGGTACTCGACGACCTGAAGGGTCTGGCCGAGCAGGGCGTCGAGATTCTCACCTGCGGCACCTGCCTCGATCACTACGGCATTAAGGACCAGCTCGCGGTGGGCGAGGTCACCAACATGTACGTGATCGTGGAGAAGATGGAGCAGGCCGTGCGCGTCGTGCGCCCGTAGCGTATTGGTTGGAGTTGCCATGAGGGAGAAGCGCCCGGCGCTTGTCATCACGTTTCCCACCACGGCGGCCGCCATGGGCTGCGAGTCCCTGTGCATCGAGCGTGGCCTTCCCGGGCGAACGATTCCCGTGCCCGGGGAGGTCGCTGCCGGCTGCGGTCTGGCGTGGAAGGCGTTGCCTGCCGATGAGGAGCTGCTGCGCGGCGAACTCGCCTCGGCGGGCGTTCCCACCGAGGGCTATACCGTGATTGATATGTGGGAGGTCGTGCGATGATCTACCTGGATAACGCGGCGACGACCATGCACAAGCCGCAGACGGTCATCGATGCCGTGACGCAGGCGATGTGCTCGCTCGGCAATGCCGGACGTGGCGCGACGTCGGGCGCGCTCGATGCTGCCCGTACCATCCATGGTTGCCGCGCCAAGCTTGCACGCCTGCTGGGATGCCCACGTGCCGACCATGTGTGCTTTACGCCCAACTCCACAGCGGCGCTCAACACCGCCATCAACGGCGTGGTGCGCCCCGGCGACCGTGTGGTCACGACGGTGCTTGAGCATAACTCGGTGTTACGCCCGCTCAATCGCCTGTCGGCGGAGCAGGGTGTGACGGTTGAGCATGCGGGTTGCGATGCGAACGGCGTGCTCGACTATGACGAGCTTGAGCGCCTGGTCACACTGGGTACGCGTGCCGTCGTGGTGACGCATGCCTCCAACGTGACTGGCAATGTCGTTGACGTTGCGCGCGTGGCTGCCATGGCGCATGCTGCCGGCGCCCTCGTGATTGTCGATGCCTCGCAGTCTGCCGGCACGTCGAAGATTGACATGCAGGCCATGGGGCTCGACATCGTGTGCTTTACCGGCCATAAGGGGCTCATGGGTCCGCAGGGTACCGGCGGTCTGGCCGTGGCGGATGGCGTTGACGTGGTTCCCTGGGCCATGGGCGGCACGGGCGTACACAGCTTCGATGCGCTGCAGCCGCTTGAGTGGCCCACGCGCCTGGAGGCCGGTACGCTCAACGGGCATGGTATCGCCGGTCTTTCTGCCGGCCTCGACTTTATCGAGGCGCAAGGCGGGGCCGAGGCGATTGCGGCCCACGAGCGTGCGCTCGCTGATCGCTTCCTTGCCGGTGTGCGTGAGATTTCGGGGATTAAGCTCTACGGTGCCTTTGACCAGCCGACGCGCTCTGCGATTGTGTCGCTCAACGTGGTCGATATCGATTCGGCCGAGATCTCGGACGCGCTCATGCAAGGGTGGGGGATTGCGACGCGCCCCGGTGCCCATTGCGCTCCGCTCATGCACCGTGCGCTGGGGACCGAGCGCCAGGGCGTCGTCCGCTTCTCGTTTGGGTATTTCAACACGACCGAAGAAGTCGACACTGCTATCGATGCTCTGTGCGATTTAGCCTGCTAAAGCTGCTAGACCGTTTATACTTGCGGGACGGGTGTTTTTGCCCGTCCCGTTTTTGTTTCAACCCGAAAGGTGGACCCATGGCTTCATCCGCCCCGCGCGGTCTGCGCTCCGACCATGTCGTCACCGTCGGCATCGCCTTGTTCTCGATGCTCTTTGGCGCCGGCAA
>CATZEP010000201.1 GCA_958418185.1 uncultured Collinsella sp.
GATGTTGTTGACGCCGGCGCCACAGCGGGCGATAGCGCGGATGCCCTCGGGCAGCTCGTAGCCGTGCAGGTCGGTGGAGCGCATCAGGATGGCGTCGGCCTCCTCGGCGGTGCCCACAAACTCGTAGCCCTCGCCAAACTCGACTTTGCCGTCTTTAGTGATGTCGTCGATGGTCTTAATCTTACGCATGGAAAAACTCCTTAGCAGGTTTGGTTTAAACAGGTGGTTTGAAGTGGCTGGTCGGCCCGCGCGTTGCGGGCTAGTTAGATCGCGGGCTCAAACTATGCTGTGCTTCGAAGTCCTTCATGTACGAGGCCAGGGCCTGCACGTCTTCCATGGTTACGGCGTTGTACACGCTGGCGCGCATGCCGCCGACGAGGCGATGGCCCTTGACGTTTTGGATCTGGTGCTCGGCAGCGCCTACGACAAAGGCCGCGTCGAGTTCGGTGTCGCCGGTGCGGAAGGTAACGTTGGCGATGGAGCGACTGTCGGCCTGCGTGGTGCTATGGAACAGTTCGCTGTGCTCGAGCAGGTCATAGAGCAGGTTGGCCTTGGCCCAGTTGCGCTCGGCCATGGCGGCGAGTCCGCCGGTCTGCTCCACCCAATGGAACACCTTGCCGCACACGTAGATGCCAAAGGTGTTGGGCGTGTTGAGCATGGAGCCCTTGGCGGCCTGGGTCTTGAGGTCCAGGTACTGCGGCGTCTGCGCAAAGGCGGGGCCTTCGGCGATGAGGTCGTCGCGCACGATGACCACGGTCACGCCCGCGGCGCCGGCGTTTTTCTGCGCGCCGGCGTAGATGAGTCCGTAGCGTTCGACGTCGAGCGGCTGCGACAAAAAGCAGCTCGAGACATCGGCGACCAGCGGCACATCGCCGCAATCGGGCAGCCCGTGGTACATGGTGCCAAAGATGGTGTTGTTCTGGCAGATGTAGACGTAGTCGAGCCCATCGCCCGCGGCCTCGGCGGCAATGCGCGTGTTGATCTCGGTCATGGTGGGAATGCGGTCGAAATTGGTGTCTTCGGAGCTCGCGAGCAGCACGGTCTCGCCGTACTTGGCGGCCTCCTTGTACGCCTTGTTGGCAAAGTTGCCGGTCACGACGTAGCCGGCGCGGCCGCGGCGCATGAGGTTCATGGGGATGCCCGCAAACTGCAGCGTGGCGCCGCCCTGCAAAAACAGGACACGGTAGTTGTCGGGGATGCTCATCAGGCGGCGCAGGGTTGCCTCGGCGTCGTCGATGATCTGCTGGTACATGCTAGATCGATGGCTCATCTCGAGCACGGACATGCCGCAACCGCGGTAGTCCATCATCTCGTCGGCGATCTCGGCGAGCACGCTTGTAGGCAGCGCGGCCGGGCCAGCTGAGAAGTTGTGCACACGTGCCATCTTCTAGTTCCCCCTCGTAGTCGTTTGAACGTTCGGGATACTTTAGCACAGTGGAGCGCCAGGCGCGACCGCATCACGGTAAAACTCGAGTGCGCTGCTATGATTTACAGGATGGTTACATGGGGGAGGGCGGTCGTTAGGTCTATATCACCGGGATATACCGTGACAAATACTCCTTGAGCGCCGTATTGCACACATAGAGATACGTTCCCAACATGCCGCGCGTCATGAGAACGTAGTAGGCGTTGACGATAATCTTTCGTAGGTCGTCGTCGCTTGCCTTTTTCTTTGCGACGGTATCTTTGAAGTTTGCCTTGTTAACGCAGACGCCCCCTTTGTCGTTGTCGTAGTAAATGTCTGGCCCCAGAATTACGAAGCCGTAGTTGAGGTCGTAGCCCTGTACCGTGTGGATGCATCCGACCTCGTTGACGGCGTTGGGGGAGTTAACCCAATCCTTTTGACTCGAGTTCCAACGTTTAGGGATGCCCTCAATGACGATGTCGAACGCGTCTTTGTGTTTCTTCGTTTCCCACTTCCACGCAAAACCTGCCGTCATGCGGGATAGACCAACTTCTTCTTCCTTGGCTTGCTGTAGGGAACAGAAATCCTCAAATTGGTTGACGATTCCAAACTGGTATCTGGGGGTATCGCTGTTCGGATCCCCGGTTCGCGAATCGTAAGGCTCCGATGAAAAGAGATTCTTGAATTTCATGCCGGCATGCATATACGCTTTGTTATCGAGTAGATCATATACAAAGTCGAGATACTCATCGCCGCCGCGTACTCGCATTTGCGTGCTTAGGCTGAACTCTTCAGTTTCAATGCCCTCTTCTTCGAGTTGGTTAAGTCGCCGCTCAAGACCGTCTCGATTGAGGCCGGATGCCCTGACTTGCTGCTTGGGGTCATAAAACAGATATGCCTTGTCGCAGCATTTGAATATCCAGTCAACTTGGTTGCTTGTGTGCGGAAGGTCAAGACGATCACAAGTGCTATAGAAGGCCTTGATGCCGGAGCCCATGCTTAGATAATTACCCAGTCGATGTGCTTCATCGACAAGTAGGATGTCATAACGATCATTTTTGGTTACGTCACTGGGGCTCAAGATATCGCCAGGCTTTAACCCTGGAAGGAAGTGCGTGAGTTTCCTGAGGGTCTTTTTCAGGGAATCCATGGGGGTGACAAAA
>CATZEP010000202.1 GCA_958418185.1 uncultured Collinsella sp.
CAGCATTTACGATGAGATGCTCGCCCGTCGCGAGCTCTCCGTCATGGGAAACATCGAAACCCCGATGGCCCACGACCTATGCCAGCAGATTCGCCTGCTCGATGCCACCGACCCCAGCCGCCCCATCACCATATTTGTCGCCAGCGCCGGCGGAAGCGTGCGATCGGGTCTTGCGATCTATGACGCCATGCGCCTCGCATCGTGCCCCATCCGCACCGTCTGCCTGGAATTCGCCGCGTCCATGGGCGCCGTGATCTTTATGGGCGGCGACGATCGCCGTATGGCGCCCCATGCAGAGCTCATGATTCACGACCCGCTGATCCCCCAGGGGGCAGGCGGCTCGGCACTTGCGCTGCAGGAAACCAGCCGGCGTCTCATGCAGACCCGCAAGATCCTCACGCAAATCCTCTCGGACCGCAGCGGCCTCACGCCCAAGCGCATCCAGTCCCTCACTGCAAAAGACACCTACCTTTCGGCCGAGCGCGCCGTCGAGCTCGGCTTTGCCCACGAAATCCTCTCGACCACCAAGGAGGTCGCCCATGCCTAACCTCGCCAGCTGCCTCGCCGCACCTGAGTCCGCATCGTCCACCATCCTCGCCAAGGATCGAACGCTTTCCTGCGACACCCGCCAAACGGGACTCAACAACAACGCACTTGTGATCGGCCCCTCGGGAGCCGGCAAGACCCGAAACGTCCTCAAGCCCAACCTGCTGCAAATGAACGCAAGCTACATCGTGCTCGACACCAAAGGCACGCTCTGTCGCGAAGTGGGACCCGTGCTGGCAGCCCACGGTTACCGCGTGCAATGTCTCAACTTCGCCGACCTCAACACCGTCCCGGCCCTTGCGCCCGGCATCGAGCGCTGCGGCTACAACCCCCTGAGGCACATTCGCCGCAAGGCGGACGGCAGGCCCAACCAGCAGGACATCCTCTCGGTGGCAAAGGCCATCTGCCCCATCGAGGACAACAACCAGCCTTTTTGGGATCATGCGGCGGCAAACCTGCTGTCGTGTCTTATCGCCTACGTCACCGAACAGCTACCCGCCGACGAGCAGACGATCAGCTCGGTCATCAAGCTGATCGAGCACCTGCAGGACGGTGCCACGGGTCGATTGTTTGACGACCTGATCACGACCGACCCCCAAAGCTATGCCCTCTCGCTATGGCGGCGCTACGCCATTACGCAAAATGCCGAGCGCATGCACGCGAGCATCGTCGGCATCCTTGCCGAAAAGGTCATGTGTCTGGGATTCGACGGTGCGGCACAGCTCTATCGTGAGTACCATCAGGTGGACTTCGCTTCCATGGGACACACCCCCTGCGCCCTGTTTGTAACCGTGAGCGATATCGACCGCAATCTCGATCCGCTGACCGGCCTCTTTATTACGCAGGCGTTTATGGGCCTCATTCGCGAGGCCGATAGGCAGCCCGACGGCAGCCTGCCCGTGCCCGTGCGCTTTATGCTCGATGACTTCGCAAATCTGCAGATCCCCCAGATCGACAACGTGCTCTCGATTATCCGAAGCCGCAACATCTGGGCAACGCTGCTGCTGCAGTCGACCAACCAGCTCGATGCGCTCTATGGCGAGGCACGCGCACGCTCCATCATGGGCAACTGCGACACGCATCTGGTGCTGGCGTTCCAGGATCCCGAGAGTGCCCGGGTGTTTTCCGACCGCGCCGACGCGCTGCCCAGCACGCTCATGGCGACGCCGATTGATCGCTCGTGGCTCTTTGTACGCGGTCGCACTCCCGAACAGGTCGAGCGCTTTAGGCTCGAAGACCATCCGCTCTACGGGGAGCTGCCCGAGGCGCAGCGAGGCCATGCGGAGGCCGAGATCTAGGCGCAGGGTTCTCGCAGCGCGCGGCGCCCCGGCGATGTTCCACAAAGGCCGCGCGCCCCGGGACCACGGCAAAGCAAAGGGGCCCACATCCGATAGGATACGGGCCCCTGACTATAAGGCGCGATGCGTTAACAACAGCGACTACTTGCGATGCGCGCGGTAGAACTCGATGAGCGCCTGGGTCGAAGCGTCCTGCTCGGCCTTGGCGGCGTCGTCGTGGAAGGCCGGGGTAATCTGCTTGGCAAGCTGCTTGCCCAGCTCGACACCCCACTGGTCGTAGGAGTCGATGCCCCAGACCGTGCCCTCGACAAACGTAATGTGCTCGTACAGGGCGATGAGCTCGCCGAGCGCGAACGGGGTCAACGTGTCGCCGAAGATCGAGGTCGTCGGACGGTTGCCCTCAAAGCAGCGGGCCGGGACGATCTGCTCGGGCGTGCCCTCGGCGCGCACCTCATCGGCCGTCTTACCAAAGGCGAGCGCCTTGGTCTGGGCCAGGAAGTTGCCCAGGAACAGCTCGTGGACATCCTGGCCGCTGTCGGTTGCGGGGTTGGCAGTGTTGGCGAAGGCGATGAAATCGGCCGGGACCACCACAGTGCCCTGGTGCAGCAGCTGGTAGAAGGCATGCTGGCCGTTGGTGCCGGGCTCGCCCCAGAAGATCTCACCGGTATCGGAGGTCACAGCGCTGCCGTCCCAGCGGACGTGCTTGCCGTTGG
>CATZEP010000203.1 GCA_958418185.1 uncultured Collinsella sp.
CTCCGATATGTTCCACTTTGAGGCCATTAAGCTGATCAGCGAGAACTTGCGCGACTCCGTCGCCGAGGCCAAGTCCGGCCAGCCCGGCTCCGGCCGTGAGGGCATGGCTCTTGGCCAGTATGTCGCCGGCATGGGCTTCTCCAACGTCGGCCTGGGCATCGATCACGCCATGGCTCACACCCTGTCCGCTCACTACGACACCCCGCACGGCGTCGCCTGCGCCATGCTGCTGCCGATTGCCATGGAGTTCAACAAGCCGGTTTGCGCCGAGCGCCTGGCCAAGGTCGCCGTCGCCATGGGCGTTGACACCACGGGCATGAGCACCGACGAGGCTGCCGACGCTGCTATCGCCGCCGTCAAGCAGCTTTCCGCCGACGTGAACATCCCGCACGTCTGCGAGGCCATGAAGGCTGACGAGATCGAGGTCCTGGCTAAGGACGCCATGGCCGACGCCTGCTTCCCGGGTAACCCGCGCGAGGCGACGCTCGACGACGTCATCGAGCTCTTCAAGAAGATCTGCCCGGCTGCCTAGCCTAGTTTGGTGTTCTTTCGCCTGTAGGCGTATGGTCTTTTGACTTGCCGCTGGCCCCGCCGCGCTACGCGCGGCGGGGCTTTTTGTGCCTCGTCGATGCCCCGAGATGGGCAAAACCAAGGCATGCTGCCCGCTGCGGATAGGTGGTGTACTTCCCAGCGTGCATTTTTGGGAGTATCCAGCAAGCTCTTAAGAATGCATAACGTTTTGAATGGCCCGTAGTGGTCCGCAGGCGCCCATCGACAGCCATTGTGGGCGGGCTATCGATGAGTGGAGGGGGTTGTTACTGAGTTTTTGCTTTGCGACGACCTGCAACACTGCTGTAACCGTGTCGTTTTGTCGTTCGCGATGGGGTCGTTGGGGCCCACGGTGCTGAATACTTCGTTTTTTGCACGGCCCAAGGTGGGGTACCCTGAGACGAAGCAAAAAGATTCCTCATTTCTATGCAGATACCGATAGGATTTATGCAAGATTGGGATTGTAAGCCGTGCGCGTGCGTAAAATCGGCGGGAGGACGTCTGGAGGTGGCTCGGCTCCCAGAGCCTTGCGCGTGCAGAACGGTTAAAATCGGGACTCGGTCTTAGTTTTGCTTGGAAGGATGCACATGGCTTCTGTAATCGATGCTTCTCTAGAGGAGACGCTCTCCTATATCGCGGGACAGCTTAAGACGCTGACTTCTATTGCTTCGCCTACGGGCTATACCCGTGCGGCGACTGATTATCTAATGGAAACGTTGCGCGATATGGGCTTTGGGCCCGAGCGCTCCAATAAAGGCAACGTGCTCGTTGAGCTTGGTGGTGAGGGTGAGCCGCTCGTACTGGCGAGCCATGTCGATACCCTGGGCGCCATGGTGCGTTCCATTAAGGACAATGGCCGCCTGCGTCCCACGACGCTTGGTGGGCACCAGTGGTCTACGGCCGATGGCGAGAACTGCACAGTCTACACGCGTGACGGTAATGTCTACACGGGCGTGGTCCTCAATACCGAGCCTTCGGCGCATGTGGCCGATGAGCCGGTCAAGACCATCGAGAAGAACATGGAAATCCTGCTCGACGAGAACGTTGACAGCAAGGACGATGTGCTCGAGCTGGGTATTCAGACCGGCGACATCATCGCTATGGATCCGCGCACCACGGTGACGGAGAGCGGCTACATCAAGAGTCGCTTCCTTGACGACAAGCTGTCGGCCTCCATTTTGCTGGGCTTGGCCCGCGCCGTTGCTGACGGCGAGGTGTCGCTTTCGCGCAAGGTGTCGCTGCTCTTCACCGTGTACGAGGAGGTCGGCCACGGCGGCGCTTTCGTGCCGGCCGACACGCGCGAGATGATCAGCGTGGACATGGGCTGCGTGGGCGACGACCTGGGCTGCACCGAGCGCATGGTGTCGATTTGCGCCAAGGATTCGGGTGGCCCCTACAACTACGACCTGGTAACCACGCTGTCCAACATCGCGCGCGAGCTGGAGCTCGATTACGCCATCGATGTGTACCCACACTACGGCTCCGACGTCGAGGCCACGCTTTCTGCCGGCTACGATATCCGTCACGGCCTGATCGGCCCCGGTGTGTACGCGAGCCACAACTACGAGCGCAGCCACATCGACGGCGTGCGCAACACCTTTGAACTGGTTCGCGCCTACGTTCAGCGCTAGGGGAGCAGCGGCCTCGGCTGGCACAGCAGTACCGACCGAGGCCGCCCACTGTAAGTTGCGGTGAAATAGGGACTGTTTAAGCGTTTTAAATGCGAAAACAGTCCCTATTTCACCGCAACTTAGGGGGCAGTGCTGTTATCTCTGCACGTGACGTAGTACCTCAACGGCGGCGCTTACCTCTATCATGCGGCGCTCGAGACCGCGGCGGATGGCCTTGAGGCGATTGCCTGCTGTTGCCCATGCGCTTTGTGAGAGGATTTCGATTGCCTCGTCGACGAACCTATCGAGATGCGACGCATCGAACCAATCGAGCGAGTCAACAAATGCTAGCTGAGTGGAAGGGTCCGGACCAAACGGTTTGGCGG
>CATZEP010000204.1 GCA_958418185.1 uncultured Collinsella sp.
CGGGGTGCGTAAACAGGCGCCAGCCACCGGCGACCTCGCGCAGCTGAAAGCCGCGGTTGGCCTCTTCGTACTCAACCTTGAGCTCGGCCAAAAGCGACGCGCACTCGCCCGGGGCGATATCCAGCGCAGCTGCCAGCGCGGGTGCGCTCACGGGGTCGCTCGACACCAGCAGCAGCGCCTCGAGGGCGCCTTTGAGGCTGTTTGCCTCCAGCGTGGAAAGGGTTGACATGGTTGGTCGCTCCTATTCGGTGAGCTCGGGGCCCTCGCCGGGCACGTATGCCTCGGCGCCCTCGACGCGGTTGATTTGAATGGTTCCAAAGATCTCGTCCTGGCTCAGTGTAAGCGAGCCACGCTTGGCGAGCTCGAGCATGGCCAGGAAGGTGACGACGAGTTGCTCGGTGGTGGCGTCGCCGTCCAGCAGCTCGCGGAAGGTGCAGGTTTGGTGTGCCATGGTAAAGCGGTCGACCGAGGCCACCGTCAGGTCGAGCGGCACGCGATGTGGCGCCACGTGCTCGGCCTCCAGCAGTAAGGTCTGGCGCTTGCCGTCCAGGTCGGCGCAAATGACAGCGAGGCCGCGCAGGGTAATGCCGGCCAGGTAGTCGGGCATAAGGCCCAAGAACTCGGGGTCGGGGCCGGCCACGCGCGGGTGCATGCGGCTTTCGGCCTGCATACGCGCGCCAAGGGCCGCCGCCGCGCCCTTAAACTGCTTATAGGCGATCAGGCGCTGAATCAGGACTTCGCGCAGGGCGTCTCCGTCGAGCGCGCTGAGTTCCTCGAGGTCTTCATCGTCCTCGTCATCGTCGACTGTCTTGCGCGGGGCCTCCTGGGGCACCAGCGAGGCGGCCTTGATGTCCAAAAGAGTTGCCGCGACCAGCAAAAAGTCGCTCGCCACGTCCAGGTCCAGCGCCTCGATGCGCTCGGCCTCGGCAAGGTATTGCTCGGCTACCTCGCTGATCGAGATGGCACCGATATCAACTTTTTGGCGGGTTACCAGCTGCAGCAGCAGGTCGAACGGTCCGCTGTAGACCTGCGTCGACACGCGATACGACATCTTCGACCTCCTTTGACGGCGCCTTCGCGGCGCGGTTTGGGTGCATGTTGCGACCGTTTTGCACGGTCGACCTGTAAGTTTACCTTAGATGCCGGCGATTGCGAAGTTGAGCAGCCACTCGGCCAGCGGATACACGGTAACGTCGAAATACCGTCCGATCACGTCGATGCCGGTCCACATGGGCAGCAGATACAGCACTAGGATGAGGATGGGCATGGCGTATTGCTGCAGGCGGTAGTAGTTGGTGAGCGCCTTGCCCTTGAGGAACGGCACGATAATCGACGAGCCGTCGAGCGGCGGGATCGGGATGAGGTTAAAGAACGCGAGCGACAGGTTGACCACAATAAAGGTGGCACCGAAGTTCATGATTTGTGATGCCACAGCAAAGGACATGCTGGTGTAGAGGTTGCCGTATGTCGCGTGCATGAGAGCGGCCGCAAGGCATGCCAGCGCAATGTTCGATGCGGGGCCGGCCACGCTCACCAGGACCTCGTCGCGCTTGGGGTGCTTGAGGTTGTTGAGGTAGACGGGCACGGGCTTGGCGAAGGCGAACACCGGGCCGCCGGCGGCGAGCATCAGCAGCGGCAAGAGAATGGTGCCAAACGGGTCGATGTGGTTGAGCGGGTTGAGCGAGACGCGGCCGCGCGAACGGGCCGTCTTATCGCCGAGTGCCCAGGCCGCGGCGGCGTGCGCGCTCTCGTGGATCACGATGCCCACGATGACGGCGGCGGCGCTGGCGAGCAGGTTCATCAGGTAGCTGTTGGACATTGCACTCCCCTAGCGGACGCGGCGCGAGGCGCGCGTGAGCAGGTAATCGGCCACAAACAAAATGACGGCTACGATGGCGTAATCCAGACGGAACACGCCGCCAAAAGGCGATGTGATGACGCCGTAGCCGGCGATGGCACCCGGCAGCGCGCGAGAAAGCTCAACGACAAAGCCAACGATTTGCAACTTGGCGGTGAGGCCGCTAAAGCACAGCAGCACGGTCATCGCGCTCATAAAGATGCCGCAGATGCGACAGGCGATGGCGATGATGCTCATCGCCACGGCAGCGGCTTTACGAGAGTTCACGCGCGGTCTCCTCTTCGATTTGGGTGGAAAGCTCCAGCCATTCGTCCTCGAGTTTGGGCAGCTCTTGCTTAAGGCCGTTATATTCCCCCAGCGCGGCGTTGAACTTGTCCTGATCGGCATAAAGCTCTTCGCTTGCCATCAATTCCATAAGCTCGTCATAGCGGGCGCGCTTTTTGTCGAGCTCCGTCTCGATCTTCTTGAGCTGGTTGCGCACGCCCTTGAGCTTTTTGTTGAGCGCGGCGCGGGCCTGTGCCTCAGCGCGCTTTTGCTCCTTGGTCTTTTTGCCCTCGCCCGGCTTGGGTGCCGCGGCGGGGCTGCTGTCCTGGGCGGCGTTGGCTTTGGTGGACTTGGCCGCGGCAGGTGCGCTCTCCCCTGCCGCCTCGGCAGCGGCGCGGGCAGCGAGGTCCTCGCGTTT
>CATZEP010000205.1 GCA_958418185.1 uncultured Collinsella sp.
GACTTTATCGTCGCCGACGTTGCGGGTCTTGACCTTAAGGATCTTGATATCGGCGAGTTTTTGACCTCGCTGTTAAATCTGGCGCGCAAAAACGATGTTGAGCTGCCGAGCGTGGTGACGATGTTCGCCCGCGGCATGGTGACGCTCGAGGGTCTGCTGACCGAGTACATGCCCAACGTCAACATGATCCAGATCATCCAGACGCACATCAAAAACGAGAAAAGCACCTATGCGCGCGTCCGCGAAATGGGGCGCGATCTTGCCGCGAGCAGCTATCGAGCGGCAAAAGGCTCGCTCGAGGCGGCCGAGTATCTGGGCTTGGCGTCGCGCATGCTCACGCGTGGCCAGCTTAAGGTGAACACGCAGATCATGAGCAGCGATAAGGCGCTGCGGCAGCTGGGTGGAATTATCGACCGCATGTCGATGGCAATTGTGATCGCCGGTCTGTTTATCGGTTCGTCGGTGGTGTACTACGCGCGCATCGAGCCGGTTGTGTTTGGTATCCCGGTCATTGGCTTTATGGGCTACGTGAGTGCGCTGGTGCTGGCGCTGATGCTGGGCCGCGAGATCTGGCGCAACAGTCACGGCGGCAAGCGTTAATGACTCCTGGGGGACGGAGGAAATGGATCATTTTGCCTTGCGTCGCGCCGGCGTGGGCTGGTCCGAATAAAACTATGCCGGTTTACGGGGCTGGAGTGCCGAACCTCGACCATGCCGGAATCCGTGCTTTTAAAACCGCAGGTAGGTGAGTCGTTGGTTTTCGAAAATGGTAGATATGGTTGCGAAGTGCTGAATCAGCCCCGTAATCCGTCATAGTTTTGAAACGAGCTGTTCTTGCAAGGTCCGACGACAGTTCTTCCTATCGCAAACCATAGCTTTTACCTTGGGCTTCGCCTGTGTGCGGGGCCCTTTTGCGTGATACCATACTGACAGTAATAATCGATGGCCTAGATGGTGGTGCGGAGACGCACGAATGCGCGGTTTTCCTGCGCGTTTGGGAGAATCGGGGTGCAAATCCCCGGCTGTACCAGTAACCGTAATTCCTCTTGGCCCGGGATGGTCGCGTTGCAGATCGGACGGCGCGCCCGGGTCGGTAAGGTTAAGTCGGATCGCCTCCCATCTTGCACGCGGCCGCGGCGCATGCCGCCGGTACGCGTTGGGCTCTGGAGGGAAGGAGGACCCCGATGGGGGTACTCGAGCGCAATGTGCGCGATGACGTGGGGCAGCCGCTGGGCAATGCTCCAAGTTCAGACAATAGGAGACAAATGGATATGTTTGAGGACGAGTGCCAGCGCGCCTCTTGGCGTCGCCATGGAGCGATTGCCCGCGGCGTAGCCAAGCGCGGTCTGGTGGCGTTCCTGGCCTTCGCGATGGCCTTTGGCACCACTCCGGCGCAACTTTGGGCCGAGGGCGCCGAGGGCATTGCCGAGGCCGTGACCCAGGCTACGACGGGCGGCGAGGGTGCGCCGGCCGACGAGGGCACTGCTGCCGCCGATACCGGTGCGAACGGTGCTGCCGATGGCGCCGACGCTGATCAGGGCGCAACTGCGAGTGCCGCGAATGGCGATGACACCGCCGCAGACAACGCGACTGAGTCCGAGAGCTCTCCCGCGGTGCCTGCTGATTCGGAGCAGAAGAATGCCGTTGCCGCTGCGTCCGCCACAACGCTTTCGAGCGAGGCTAAGGTCTATATCCAGGACGCCAAGGATATGGACAACTCGTATTCCACGAAGTATGGCGCGCTCAGCGCGGGCGATACGCTCTGGGCAAATATGTACGACGAGGTCGAGGACGACTGGTACGGCACTTCGACTGAGTCCGTTGCCAATCCCGGCACCTGGATCTATACCTGGCTTGCCGGCACGGTTAGGGCCAGCAGCAATGTCGCCGACTACACCGAGGTCGTAGGCCACGAGCAGTCGCTCACCGTCACCGCCGCGATGGAAGGCAAATACTTCATCTGCAAGGTAACGGTTGATGGCAAGGACTACTATGGTCCGTCCGTTTCTTCCGGCTCGGGCATCAATGCCAATTTCATCCCCGGTCCCGTGTTGGGCGCCGGGCAGATGGAGCTTAGCAGCGTCAAGCTCAGTAGCGACACGCCGAGCATAGGCGATACCCTTACGGCGACTCCGTACAAGGATTGGTCGAGCCCCGCGGGCTCCGACGCCAAGGTTACCTACACGTGGTCCGCATCCACCTCGCAGTCCTCGGGCTTCACCAAGATCGAGGGCGCGACGGGCGCTTCCCTCACGGTAACCGACGACCTCGAGGGCAAGTACATTAAGGTCGAGGCCACTGCCGGCGTCAACACGGTGCGCAAGCCCACTTCCAGTAAGGTCAAACAGGCCGGTGCGGTCGAGATTTCGGCCGTGTCCATCATCAACACCAAGGACAACACGAGCGTCTTTGCGGTGGGGGATACCGCTAAAGCTCGCGCCAAGGAGAAGGGCGGTGCGTCCGGCGCGTTCGTCGACGCGAGCAAGCTCAACTATCAGTGGCAGTGTTCTGACACCAAGAGTGGCGCGTA